>JBCCZL010000078.1:0-22769 GCA_039187775.1 Myxococcota bacterium
CCCTGAAGAGGATGACGCCGAAGGGGAAGAGGGTCCCAAGAAGGGCTTTTTCAAGAAGCTCTTCGGTGGTGACTAGAGCTCATCTAGATGAGCTCTAGCTCTTCGCCAGCCGCTCGCTTCGAAGAGGCGTTTGAAGACGTTAAAAAAAGAGGGCCCGGAACTAGACCGGGCCCTCGCGTGCGGGAGGAGTGTTGTCGGAAGAAAGAAGTCTTGAGACGAAAAGCTGTGTGTGGGTTGGAACTAGAGCGCGAACTAGAAGTAGAAGGTCGCGCCGAAGTTGACGGTCATACCCGTCGAGGTATCGCTCGTCCTGCCCGTGGCGAGCCCGGTGTCCTCGTCGATTTCCACGAACTCCGGCTCCGGGTTGTCATCGACGCGGGTCCGAAGGAAGCCACGAACGTCGGCATTCAGGGCGAAGAATCGGCTGAGTCGCCACTCTACGCCCGCGCCGACCTGACCACCTACGTACGCGTAGTCGCGGGACACGAAGTCATCGCCGAACCGACCGCTTCGGTCGAGCTGAAACCCTTCGGCGTGCGCGAAAGAGGCGCCGACTCCGACGAGACCGTAGAACTGGAAGCGGCTCTCGGGGTTGGCGAAGAGAATCGCGTCCACCGTGAGCGGCACCTCGACCCGGTCGAGGCCGTTGTAGTCCTGACCCGCGTAGAACCCCGAGCCGATGTCCAGGGCGAAGTGACCATTCCCCGGTCGAAGTCGAAACGCGAGGCTACCGCCACCCATCTCCACGTCTCGTCCGATGACGCCGCCGATGCTTCCATGGATACCCCAACCATGGAGCCGACGCTGGGTGGCCGGCACGACGACCGTCGGCTGCGGCTGAGTCACGACCACGGTGGTGGGCGGCGGGACCGGCCGGGTCACGATCACGGTGCGGGGTGGGGGCGGCGGAGGCGGAGTGGGCTGCACGACGACCACCGGCGGGGGCGGCGGAGGCGCCGGCTGCACCACGACCACCTGCTGGTTGCGAGGCGGCGGGGTGCCGATGCGGACCGACGCGGACGCCGACGCGCCCACCGACACCGAGGCGCAGAAGGTGGAATCGCTGTGCTCGCACTGCGCTTCCGCAGTCGAGGCGGGCAGCGCAAGGCCAGCGCCGGTAAGGAGGGTAAGGATGGCGGGGGTGATCCGGTTCATGGGTCGGGAACCTTTCTTCATCTCGACCAGTAGCTATGCGAACCCGATGCCAGGTTTGTATCGGGCCTGATCCCGGGGAAATCTCTGTAATTTCAGTGACCACGGGGAGGGATCGGATCGCGATGAGAACGGAGGTTCACGATTCGACTGCCCGACAGCCCGCCGATCGTTCACACCTCGATCCGACCCACCCTCTCCAGGGTCAGCTCCGCCGCGACCTCGTTCCACGCAATCACCGTGGTCTCTGGGGCCTCGTGGGCCAAAAGCTGTGACAGGAGTGGCCGTAGTTCGGCATGAATTGCGATGACTTCGGCTCCACTCGCGCGGACCGCCGCTCCGATGTCGCGGGCAAGCTCCGGGGCCAGGGCGAGGCTCTGCTCGGTTCCTGCCTCTTCGGCGGACTCGCGAAGCGCGTCTTCGATGAGAGGGTCAACCTCCCACAGGCGAAGGGTGCCTTCCACCGCTAGCGGGAGGGAAATTCGTTCGCCGAGCGTTCGCCGAAGCTCTTCCGCGGTCGGCGTGTGGCCGCGCGGCGCAGAAGCCAGGGCTTCGAGGATCGGGGTGAGAGGGCGAAGGCTCACCCGTTCCCGAAGGAGCGCGCGAAGCAGCACCGTTAATCTCACCACGTCGATACGTTGGCTTGCCGCGTCCACGAGAGCCGGGTCGGACTTCCGGAGTCGCGCCAGCACGTCGCTCACCTGCTGGACGCTGAGGACCCGCTCGCCCTCCTGACGCAACACGCTCCCAAGAACGTCCGCAACCTCTGTTGCCGGATCGTCGGACGTCAGCGCGACCTTTCTCCGCTCGACCCCATGCACGAGGATACGGAGCGTTCCGCTCGCAATGGCCGACGCTCGGAGGGTGACCGGTGGCAACGGAAGTCCCCGCTCCTCCATCAGCGTTCGTCGCAGCGACGGGAGCGCTTGGTCGTAGAACGGGCGCAAGATCTTTCCGCGGAGCGCGTCCGGAACATCGATGCGAAGTGGTTCCACCGCAGGATCGGCAGAGACGTCCCCTGGATCTTCGTCGATCCGATCGCGCCGGCTCCGTAGTAGAGGCACCGCAATTAAAAGGAGCAGTGCCGCGAGCGCCAAAAACGGCCAAAACGGAAGTCCGGGGAGGAACGCGAGCAGGAGCAGGAACCCCGCACCGATAAGGAGCGCTCGTGCCTGGCCAAAGATCTGCGAAGCGATCGTACCTGCGAGGGACTGGTCGCGTTCCGCTTTCACGCGGGTCACTACGAGGCCCGCGGAAGTCGAGATCAGGAGTGCGGGGATCTGACTCACGAGGCCGTCGCCGATGGTGAGGAGACCGTAGGTACGAAGCGCCTCCTGAAAGGGCATGTCCTGGAGGCCCACCCCAATGCCGAGGCCTCCGATGATGTTGATCGCAGTGATGATCACGCCGACGATCGCGTCGCCCTTCACGAACTTCATCGCGCCGTCCATCGCGCCGTAAAAGTCGCTCTCTCGCTGAAGGTTGGCTCGCTGAGCCTTGGCCTCGGCGCGGTCCACGATTCCGCTTCGAAGCTCCGCGTCGATGGCAAGCTGCTTGCCCGGCATCGCATCGAGGGTGAAGCGTGCGCCCACCTCTGCGATCCGCTCTGAGCCTTTGGCGATCACTACGAACTGCACAAGGGTGAGGATAAGAAACACCACCGCTCCGACCACATAGTTGCCCTGGACCACAAACTCGCCAAACGCCTCAATGACCTGGCCAGCATCCGCCTGCAGAAGGATGAGTCGGGTGGACGAGACATTGAGGGCCACCCGATACAAGGTGGTCAGGAGCAGGAGCGTCGGAAGAACCGAGAGCTGGAGGCCCCGGCGGACGTAGAGCGACACGAGGAGGAGCACCACCGCGGCCGCGATGTTGCTCGCCAAGAGCACGTCGAGGAGGGGAGTCGGCAGCGGGATGATCATCATCCCCACCATGAGAACGACCAGGGCTGCCAGGATGGCGTTGGCGTAGCGCCGGGCGCCACCCAACAGTCGAACCGGTTCCTCCGTCACATCCCCTCCCACTCCGCTATCCTACATCTCGCGTCGACCGTCGAATGCGCGGCCAAGGGTTACCTGGTCGGTGAACTCGAGTTCGCCTCCGTGGGGCACCCCGCTCGCGATCCGGGAGACCTTTACGTTCTTAGGTCGAGCGAGTTCGGAGATATAGAGGGCGGTCGCCTCGCCTTCGACACTCAGGGGTGTTGCGACCACGAACTCTTTGATGCCTTCGTTGTCGATCCGTCGCAAGAGTGAGTCCATGGGGAGCTGGTCCGGACCGATGCCGTCGAGGGGCGACAGAAGTCCGTGAAGGACGTGGTAGCGGCCTCGAAAGGTGGCCGACCGTTCGATCGCCACGAGGTCCTGCACTCGGGCGACCACACATACGAGCGTTTCGTCGCGCGACGGGTGCAGGCACACTCGGCAGTACTCCCCTTCGCAGAAGTTGCCGCAGCGCCGGCACTTCTGAATACGCTCATGGATCTTCGACAGCGACCCGCCGAGGGTCCGCGCGTACTCGGCATCGGTTCCCAGAATGTGAAACGCGAGGCGCGTCGCGGTTCGCTCACCGATCGAAGGGAGCCGGCCGAGGAGTGCGATCAGTTCGCCGATGGGGTCGTCGTTCATTTACTCGGTACTGCGTTCATTGACTCGATACTGCGAACAGGAGCGGGGGAACTCGAGAGGAGCGCGCTAGGTGAGGCCGGGAATCTTCAACCCGCCGCTGACCTTTTCGAGTTCGGCGTCCACGGACTCTCGAGACTTGGTGAGTGCGGCGTTCACCGCGGCAACCACGAGGTCCTGCACCATTTCGAGGTCCTCGTTTTCGAGCAGCTCCTTATTGATCTCGACCGAGACCACATCGTGCGCCCCGTTGACGACGACTTTGACCTGATCGTTGCCGGAGGTGGCGTCGAACTGCTCTTCCTTGAGCTCCTCCTTTCGGGCTTCGATCTTGCGCTGCAGGCGACTTGCCTGGCGCATGAGCTCACCCATTCCTCCGCGAAACTTTGCCATCGACGCGTCTCCTAGCTGGCCGGGTGCCTTTTCACCCGGCGGCGAATATAGCGGGTTTGGTCCGCGAAGGGGTCTACTCCACTTGAACTTTCACCGCGTCGGGGCGGACATCGAACACCTGTATGGCGTCGACGACGGCGGGGTGGCTCAGCGCCTGGCGCCGCTTCTCGTCGCGGGCATCCGCTCGGCGCTGATGGTCCACGTCGGCGAGGGTTCGGCCCTGTCCGTTCGAGTCGGCACTGAACTCGATCTCGACCTTGGGTTGCGCGCCGATGACCTTCTCGGCGCACTGGGCGAGGCCGTGACGGCTCTCCGGATCCGACGCCTGGGTGCCAAAGAAGCTGCCCTTGGGAAAGGCCACGAGGAGCTTCTGCCGATCGATGGTTCTTGGAGCGCCGTGTTCGAGAATTGCTGCGAGGGCCGGTCGACTCTCTCGCACGTGATGGAGGATCCGCTCCCACACTGCCATCAATGATTGTTCGCCGATCGGGACTTCCACGACCGCGGGCGCTTTGGGCTGCTTGGTCGCCTCGCCGGATGAGTCTGGATGCTCCCGCGATTCGCTCGGGTGTCTCGCGGACGCGGCTCCGCGAGGGTCCGACGGAGTTCGGCCATGCGCGGTCCCAGCGCTCGCGGTTCCGGCGCCGGGGGATGGCGGAGCGGGCGAATCGGCGGGGACGAATGGCGTGCGGACGGACTCAGCGCGGACGGATTCCGCGGAGACTGGTTCCGTGGAGACTGGTTCCGTGGAGACTGGTTCCGTGGAGACTGGTTCCGTGGAGACTGATTCCCCGAAGACTGATTCCCCGAAGACTGGGGGATTGCCCCGTAGGGTGCTCCTTGCGGAGGCATGCGCCGGGTTTCGGTTCTCCGGTTCGTGTCGGGGCATCGACCGCGGGGTCGAGGGGGCGTCCTGGGGAGACCTTCTCCGAGGTCCTCGACCCTGGCCGGAGCTCGGCCCACCGCCGCCGCCCATGCGACGCTCGAGGGCCTCGAGCCGGTCCATCAGTTCACCCACCTGCCGAAGCGGAGGCCGGGTGGCGAGCCGAACGAGACCCATCTCCAACACCGTCTTCGGAGTGGCGGAGCGGCCGACGTCCTCTACGAGAAGCGACAGGCTGCTGAATGACCGCTGAAGTTCGAGCGGGTCGTGCGCCTCGGCGAGGACTTGGGCGGAGGTGAGCTCTTCATCGCTGACGCTCACGAGCGCCGAGTCGCCGGCGACCCGGAGCACCACGAGGTCACGGAAGTAGTCGAGCACCTGCTTGGCAAAGTGAAGTATGTCGAGACCCTGCGTCGCCAACGCGTCGACCCCGAGGAGGGCGGCTTTCCCGTCGGCTTCGAGGATCGCGCGACACACCTCTCGCACGACCGCACGTCCCGCGATGCCCAGTGTCTTTGCGACCTCGTCCGCCTTCAGGTCGGTGCCCCCAAAGGCGACGATCTGGTCGAGAAGAGTGAGTGCGTCACGCATGGAGCCGGCGGCTTCTCGTGCAACAATGCTCACCGTTTCGTCGTCGGTGGTGATGCCTTCCGAGGCGAGGATTTCGCGGACTCGGCTCGAGATCACCGCCTGCGGAATCAGACGAAAATCGTAGCGCTGGCAGCGCGAGCGAATCGTGATCGGGACCTTGTGACTCTCGGTTGTGGCAAAGATGAACTTTACGTGGGGGGGGGGCTCTTCCAGCGTTTTTAGAAACGCGTTGAACGCGCCCGTCGACAGCATGTGAACCTCGTCGACGATCACGATCTTCAGGCGGTCTCGGCTCGGTCGATAGGGAATCGACTCTTGAAGCCGCCGCACGTCTTCGACGCTGTTGTTGGACGCGCCGTCCATTTCGAGCACGTCGAGGTCGACCCCCGCAGTGATCTCGGTGCACATCGCGCACTCGTTGCACGGGGTCGGCGTCGGGCCGGTCACGCAGTTGAGCGCCTTGGCAAGGAGGCGCGCGGTAGTCGTCTTTCCGACGCCTCGGACCCCCGTAAACAGAAAGGCGTGGGCTACCCGATCGGTCTCGATGGCATTGGAGAGGGTCTTGGCGACATGCTCTTGGCCGACCAAGTCCTTGAACGCCTGAGGTCGGTACTTTCGCGCGAGGACGGTGTAGCTCATGAAGCCCGCAACACTAGCAGCGTCCGGCGAAAATCCGTATGCGGATCCGGTCGGCCAACGTCGGTCGATCGAGCCAGGAATAGTCGAGTGTTTTTGGGAACCTCGGCGAAGCCCCAATCGCGAAGGCGAATCGTGTCCGATGTCAGTGGAGGGTTGCCGAATGTGGAAGGTGGCGAGACTCGGCCCAACGGCCACCGGCGCAGATCGGCTTGGGCGCGAGACCTCGAAACTCCCCGCCTTTCTGCCGCCAGAGAGACGCGGTTCGGGCGACCCAAAGGCCATTCGAGGAGAGCATCGCGGTCCGGGCTGCCGAGATCGGACCCGAGGGCCGGCAACAACCCGGAACGAACTTCGGGGCGGGGGTACTAGGGCCGGCGGTTATCGCGAAAGAACTGCCAGATGCGTTCACTTCCCCAGTCGCGAATGGTGCGTCCGATATTGGCTTCAGGAGCGTACTGCCGGCCGTTCGGATAGGTGTGCCCTGCGCCCTCATTGCGCAGCAGCACCACCGGTGCGTCGCACCCGGTCCAGGTCATCGCGACGGTGCGAATGCCGTCGCCGTCGGGGTCGGGTTCTTCGACTTCGTCGGGGCCGCCGGTGCAGCGGTGGCGCACGGCCCAGTCGGCCATGGTGTCGACCGCTCCGACCTTTGCCGCGACGATCGCGCCAAGGCAGCTCCGGTTCGATTCTTCGTACTCCCAGCAAGGGTCGGCGGTCCCGTGGATATGCAGAATGGCGGTTGTTTGGCTCGGCTCGCACGCCTCGACGGCGGCGAATTGGTTCGCGCCTCCGACCGGTGCGATCGCCGCGATCCGATCCGATGCCTCGCAGGCCAAGCGGTGACTGAGCGCTGCCCCGTTCGATAGGCCGGTCGCAAAGACCGCGCCGGGATCGACGTTCGCCCACGTTGAAACATCGTCGAGGACGGCCCCGACGTACCCCACATCGTCCACCCCTGCGCGGCACGGGGCTCCGCCGACGCACTGGTATCCGTTCGCGCCGCCGCCGGAGTTCCAGGCCCGCTGGTTGGGCATCGCCGCGGACGACGTTCCGTTTGGAAAGAGGACAAGAAAGTTCTCGACCTCGGCGACCTGATGCCAGCACGCGGGATCGTCGAGGTTCCCGCCAGGGCAGCTCGTGCTGATGCCGGCATTGGAGTTCCCGCTCCCGCCATGAAGCACGATCACTACCGCGCTCGGCGTGCTGAGATCCAGATTGGTGGGTCGATACGCAGAGTAGGGACGGTCCGCCCACTCGATCAGGGTGCAGTTTCCAAACCCGCCGGCCTCCGGGCAGGGTTCGGCGGTGGGCATCCATCCGACGTCGGCGTCGCCGTCGGGGGTGGCGTCCGCGGCGACCGGAGCGTCCGAGACCCCGTCGGCGCTCGCATCCACCCCTGCGGCGTCCGGTGATCCTTCGTCGCCGGTGGAGTCTCCGCAGGCTGAAGAGCCCAGGTAGACGGTCGCGAGCAGCCCATGGATCCAGGTGCGTTTTGACATCGTTTGCTCTCTTTCGGGGTCAAGTCCTTCGGAGTTGACGGCTGAGGGCTCTTTATCAAGGTCAAGTCCTTCGGACTTGACGGCTGAGGGCTCTTTATCAAGGTCAAGTCCTTCGGACTTGACGGCTGAGGGCTCCCTTCGAATGAAGGCTCCTATTCACGGTGTTCAGGCTTGCGCGGTGGCGGTTTCGGGTGTTCGCTGAGCCGGACTCGGAGCCCACAAGGGTCGACCGGCTCGAAGTGCAAGCTCCATTGGCTTCGCTCGGCGAGCTCAGCGGTGATCGCGAGTCCCAGACCGCTTCCCTTGGGCGAGCGATTGCGCTTGTCGGCGCGAAAGGTCCGATCAGAGAGCCGAGGGATCTCCGCCGGACGAACCCCCGGGCCGTCGTCCTCGACGATCAGGACAAACCCTTCGGGCCCATCGGTGAGGGTTACTGCGACGTGTCCGTTCGCCGAACCGTACGCCACCGCGTTTTCGACCACATTGGTGATGCCTCGCTCGGTCATGGTGGCGTTGGCGCGCACGGGGACCGGATCGTCCGGGACCGAAACGGCGAGCGAGACGCCTTTCCGTTCAGCAAACAGCGCCTCGCGCTTGGCCACGCGATCGACGAGCTCGGCCAGGTCGAGGGTCGCCGCGTCGGCCATGGGATCCCATCCTTCGCGTAGCCGCCCCGCGAGTCGAAGGTTTTCGACGAGCGAGGACATGTAGACGGCCTCGGCGAGCGCGGTTTCCACGAGCGTTCGACGCTCTTCGTCCTTTTCCGCCGCGGAATCGTCCTCGAGAGCCTCGAGGGCGAGGCGCATCGCGGTCATCGGGGTGCGGAGGTCGTGGGCCACATTGGCGAAGAACTCGTCCATTCGTCGCTCCCGCTCTTCCCGCTGCTCGGCTTCGTCCAAGAGGCGCCGGTGGGCTTCGTCGATGCTGAGCGAAAGCTCTTCGAGTTCGTCGTTCACCCCTCGCCTCGACGATTCGAAGGTCTCCACCTGGCCTACGGCGGAGGCCGAGCGCCGAACGCTCTGGATTCGACGGCGGAGTGGCCGGACGACGATCGTCCAAACGAACGCCCAGGACAGAACGAGGGTCGCGAGGAGGCTCACCCCCGACACGAGCACGAACTTCAGGGGTTGGACTCGGCGGGGCGACCGGACCGCGAGGATCAGTGCGCAGGGTTTGTCGGGACGCGAGAAGATCGCAACGAAGCGGCGGGGACGGAGCCGGTAAGGGCGGGCGTCGCCACGGTGGAGCTCTTGAAGAAGAGCCGCTTCGATCGGAGGCGCATTCGGAGACAGCGGTTCTCCGGTCGGCTGGTAGGCGTAGTAGCGGAGGCCCGCTGGATCGGTGTACACAAAGCGATCCGGGGATCGATCGCAGCGAGCGAGGGCCCGCTCGACATTTGGCGCGTCGATCGCGCGAAAAAATCCCTGGTGGACGACCCGTCGGGTGATCATTCGATTGGCGCCAAACACCGTCATCCCCGACCCGATGGCCACGACGAGCGCGGCGATCACGATCCGGCGGCCGATGCCCCGATAGAGGGTCACCCGGGACTCGGGGGTGAAAAGCGGTACCCGATGCCCCACACCGTCTGAATCGCCGCGCCCGCGTCCCCGAGCTTCTTCCGGAGCCGGCCGATATGGCTGTCGACGGTACGTTCGTCGACCTCCGACTCTCGAAGGGCGCCTCCGGCGATCTGCGCGCGAGTAAGGGCTCGGTCCGGGCGTTCGATGAGGTGGGCAAGCACATCGAACTCGGCGCGCGTGAGGCCCGCGTTCCGATCGTCGACGTAGGCGATTCGCGCTTCGAGGTCGACGCGAACTGCGCCCCACCCAATCGCCGGGCCCCGTTCACGCGAGCGGCGGGCGAGCCGGACCTGAAGCCGGGCAAGGAGCTCATCGATCCAAAACGGCTTCGCCACGAAGTCCACCGCGCCGAGGTCGAACGCTCCGAGCCGGTCGGTGAGCTCGCTGCGGGCGCTCACCACGATCACGGGGGCGCTTACCTTCGAACGGATTCGCTGCAGAATCTCCGTGCCGTCGAGACCGGGCAGTCCGAGGTCGAGGACGATGGCGTCGTGTTGTCCGCGGCGGGCTGCTTCGTAGCCGCGCGGTCCGTCCACCGCGAGGTCGACTTCGTAGCCCGCCCGCCGAAGCCCGCGGACGATCCCCCCGGCGACCGAATGATCATCTTCGATTACCAGTACTTTGAACCCGATTCGCATCCAGCGGTCAGCGCTTCATGTCAGCCCCGAAAGCGGCCCTAGGCCATCGTCGTAGTTGCCGAAGCGGTCCACCTCGGAGTCAAAGGCCTGAAGGATGGCGTGGAGCACCCGCGTCTGCCGCTGCCGTTCGAATGCGAGATGCTGGCCCAGGCGAAACACCCGGTTTCCGCCTCCGGCGATGATGTGCGGCGTAGGGTAGTTGCCGTGATTGCCCTCGGCCATTTCGCCCGCCCACACCACTACCGTGTGGTCGAGGAGGGTGCCGCCACCTTCGGGAACCGCGCGAAGCGCGTCGAGGAGGTAGGCGAACTGTTCGACGAACCAGAGGTTCGTAGCGATGCGTTGCTCTTCGCTGCTTCCGTGCATCACGTCGAAGTGAAACTGCCCGGTGATGCCTTCGATCCAGTGAAACCGGAGAGTGCTGATGCTGATGCTCGGCTGGAAGCTCGCGATCCGGGTCCGGTCGCAGGCGAGCGCCGCGACCAGAAGGTCGGTCTGGAGTCGGTAGATTGCGGGGAAGTTGTCGTTGGCGAGCAGGTCGAGGCGCGAATCGGAGAGGGTCGGAGTCGCGCAGGCCGCGCCCACCGGAGTGAGGTCGCTCCCGTCGAGCCGACGTTCGATCGAGCGAATCGCTTCGAAGTGCGCGTCGAGTTTGGTTCGGTCTTCGACGCTGACCCGGCTCTGCAGTTGCTCGAGGCTTCCGCCGACCGCGTCCAGCACGCTTCGCTGTTCCCGCCGGATGCGTTCCTGGTCGGCGCTGTCCGCGGGCGAGCCAAATAGCCGATCGAACATCCGATATGGACTGCTCTCGGGGACGATCGGACTTCCGCCCGGCCCGTAGATCATCCGCGAAACCGCGTCCTGCCGCCCGAGGTCGCTCATCACGCCAAACTCGACCGTGGGAAACGGGGTCGCCGAGCCGTGCTGCCGCATGATCTCCTGATCGATGGAGTGGGAGAGCGGCCACTCATCGGGCCCCAGACTCGAGCCGGTCCACATGCCGACCATTCCCTGTTTGTGGCCACCGACGAAGCCACGAACCGCTCCCTCGATGCCGCTCAGGATCAGCAGCTGGTCTTTGTGCCGCTCGAGGGGAGCGAGCCGCGACCCGAGTTCGCCGAGTTCGCCGGTGGTGGGTGGTTCCCAGCCGCGCTGAAGCCCGTTGAGCGGGCCGAGCACGAGGAGAAGCCGGGTCGGATAGTCATCCTGGGCCTCGGCGGGACGGTTGAGGAGCGGAAGAAACGGGAGGCCGGCGATGCCTGCGCCGAGGCCGCCAAGGAGCGCTCGCCGAGAGAAGCGGTGTGGGGATCGGATCATAAGGGACTCCTAGCGTTCCTCCGCCCGGGAGCGGAATGCGGGGGATCGGACGATCGAGAGCACGAGCTCTTGGAGGTTGCCGCCACTCGCCTCGAAGTTCGCCGCGAGGGCGGCGAGCTGTTCGGCGTCGCCATCGCTCTCGAGGCGGCGAAGCGCATAGCGGTACCACTGGTGGGTCATGCAAGCGTGGGCTTCCGAGCTATTGGCGAGGCGCCCCAGGAGGTCGAGATGGCCGGTCGTGGGACCGTCGATGTCGGTGGCGACGAGCTCTCCAGTGGCGTCAACGGGATTGCCTTCGTCGGTATCTCGCCACTGCCCGACCGCGTCGAAGTGTTCGAAGGACCAACCTACCGGATCGATGAATGCGTGGCAGCCTGCACAGCTCGGGTCCGCGGTGTGAATTGCGAAGCGCTCCCGGGTGGTCGTACCTTCGGCAACTTCCGGAGGAGAGTTGTCGACCCCCGGCGGCGCAGGCATGAGCTCTTGGCAGAGCACTTCCTCGCGGATGAGCACCCCGCGCTTCACCGGCGAGGTCTGGTCGCGGTGCGAGTGCACTGCGAGGAAGCTCGCGTGGGTGAGGATTCCCGCGTGACGGCCGGGGAGCAGCCTCTGAAGGCTCGAGCCATCGTCGGCGATGCCGTAAAGCGGCCGGAGTTCGGGTGGAGCCACGGTGAACGGCGCGGTGAGCAGCGCTTCGTAGGTCCCGTCGCTCTCCAGCAGGACATGGGCGGAGAACCGTGAAGTCTCCTCGAGCATCGCCGCTGCGAGGTCAGGGGTAAACGCCGGGAACGCGGTTTCGCTTTTGTCGACGCTTGGCAAGAGGTCGAGGCCGAGCCACTGAACGTGAAACTGGCCTAGCGATTCTACCGCCCGCGGATCGCGAAGCATGCGCTCCGCTTGGCCCGCGATGCCTTCGTCGGAGCGGAGGACTCCGGCTTCGGCGGCGGCGAACAGCTGTTCGTCGGGCATCGAGCCCCAAAGGAAGTAGGACAGGCGGCTCGCAAGCTCATAGTCCGAGAGGCGCGATGGGTTGGACGGATCGCCGAGCTCCGTGAGGTAGAGAAACTGCGGGCTTTGCAGGATCGCCTCGAGAGTGAGGCGGATGCCTCCGGAGTGTCGTCCGGACACGGCGCCGGCGTCGTAGACGCTTAAAAGGCTCTCGGTCTCCCAGGATTCGAGGGGCCTCCGGAACGCCCGCGTACCGAAGCGACCGATCCAGTCGAGCGCGCAGCTTCGATTGGCGGTGGGGTCGACGTCTGGACAGCCGGCGAGGCCGACTGGATCCATCGCGCCGGAGATCTCTTGCGCCGCGGTCTGATAGTGCTCGACTTGGAGCATCGGGACCGCACTCTGATTGGTGTCGAACTGGCCAAGCTTGTCGTCGACCACGAAGCGCGTAGTGAGGTGCCGCTCTCCTCCCAGAAGATCACGAACCGTGCGGTCGTACTCGGCCCGCGTGAGCCGCCGGAGAGGCGACGACACCGAAACGGTAATGTCCGCGGCGGCCGGCGGGGCTTCATCCGACGAGCACGCGGAAAGCACGAGAAGTGACCCCAGGAGACGCCACATCATGATCCGCTCCCCGCGTCGTTGGCCGCATCGCTCCCGGCATCGTTTCGGCCGCCGTCCTGGGGAGTGCAGATGAGAACACACGCGCGGTTTCCACTCATCGTTTCCGAACAGCGCGAACCGGCAGGCGCAGCGCAATCGCCGTCATCGAGGCACAGCGGCGCCTCGCCGTTTTCCGTGCAGACACCGAGCCGAGGTCGCATCGGCAGCGGCTGGCACACGAACGGAGGCCGGCATATTCCAAACGCAAAGCTCGCGTCTCCGCCCGCGTCCTCGGTGAGTTCGGCGTCGAACGCGGAGTCGGTCGCCGAGTCCATGGGAGCATCGATCACACTCGCATCGACGCTTGCGTCGGCGCCGCAGCTGCAGGCGCTTCGGGTGCCGTCGGCGGCGAGGCAGAACTGCCGGCCCGCGGCTCCGTCGTCGCAGAAGCACGGAAACTCCTCGCCGACGGTGCAGCTTTCGCCACTCGAGTCGTCGTCTCCGCAGCCAAGAACGAAGACCAGACCGACGAGTGCGAGGTCGCCAGGGGAGAGCCGCACACTGCACTTTGCTCCCAAGGTGCGTGCCAACCGAAAGAGCTGTGAGGGAGGGCCGCCGGACGGGTGTGGGAAGCGTGTCACCCCTGGATCTTGCGCTCCAAATATGGAGAGACCTTGGAGCCAAGTGCGGCCGAATGCGGGTCCTGAGTGTGCGCGGTCTCAGCGGTTGTGCCGGCCGGTCACGGCCGGCGCAGGATCCGCTATTCTCCCCGCATGGAGACGCTGACTCAGAAGATCCTCGTCGCCACCGACTTTTCGGAAGAGTCGATGCTTGCGCTGGACGCGGCGGCGCTCCTGGCGCGCCAAAACGAGGCGGAGGTGGTACTCGCCCACGTGTTCGAGGCCAGTCGATTTGCGCCAGTGGTGGAGAAGCCGGACGGGACCCAAGAGATCGAGAAACAACTGAGAGCAGAACTCCACAACCAGCTTCGGACCCTGGCGAACGATCATTTTTCGAACGTGACCGTAAAGACCGCGCTCGTGGTCAGCAAGAACGCAGCGGATGGGATCTGCAACTACGCCGCGGATGCGGAAGTCGATCTGATCGTCGTCGCGACGCACGGCCGAAGCGGACTCTCCCACCTCCTCATCGGCAGCGTGGCCGAAAAAGTCGTTCGCCACGCGCCTTGCCCGGTGCTCTCGCTTCGAGCTAAGCGCGCCAAGTAGCGTTGAGGCAAACGGGGCCTCGACGGGCATCGCTATCGAGCTTCGAAGCGGAGGAGCAGCTCGTACAGCCGCTCCCAGTCCACTGGCTTCAGGACGAAGTCGGTGAAGCCAGCCTCCTCGTAGGACCGCGACCCTCGGTAAAACGCGTCCGCGGTGAGTGCGATCACCGGAAGCGTTCGAGTCTTGGGCTCGGCGCGAAGCCGGCAGGTGGCTTCCGCGCCGTCGAGGCCGGGCATCTGAATGTCCATCAGAACGACATCGGGCTCGAACCCTGCGATGCGATCGAGGGCCTCGAGACCGTTCTCGGCGGTTTCCACCTCGCAGTTCCAGCGCCGAAGCGCGCGCCGAAATGCCCGAAGGTTGAGCGCATTGTCGTCGACGACGAGCACCCGGATGTCGAGCTCGCGACGCCGAAGCGGATTGATCGACTCGGTGCCGGCGGCAGGTTCGGTTGGTTCGACGGGAACGGAAAGCTGGAAGGTGGAGCCCCTTCCCGGCTGACTCTGAACGGTGAGCGTCCCGTTCATCGCGTCGCTCCACCGCTGGGCGATGTACAACCCGAGGCCGAGGCCTCCGCGTTTGCGCGAGCGCGATGCATCGACCTGGACAAACGCCTGGAACGCCGAGCGTTGCTCCTCTTCGGTCAGGCCAATGCCCTGGTCTGACACGGTCACCACGAGCTGCGGTTTGACTTCAACTCCGGCCTGGTCGACCGATAACTGCGACGAACCGTTGTCCGCGAGCGAGGCAACGACGTTCACGGGGCCTTCGGTCGAGAACTTAAGGCCATTCGAAGCCAGGTTAAGGACGATCTGTATCAGGCCTCGTCGGTCGACGAGCACCGTTGGGAGATCGGACGCCACCTCGAGGTGAAGAGTGCGGTCTTCCGCCGCCGCGCGGGTTGCGAGCCCGGACAGCCCCTCGTGCAGAGCGACCGAAATGTCGGTGGGCCGGGCGTCGACGCTGAGATGGCCGGCCTCGATCCGCCCGAGGTCGAGGAGCTCGTCGATCAGTCCGACCATGTGGCGCCCCGAAGTCACGATCGTGTCGAGAGCCTCGCGCTCGTTCGCGTCCCGCCGCCCGTCCTCGAGGAGCTGGGCTGCCGCCAGGATTCCCGTCATCGGGGTTCGAAGCTCATGGCTCACCACCGCGAGAAACTCGCTCTTCGCCTCGTTGGCCGCCTCGGCCCGAAGCCGGAGCTCGCGGAGTGATTCCTCGAGCTCGTGTCGTTCGTGCACGTCGTTCTGCCAGGCGAGAAGGGTGTCATGACCGCTTACCGGATCGACGATCCGCCGGAGAGCGAGGTCGTGCCAGCGCGGGCCCCGAGAAGTGCGGACCAGCACCTCATCGCGAAATACTCCCTCGGTGAGCGCGACCTTCCGGGCGCGCGCGGCGGTTTCGCCATGGACGAAGCTCCCAGCAAAACGGTCGTCACGATCGTCGACGAGCGGTGGACCGAGTTCGGCTTCGGCGGACGGGTTTCGAACCAGAGGAATCCCTTCGACCGTGTAGAGCGAAATCTGTTCCTGAATATGGCGAAGGGCCTCCAGCAGCCGAAGCTCGGGCCGAGGGTCCGCGTCGATGACTCGGGCTTCCACGAGCATCACAAGTCGCGGGGCCGGTTCCTCAAGCATGATGCCGCGGCAAGTACAGAGCGCGCGTACGGGAGGCTCGCCCTCCGGGTAGAAGCTCCACTCCTCGGTCACCGTTTGGCCGATTTGGAACTGGCGCCGATAGTTTTCGAGCCGCCGCCGCGTGCCGTCGGTGAGCTCCATCGGCGTTTCGCGGGCTCGAAGCGCGTCAAGATCGGGAACGCAGAAGAGGCTGAGGGCTGCCGGGTTGGCCCAGATTCGCACCCGCCGATCGAGGTCATAAAGCCAGATCGGAGTCGCCAAGTTCGCGAATGCGCCGAGCTGCGCCAGGGTCCACGGCTGTGCTGATGCTGTCGAGGTCAGCGTTCCTCCCGCTCTTTACGCATGCGTGACGCGATCAATGTACGACAGTCTGTGAGGCCGATGATCCCCCATCCGGGGAGGTATGGAGCGGACACTCCATGTAGACCACTTCCGGGTGAGGGTTCTCGTAGTACGGAGCGATCTCTCGGAAGCCCAGCGAGCGATAGAGCGCCCGCGCCGCGTTCATCGACGCCAGAGTGTCGAGGCGCATTCGCTGAAAGCCCGCCTCCGCGGCAAAACGAAGGGTGGATGCGGCGAGGGTTCGGCCGAGACCGAGGCCGCGGTGTTCCGGCCGAACCCAGAGCCGTTTCATCTCACAGGTGCCCGGTGGACCATCGATCGGTCGGACCGCCACGCAGGCCGCGGGGCCGTCGGCGACACGGGCCAACCAGATCCGACCCTTCGGGGGAGCATACTTCCCCGGCAGTTCGCGGAGCTCTTGGTCAAAGCCCTGAAAACAGAGATCGAACCCCAGCCACTCCGAGTACTCGATAAACAACTCTCGCACCACGGCCATGGAACTCGGGTCCACCTCGATGGCGACGGACATGGCAATAGGCTAGCCCGGAACGGCCGCGGCTTCGAACCGGACGCGCTACGCGGCGACTTGCCGTTGGTCGCGAAGATCGCGGTACAGTGTGACGAAACCGGCGACTCGGCCCTCGAACACTTCCGGTCGGTAGCTTGCGTCTGGATCGATGTCTTCAACGCCGTGGCGGGTGCGCGCATCGTAGATTGCGATGTCTCCGAGTTCCGCGTCGGCCTCGAAGTAGGTGCGCCGTCCCTTGGTCTCGACGAACCCACCTCCGCTTTGAAAATCGATGCCCCGCTGCGACAGCACGATGATCACCTGATAGAAGCCCGAGAGACCTTCTTCTCTATGAACCTTCGGAATCACCGTGTCGGCATGAGACACAAGGAATCCACCGCCCCGCGGATAGTGATGAAACCGCGCGGCGGTCCAAAGCCCGTCGTCGGGCGCGTCGATCGCATAGTCGATCGGTAGGCCATAGAGAACATTGCGAAGCTCCGCCGCGCGCCGGAAGATCGCGTGGCTCTGGTAGCGATCGTCCTGGGTGAGCGGGCAATAGATGCTTCGGAAGAACCGCGGGCGATAAGCTCCACTCTGAGCAGCCCCGCCGATCGAGAGCTTCTGAAAGTGCCCCATTAGCTCTTCCGGGGTTTCGCCGGTTCCCGGCCGGTCGAGGCTCGCCTGGAAGTTCTGCCGAAGCGCCTCGCGGCACCGGACCACCGCGTTCGGAGGAACGATCCCCCGGAGGAATGCGACCGAGTCTCGCTCGAGCATGACCCGCAGCCGATCGAGGGGAACATCCTTTGGATGGTTGACGTTCAGGAGGTTTCGTTCAAAGAGCGGATCCATCGCTACTCCACAACAAAGAAGGCGGGCCAGGTGGGGTTCACCTGGGGGTGCCGTTCCAGCCGGATGTGTCGAAGGCCGAAGACCTCTCGGAGGGCGACAGTTTCCCCAGGAAACTCTCGACATGCGAGTTCGTCGAGGACGATGATCGAGCCTTTGGTGACGTGCTGCCGGAGAAGCTCGAGACATCGGCGCGTCGGCCGGTAGAGGTCCATATCGAAGTGGGCGAGCGCCACCACCGTCTCGGGGTGTTCCGTGAGATAGGCTTCCAGGGTCTCGTTGGCGTCGCCCTCGACGAGATCGAATTTCTGAAGATGGCCGAGCGGCGAGAGCGCCTCGCGGCTTCGAAGGAATGCCTCGAGCTCCACCCGATAGCCGTCCTTGGTGGCGAAGTTTCCCCTTCGGACCATCGGTCGCATTCCGTCCTGGTCGTCCACCTCGGGAAAGCCATCGAAGGTGTCGAAGCCGACGATGCGGCGACCGTGATTAAACGGCTCGAACGTCGTGCGGAGTGAATCAAAAAGGGCGAGATCGCGGCCCCAGCGCACGCCAAACTGTACAATCGATCCCGGAACCGTGAGCACTCGCTGGTAGAGCTCGTAAAAGAAGAAGACCCGCCGTAGGTGCTGCGGCGTGAGGAAGAGGTAGAGGTTTTCGAGGAGCTCCGACGGAGGCATCGGAGGATGCTGGAGCGCGTTTCGGACCTCGGCTTCTGCGATCTGGTACGACGTCGATGCGTTGTTGTAGCGGACGTTCGAACTCATGCCGCCTCACGCTTCTGAGACTGACGCTCGTCGAGGAGCTGTCGAAACTCCTCGCTGCGCGACCGATAAGGGTCGGGATCCTGGGAGTCCTGATAGGTGTAGCTGTTCGAGCCGGCGAACGATCGGAGTTGAATCGCCACCCGCGAGGCCGCCCCTTCAGGTTCTGCGGCGCGAAGCAGCGCGAGCGGATCGATATGGATCGGACGCTTGGCGAGGAGTTCGGCCGAAGGCGTGGTGAGAGCCGGATAGTGTTGGAGCTGATCCCGAAGGTCGGCGACGAGGAATCCGACATAGTCGAGTCCGCACTGGCGAAAGAAGTCGTTAAACAGCCAAGGCCGAGTGTTGACCTCGATGACCTTCCAGCGCCCGTCGCGCGGGTCGCGCATGAACTCGATCATCAACGGGCCCCGCCATGACAGGGCGCGGGCGACCCCTTGGGCAAGCGGCAGGAGCTCTTTATGGTGGGTTAGCCGGAGCGCGGCCGCGGTGCCGAACGGCTCGGGAATGATGAGCTCTTTGATTCCCGTCGAGGCGAGCCGAATCCGGTGGTGCCGGTCGACATAGGCGTAGAACGGGACCTCGTCCTGGACGGAACAGAGGGGGATCTGTTCCTGGACGACCAGTGGATGCCCGGCCGCGACCGCGCGTCGAAGTTCGCGCCGGAGGCTCGGTCGATCGGTGTGGGTCACCGCCTTGGCCATGCGATGTTCCCGATAGAACCGCATCCCGTAGTCTTTCACTGCGGGCTTGAAGAGCGCAGGGATGGGTACGCCGCGCACCGCCCGGTCGACGTCGGAGGGCTTTTCGCAGCGTCGGGTCCGCGGGATCGCGACGCCCGCGGCCGCAAGGAGCGTGGCGCAATGGCCCTTGTGGGCGACATCGCGGCGCGGTCGATCGAAGTTCGGCGAGCCGATCAGTCGAAACATCGACAGTTCTTCGTAGTGGTCGAGCACCACCATCAGGCCGGTGTCGCTGGAAGGAATCAGAAACGGTCGCTCCCCGGACTGGCGCTGAAGCCGCTCGCCGATCGCGCGAAGGGCCCGAACTGCGCCCGTGGGGTCACTCACCGGATTCGGGATGGTCTCGGCGTTCCGAAAGTGGCGCGAGGTTTCGGAGTGCCAGGGACCGGCGCCCGGCCAATCCCAGATCACCGGAACCACCGGCGCCTTGGCGGCGGCGAGGGAACGGAGAATTCCGAGGAAGCAGTAGTCGTTGTTCCGAAGGACGACGATGGGAGTGTTCATGAGCGTTTTTCTCCTCGGGTGAGCTTCTCGATGCGAACGGCAAGGTGGAGCGGGAGGTCCGCGACCGGCCCGAAGAACTCCGGGTTCAGGCTGAGATGCTCTTCCTGGACGCCGAGCTCGCGGATCTCCGGAAGCGAGCGAAACCCCGCGTCGGCGAGCGATCGAATGTAGTCTTCCAACGTCTTGTGGTAGGCGGCGACGTCCAGCCGCTGACCGTCGATTCGATCGATTTGGCCACGATGACGCCGATCGCGAGAGCCGAAGTACCCCCGTTGGCCGCGTTCGAAATAGAACGGAGGCCTGCCGTCATGCATAAACGCGAACGACGGGTGGGGGACGGCGAATACGAAGCGCCCGCCCGGCCGAAGCACGTGGTGAACGCGAGTCATCACCGCCGTCATCTCTTCGATCGTGAGGTAGTTGAACAGGAACACCGCGCTCACGACATCCACCGGGCCGCCGATCGCGCCTTCGGTGAGCACGTTGGCGACCCGATAGTCGATGCCGAGCGGCGAAGTCGCTTCCGTTTGCTGCGCGATCGCAATCATTCGTTCCGAACCATCGACGCCAGTGACGGACGCGGCGCCACGACGACGGAAGATCCGAGCGCAGTATCCTTCGCCGCATCCGAGGTCGAGGATCGTTGCCCCGGCAGGTTCACAGAGGTCGATCACCGCGGGTCGGCCGGTAAAGTCCGACAGGCTCTGCGGGGTATCGCGCGCCCAGCGTTCGGCCGTGCGATCGTAGATTGCGGGTTCGCTCACGACGCCCCTCGGGCCCGGGTGACCGAGGGGGGCATTTGCTCGGCTCGGGCGAGCATTTCATCCCAGAACGTTGCCCGAAGCTCCCAGGCGATTCGAGCCCCGCGGGCGAGGTCCTGCCGCCCCTCCGGGGTCCCGGCGAAAGACTCGGCGATGTAGAGAAGGTCTTCGCTGTGTGCTTCATCGCAGACCGAATGAAGCTCGAAGAACAAGAGATCTTCTCGCTGAAGCGTGGTGTGCGCCCGGAGTGAGCGAAGGATCTGGGAATAGATCGCAGGAACGATGAGCTCGGTGCCCACTCCCAGTGCGGCCACCGCGACGGCGGGGCCTTCGACGCTGCAAAGCTCATCGAAGCGGCGACGCCAGGACCGGACGCTCGCGATCGGCGGGTCCGCGGTCAGCGGGTTGACGCCGATCGCTTCCTGAAAGTCGAGGAAGAGAAGTCCATGGGGACGACCGGCCTCGCCGTCGATGCGGCCTTCTTCTTCGGCCAGGTTCTCTGCAACCAGATGAATGTGGGCCGGCTCTTCAAGCTGCGCGACGAGGCCCCGAAGGTAGATCGAAAATCCTGCCGAGTAGAACGCGTATTGATGGGCGAAGTCCTTGAGCGCTTCTTCAACGTTCGGGAGGTCACCCACCGCGAGGGCGGTGAGGTACGGATGACGGCATGCTCGGTGAGCAAACGCCTGACGCACCAGGAGATCGAGACAGTTGCCGGAGCGAGCTAGGCTGCGCGGAGCTGAGACGTGGCCAAGTGACATGCTTCCTCCAATTGCCCGAAGGCATCGGTCAAAAATGGGATTCGATCCGCCTGCGCTTTGATGCGAAGTGCGGCGGCGCGGCGCTCGGCCGGGTCGTTTGCAAGTGCGGTCGCCTGGGCGAGATACTCGTCGGGCGTCTCGGCGGTGAGTTCGGGGCCGAGGTAGTTGAGAGCGTCTCCGCGTCGGAGCGAGACCACGGGGAGCCCCTCCACCATCGCGAGAAACGCGGTCGTACCGCCACCATCTCGGAACGGGTTAAGGTAGCCGTCGAAGACGCGGAGGGTGTCTCGCAGGTGAGGTTGAAAGCCCAGCTGGTGGATCCGGGGGCCGAACTGGGGGAGGGCTGACTCGAGGCGCCCGTGGTAGTGGCCGCCGATCAAGACGAGCTCCGCGGAGCTTGCTTCGAGAAGCCGCCGCATCGTCTCGACGAAGAGATCGGTCATCTCTCGGTCGAGGCGTGTACCGCTGATCGCGAACAGCACGCCGTCAGGGAGGCCGAGCTCCGAGCGGGTGGTCGCTGCCGAGCGGGGATAGCGCATCGGCATGAACGAATACGGGTGATAGGTGCCGGTCATCCGCTCCGCGGTTTCGGGCGGAGGCGCGTCGGCCGAGGAGCGCTTCGGATAGAGAAGGACCTGGGCGAGGGAGAGGGCGGCCTGGCGCGCGGCGGGGATGAACACCGTGGGGTAGGCCGCAGCGAGGCAGTCTCCTACAAGGTTGAGGTTTCCGTAGCTCAACACCACGTTGGGGGAGAAGCGGTCGATGATATCGACGGCCTGCTGGACTTTTTCGACGGTAAAGCTCGCATCTCCCACGCGAACAAACGGAAGGGCCACCCCATCGAACTGGAGGGTTCCCTGGGCGCACAGCGTGTCGTTGTAGCGGGCGATCAGTGGGTTGAAGAGCGGGGCCTCGACCCGCTGGGGCAGGAGCCCCGCGTCCACGACGAGCACCTCGTAGCCGCCGGTGGCCATCGCGCGGGCGTATTCGAAACCGATTCGCGTCGGAGAGTGGCGAAGGTTGAGGAGGTGGGGGATCACCACCGCGGCGCGCGGCTTGCCCGTGCTAAGGCGGGCATCGGATTCTGCACGGGGCCGTCGGACGTGACGGTCGAGGAACTCGAGATGAGCCGGCCATACGCGGCGAACAAGGAACTCTCCACGGTCGAAGCTCGGGTCCTCCGATGCGAGCATCCACGCCTGTCGCCGGAGGAGCCCTACCAGACTGTTGAAGAACGCCGGCTTGCTTGCGGCAGGAAGTTGGTCTGCGCACAACTCGAGAAACGCTGGGCTCTTGCCGTGGCCAAGGAGGGCGCTGGCAACAAACAGGCGCTCGAAGAGGACCCAGTCGTAGCGGTTGAAGTCGGTTCGAAACGCGTCGAAGGCGTCTCGATCGTTCTCGAGGCTGGCGAGCCACGAGCGAAACGGCCGCTCCAATTTTGCCTTCTGACTTCCGTCGGCGAAGTACGCGCGACAGAGCTCGATGCCGGTGAGGGCGGGGCGCCGGTTCTTTCGCTTCTGCGCCCTGTTTCTGGCGGCCTTTTTCCCGCTCTTTTTCCCCTTTCCCTTCCTCGTTCCCCTGCCGGTTCCCTTCTTCCGCTTCTCTTCTGGGTTTGTGCCGTGAGAGCTCATGGCTGGGCCTCCGCCAAACCCTTCTCGAACCGCTCGGCTCGGCCGTCGCGGAGGCGCGCATGCTTTGAAGAAGGTCGCACGCGGCTGGTCCAGCACCGGCCGTGCCAGTTCCCGATGCGGCGCGTTTTTCGTGGCTCCTCGAGCCGGCCGTCAAGCTCCTGACAGCGAGGCGAGCC
>JBCCZL010000079.1:0-22745 GCA_039187775.1 Myxococcota bacterium
CGCGCGAGGACGAGCGAGGTTCCAAGGCCCGACGCGAGGGCGACCGCGTCCTCCCGCGGAAGGCCCTCATCGACGATCGAATCACAGTCGTTGTCCCGAAGGTCGCAGCGCTCCACCCGGTCTTCGACGCAGAGGCCACGAACGCAGCGGTACGGATTGCAGTTCGGGGGATCCCCGGACTGGCGTATCGCGAGGTCAGCGAACGCCTCGCAGGTGGGATCGATCTCTTCGCAGCCCGGAAACTCGGGCTCGGAGACCGCCACCTGGCAGGCCTGGACCGCGAGGGCCAGGGCAACCGCGGCTCCTCCCCGCATTAGAACCTGACCCGCAACCGGGCGCCTCCCGGGCCCACGCGAAGTTCCGGTCCATCCGACCCGAAGTCGGTCACGAACGCAAGCGCTGCCGCGGTGGCCAAGATCGCCACCGAACTCAGCCCGAGCACGTCGGCGACCACCGTGAGCGTTCGCGTGTTCTCACCACGGGAAGCGTCCTCCCCGAGGCTCTCAAGGGCACAGGCCCGGTCCGCCGCACAGTCCCGCTCCGACCCGCTCTCGATCACCGCGAGGATCCCCGCGATCGCGGCGGCCGCGGCGGTCGCGAGCCCGACCGAAAGGCCGAGCCAAAAATACGTCGGTGATAGTCCGCGGTACTCCTCGGCGAGCGGTTCGAGGGTGGCTCGAACCCACGCGTCCCCTCCCGCTGTGAGCTCCACCTCTCGGAGGGCCGACGCATGCCCGGGCGCGCGGAGCTCGATTTCGAGGCGGCCGCCGGGGATCCGAAGTTCCGACCGACGTTCGTCGATCCGTCGGCCATCGATCCAGACCTCGTACGTGGCGGGCGTCACCTCGAAGCGGAGCGTTCCGAGGAGGGCTTCGAGCGATTCGATCTTGGCCACCACCGCGCCGTAGTACTCGCCATCGGGGCCAATGTGATGGGCGTAGCGCTCGAAGCCCGTCATCGCGGCGTCGTACTGGAACAGTCGCTCGTAGGCGCGGGCCATATTGAACAAGACCGCCCCATGCCGCTGGGTGCCCAAAGACGCTTCCTCGAGGGCGCGGAATTCGGTCAGCGCCTGGTCGAAGTCCCCCGCTTCGAAGAGCTCGACGGCCCGCGCCATGCGCATTTCGAGCGCGGCGGTCCATCGGTCTGAGGGGAGCGCCGGTTCGGGAACCTCGGCCGACGCCTCGTCCGCGGGTGCCTCTTCGGGCTCTTCTGGCTCGCTGGCCTCCGGTGACGCCTCGTCGGGAGGATCCACGGTCCCGGCTTCCGCTTCTGCGGGTGGCTGCGCCGCGGCGCGAAGCGGCATCAAACCAACCACGAGGAAGACCCAAGCCTTCATCGGAGGTGACTCGGAAGCCCGTCGCCCTCGAGCTCCGGTTCCTCGGACGCCTCTACGGTTGGCGCCGGCGCTTCCACCGGTTCCTCCACCGGCTCGTTCGATGCCTCCACGGGGCCTTGGGAGGCAAGCGCCGGGCGTGGTCGTGGCGGGGCGCGCTCCGGACTCCGATCTGCGACGGACTCTTCTTCCATCACGGCCTCGTCCACCGGCTCGTCAAAGCGGTCGAAGGCCGGAACGACTTGAGCTGGCTGGGGCTCTGGACGGTCCGCCACCTCCGCGGGGAGCGCGTCGCGGGACGCGAGAGCAATGCCAACCGCGCCCGCCGCGACGAGGACCGCGGCGATCGTGAGCATCGCGGCCGTCCGACGCGAACGCGGTTTGACCGCGCCCTGCAAGGCCGGGTCGGTCCGAGTATGAATGGGAAGCGATGGCTCCTCGCCCGCCGCCTCAGCAAACGCAACATGATTCTCTTTTGCAGGGGAACTCGTGCGACGGCTTACCGGCTTGAGCCCGCTCTCGTCTTCGAGATCCAGGGCTTGGATCAGCGCGAGCACCGCGTTCCCATCCTTGGGCCGGTGGGCCCGATCCTTCGACAGCATCCGGTCGATCAGTTCCGCCAGTGGCGTCGGCACCGTGGTCATCGTGGCGATCGACGGAGCGGGTTCGGTCATGATCTGGAGCACGAGTTCGGGAAGGGTCGGACCACGGAACGGGTAGCGACCCGTCAGCGCGCGAAACATCATCACACCCATCGAGTACACGTCGGCCCGCGCGTCGATTCGAGTAACATCCTCGAACTGCTCGGCCGACATGTAGTACGGTGTACCCATCGCGGCCCCCGTCTTGGTCGAGGTGCCTTCGCTCTGCGCGTCGAGGATCTTCGAGATCCCAAAGTCGAGAACCTTCACGAGGAATCGGCCGTCATCATCGCCGACGAGGAACACATTTTCGGGTTTGAGGTCCCGGTGAAGGATTCGCGCGTCGTGGGCCGCACCGACGGCAGACGCCACTTGCTTCATGATCGTGAGCACTTCGGCAACCGACGGCCGCTGCCTCTCCAAGCGGGCGCCCCATTCTTCACCCTCGAGGAGTTCCATGACCAGGTAGGCGTCCCCATCGGGGCTCTGCGCAAGGTCGAGCACCTGAACGAGGTTGGGGTGGGAGAGTCGGGACGCCGCGATCGCCTCGCGGCGGAAACGCTTTAGGGTGAGCCGATCGTCAGCAATGTCCTCATGGAGGAGCTTGACCGCGACCCGTCGCTCCATCAGGAGGTGGGTCGCCTCGTACACCGTGCCCATCCCCCCTTTGCCAAGGCGTCGGTCGAGGCGAAGCTTCGCATCAAGGGTCGTGCCGACCCGCGGGTCCGGTTCCCGCTTTGCCCGAAGCTCCACCGGCCAAGGATAACGTGTTTGCGAGGACGTCTCGAAAACTGCGAATCGAAAACTGCGAAGAGAGGGCCCCGACCGCCCAGTAATCCGGAAGAAATCCGACTCTCTCGAAACGAGCTGCTTCCTCGGCGTTCAGCGACGTCAATGACCGAGGGAGCCGCGGCGCGACTTGCGAGGACCCAGAGGATCGCGGCTCCCTCGACATCGAGGGGGGCGACGACTCAGTACCCTAGCCGAGCCTGTTCCCGCTCGAGAATCGCTGCGATCAACCGCCGCATGCTCCGGTTCTCCCCCACGAAGCGTGCGGTGAGTTCATCGATCGCCACATCGTCGACTCCGGGAACGAGGTCGCGACGGCCGAACCGTCGATAGGTCTTCCGAACGGTGCAGCGGTCGAACTCACCGGAATCGACCATCAGCTTGGCAAAGCCGAGCGGGCCGATCGTTCCGTCGCTTTCGAGGCCAAAGAGGGTGGTGCCTTCCGGCATGAAGTCGATGAGCCGAGCGTTCGGATTCTCCATTCCCAGCGCTTCACTGATCGGAGTCATTACCGTGCCGGGGACCATGTTCACTTCGGTGTGGGGCTCGAAGTAGTCGAAATAGTAGTAGTTCATGTTCCGGAGGTCCCACTTCGGGCCGATGCCCCCGAGATAAAGACCGTTGTGGAAGAATCGCTTGAAGTGAATCGCCGCCGGGTCGATGAGGCTTGCGTGGCAGTGCATGCACGCGCCGCCGGTGGCGGGGTCGTTGGTGTAGGCGGGAAAGGTTGCGCTCGAGGGTGGTGGCGCAAACTCGCGACAGGCGAAGGTCTCGAGCCATCGGCTCGCCCGCACCCGCTCTCGGGGATAGTTGTGGTTGCCGGCGACCATCGTGAGCACTCCGGCGGAGGGCACGCCGAGTGGTTCCCCCATCTCGACGCGTGGATCGAAGTGATAGTTCCGGTCGTCGAGAAGGTTCGGGTGCATCTCTTGAAAGGTCTTCTCCCGCCACGCGTGAGGATCCGCCTGGTAATCCCGCCACCACTCGACGTCATCGAGGGATGCGTTCTGGGAGTTGTTGCGGGCCATCCGAACGTAGAGGTGGTGGAGTCCCTGGTTCACCACCGTGTAGTTTCCGAGAACCAGATCGCTGAACGGCCGATCCTCCGCGACGATATGCTCGAAGAGACGCGCCGGTTCTTCGAACACCCCCCGTCGAATCGACGTCGGGTCGGTGTAGTACCCTTCGCCTTCCCCAAACGCCGCGATGGCCACGGTTCGGCGACCGCAGTACACCAGGTTTGGCCCGCAGGAGCAGCCGAGCCCCGCGCGGTGATTCTTGTAGAGACCACCGTCGTGAAGGCCGCAGTCTTGCCCCTCGGCTCCGACTCGGGCTTCGGTGGCGACATCGCCAAGCACGGTCACCGTTGTGCCGGGGGCCCACCACGGTTCGATTTCCGCCTCGAACGCGTTCGGATCGTCGCAGATGCCCTGGTTGCCAAACTGAGGATAGCCGTCGTTGACGAACGCTCGTTTGCCGGCGTTCACCGAATCGTCAGGGCAGGTATCCAGCGAGATCGCCTGGGTCTCCCCGAAGTAGCCCCCGTTGCCGCCCGGACCGAGGTAACCCGCCGTCCCAATGAACTCGTGGCCCCAGGAGCGAAGCGTTTCCCGGAACCCCGCGCTCTCGAGCGTCGATGCGATGAAGCGGTCCACCGCGGCCCCCCGCTGTTCTTCCGGCTCGGCGAGAAGCGCCTCGTATTCGGCCATGGTGGGCGGACGATCGAGGAGGAGGAGCGTCACCCTTCGAAGAAACCGGGTGGGGCTCGTGGCCTCCTGTGCCTCGGCGGATGGGGCAATGAGTCCGACCGCGGAAAGCACGACGCCCGCAAGCACAACCGCGACCCCGCGCATCAAACCTCTCCTTTCACGCCGACGATTTTTCCTGGGCCGCCTGGCATGAAGAGCTCGATGCCCATGACGTCGTAGGCGGTGTAGATAAAGTCGGTCACCGTGGGCGGTCGATTCGCCGGCGTGCCGTCCTCCAGGATCATATCGACGGGAAGCCCGGTCCCCGGATTGCCAACCCGCTCCGGAAGATCGTAGGCCCCCACCATTCGGTTGCCATGAAGCCCCCCGCCGGCCATCACCATCGTCGAGATGGGCCAGTGGTTGTCGGATGCGACCTTTGGCCAATCCCGGGAGAAATCGCTCACGATCAGCACGAGGGTGTCGTCGAGAAGATTGAGCCCACCGCTCGGGGACGGAGTTCGCTTCATTTCCATGAGGAAGCGACCGATCACCTCCATCACCATGCGGGAATCGACGAACTGCTTGTTGTGGCCCTCGGCGGAGTGGGTGTCGAAGGTCGACGCTCCGGAAGCCTTCACCTGCAGGTTGATCGCCGAGCACAAGTCCGACTTGAGCAGCTTGAGGGCGAGCTCGAAGGAGTCGTTCCAGTGTTCTCCGGTGTCGAGGGTGTGGCCTGGATTGACGGGAACGGAGTAGGGCGTGTTCCGGTGCCACGCCCAGGTCGGCGGCGGCCCCTCCCACCCCGGCGTCCCCTCGAGAATCGTGACGATGTCGAGCGCAAGCTGCCGGCTCACCGTCGCGTACGAGTCGTAGAGCGCCTCGTACATGCGGTCGTCTCCGCGCCCCAAAAGACCCCGAGACCGCGCCATCGCGAAGGCCTCGATCTCGGTGAGCTGGAGCTCTTCGCCGGTTGGCATCCCATCGAACCCGAGATGCTCGACGGTGTTTCGGTGCCGAAGCCCCGCCCACGGTGCATCCGCCCGGTCCGAAAGGGTCGCTTCGATGCTCGAGAGATCCCGCATCGCGGTAGGAATCGCATGCGCCGGCAGATCGAGATGCGAAATCCGAAACGCCCCCGCGCCGACCGACACCGCACCGAGCGGCCGCGATTCGCCATACATCGCGTGCACCGCGTCGGCGACCACACAGTGGGCGGCGGGGATCTTGTAGCCGGCACCGGCCAAGCCACTGAGCGCCGCCACCTTTCCGCTATCGTGAGCCGCCGTGCCCTGATCGACGCCGTGGATCGCGACCGCGTTCTCGTAGATCGGCCCCGAGCCGTCGCCCGGGTCGGCAACCCACGACCATCCGAAGTCACCGGTTCCAAGGTTTCCCCCACCGGCGAGGAGTGCGGAGTCCCAAAGGTGAGGGGCACGAAGTCTTTGAAACCGCGGGTCATCGTCGGGGGCGTCGCCGCTTCCATCCAGGTTCTTGAGGTCCTCCGCGGCGTAGAAGCGTGGGTTTCGGTCGACCCCGCCCTGACCGGAACCCTTCTCGGGGATGTGTACGCCGACCTGCGCGGCGGTGAGCGGGGAAAACATGTGCTGACAAAACCAACCACCCTCCGCGAGGATGGTGACCAGCTTCTTTGGCCCCGGACCCAAGGAAGCGCGGGCTCCGGTCGGAGCAATCAGCGCGGCCGGCACCGACGCGGCCACCCCGTGAGCGGCCAATAACTTCATTGCGTCTCGTCGTGAACACTTCATCGGCGCGTGTCTCCGTTCATCGGTCAGAGGTCAGTAAGTGATCCACGCGGGGTCACGGATGAGGGTTGCGCAGACGGCGGTCCAGGCGGTGGGCGCGTCCTCCCGCGCCTCGTAAACCCGATAGATCCCGTCGTACATCGCATCGACCATCTCGGCGGTCGCCACTTCGCCGAGCATCCGAAGGTAGAGGTATTCGATGTTCTGTTTGATCGCCGCTTCGTCGGTGGAGCTATCGGAATCCCGCGTCGCATGGCGAAACAGGACGTCCTTCGTGTCCACGGACACTCGGCACCACGCCTGCGACAGCGGTCCGAGGGTCTGAAGAAAGAGCGGGCTCGGCTCGAGATTCGGGCCGGCCCCGGCCTTGTAGTGCGGCCCACCGAGAGCCGCCCAGTTCTGGAAGGCGCCGTCGCGGGCATTTCGCGGGGGCTCCTCGTCGATATAGCCGTCGGGGCTCGCCAGGAGATAGTCCTCCCGGCCGAGGTCCTCCTGCGTGAGTCCAAGCTGCTGTTCGAGCGCGTTTCGAACCTGCTCCGGTCCGACGCGCTGGGCGATCGGGCCATCCGCCGGCGCCGGAATCTCACAGACCTCCATAGTGTCGACCCACTCGCGCACTTCGGTCATCAAGAGTTCGGTCTCGCCTGCGGTGGCGAGCTCGGCGAAGGTCCGGTCCCCCACCGGCATTTGGGTGAGGGATCCTTGTCCGGTGCCTTCGAGAAGCGCCACCAGTTCGCTGCCGGCGGAGTTCTGGGGCTGAACGAAGGCTGGGTTGTAGGCGATGAGTCGCTCGAAGCTCTGGAGGGATGCAAAGGCAGGGAAGTTGGTCCCTCTGGCGTGGCATCCACCGCAGCTGGGGTGGAGGCCTTCGTAGATTCCGAAGGTCACGGTGCGGCACGCATCCAGATCGACGGGAGCGACCG
This sequence comes from Myxococcota bacterium, assembly GCA_039187775.1. Taxonomy (GTDB): domain Bacteria; phylum Myxococcota_A; class Polyangia; order Polyangiales; family JBCCZL01; genus JBCCZL01. The sequence goes on from JBCCZL010000079.1 coordinate 7,144, forward strand.
GCCGATCGGGATCGTCAGGTCCCGGCGCCCCGCGCCCCTCCGCCGGAGCAGACACGCTCCCCTCACAGCCGAAAAGCGCGCTGAGCACGCATAGATACGGCAAACCCCGGCCCGGGCGGAGCGACCCACTCATCCTCATGATGAGTGAGTGCTCGAGCGTCTGAGGGATTATGACGCCTGCGCGAGATTTCTCGGCCGCTTTTGAATTCGGAGGGGCGAACCGGAGAGGCCGGTCAGCTCACTCCGACGACTTTTGCCATGACGACCGTGATGTTGTCCGGACCGCCATTTTGGTTGGCGCGGTCGATCATCTCCGAACACCCTTTTTTGAGGTCGGTGGCGTTCTGCGCGATGTCGCGGATCTCGTCGTCGGTGACCGGACCGCAGAGCCCATCCGAACACAAAATATAAAGATCCCCGGGCTTTGGAGGATCCAGCATCGTATCGACCTTGACGCTCTCCTTCATCCCGAGCGCCCGCACGATCACGTTCTTATGGGGGAAGTTCTTGATCTCCTCTTCGGTCAACTTCTTCATCTTGATGTAGTCGTTGAGAAGGGAGTGGTCCTCGGTCATCTGCTGGAGCTGGCCATCGCGGAGCCGATAGGCGCGTGAGTCGCCCACGTGGGCGATCAACACTCCGTCATCGACGATCAAAATCGCCACGACGGTGGTGCCCATGCCGCGGAGCTTTGGATCCCGCTGAGCGCTCTCGAAGATGCGAAGGTTCGCAAGCTTTACGCTGGTGATCAGCCGGTTCTCTTCGTAACCCCGGGACTTGTCCATTTTGTATGGCCAGGTCGCTTCGGGGTCGGCGCTCGTCGCGCGGAAAAACTCGTGGAGGGTGTCGATGCACATCTTCGACGCCACTTCGCCCGAGGCATGACCGCCCATCCCGTCCGCGACGACGTACAGGTGGTCGTCTTCGATCAGCGAGAAGCTGTCTTCGTTATGGGAGCGCTTCATGCCGACGTTGGTCTCGCCGACCGCGATCACTCGCGCTGTCACGGGCTTTTTCCTCCCACGTTGCCTAACCAGCGCGAAAAGTACTCGGCCGGGGTCACTGAAGTCAACGCGTCTCGGCGCCCCTGTCCGTCCTTGCAGTCCCCGCAAAGAGCGTGTATCGCGACTTCGTGAACCCGGAACACCGACAGGAGCTGGCCCTCCTTTCGGCCATGGCCCGGGAGCTCTGCGCCTGGGAGGAGGACCTTGGCGGGGCAGGCATCCCGGCAGGGGCGGCGGAGCCGATCGCCTCGGAGGGTTCGCGCCCTACCGAACCGGCCTCTCGCCGGGCGGAGGCGCCGCGGTCTGCCGCCCCTTCGTCCTCCTCGCCAGAATCGACCCCTCCCACTTCGAACCCGTCGCTGCCCCCCGATGGGCGGCGACGAGAGCTGGAGGTCCTCGCGGAGGAAGCCAAGACCTGCACCCGGTGCGTCCTCCACGAGGGCCGTACCAAGAGCGTGTTTGCCCGGGGCAACCCCGAATCAGAGCTCTGCTTCGTGGGGGAGGGCCCGGGCTTCAACGAAGACAAGCAGGGGCTACCATTCGTCGGCCGCGCGGGAAAACTCCTCGACAAGATGATCGTCGCGATGGGGTACCAACCCAGCGATGTCTACATCTGCAACGTCGTAAAGTGCCGGCCTCCGAACAACCGAACCCCGCTTCCCGGCGAAGCCGCCGCGTGCCGACCTTACCTCTCGGGCCAGCTCGCGCTGGTCAAACCCAAGCTCATCGTCGCGCTCGGACGCTGTGCGGCGGAGCACCTGGGTTGCCTTGGCGACAATCCCCGCGGCTGGCGCGGACGGTGGTCGGTCTACGAGGGAATCGACGTGATGCCGACCTACCACCCGGCGTTCCTGCTTCGAAATGAGAACCTGAAGCGGCCGGTGTGGCAGGATCTGAAGAAGGTGATGGCCAAGCTTCGAGGAGTTGGCTCGTGATTCAGAAGCGAGAACGAGACGACGACGTTCTCGACCTTCCGAGCCTCGGCTCCCTCGACGAACCGGAGGACATCGGGCTCGCCGACGACGCGCTCACCGCCGATACGCCGGTCCCCGAGGGCCCCGAAGAAGTCGGCCTCGACGATGCGACCGGCCTCGGCGAACCGTTGGATATCGGGGAGCTCCTCGGCGACCCTGACGAAGACGAATCGGTCGAGTGGAGCCGTGACGCGGAGGCGAGTGGCGACACGAATCCGCATGGCGACGCGAATCCGCATGGCGACGCGGGGGACTTCGATGTGCTCGGGAGCGGTGACGGGAGCCTCGAGTACGGCTGGACCGACGGGACCGAACCGGACCCGGAGGCGGAGATCGATCTCGGCCTGAGCTTGGCCCCCGAAACCTCGCCGATCGTCGGTACCGACGGTGGAGAACTCGGCCTCGACGAGCTGCTCCCGCGCGAAAGCGACGACGACGAAGACCGAGTCTCCTTCCAGCCCCTCGAGGATCTCGAGCATCGGGAAGAGCTCGCCGAAGACCTGGACATCGCCGGCGCCGAGGAGCTCGACCCGCGCATCGTCGGCGACGACTCCGCCGATGGCTGAACCCGACGACTCGGCGGAAACGTCGCTCGATGAGGAACGCGCGCTTCACGGGGGCCTCGGTGGCGACAGCGGGCTTTCGGTTCGAAAAGCGCTCGAGCTCGCCCCGGAAGCACAGGATGCGGCGGTCGCCGAAGCGGTGGTCCGCCGGATCGCCGAGCGCAGCATGGCCGAGGTCGAGGTGCGGCTCGACCGGATCTACGACCCGCGCCGGCGACGGAAGACGAGTCCCCGAGGCGGGGCTCAGGCCGAGGCGGGCCCGAAGGGGCCGGGCGGTGCGGACAGTTCGTTTCTCGGCCAGCTGAGGGTCAGCGATGATTCGGGCAAGTTCGACGTCGCCACCCTCGACAACTCGCAGACCGTGATCTGCGTCGCCCGGGCGGGAACCCTTCGCCAGCGACGCGCCGCGGTGCTTCGCCTTTCCTCGATGCTTCAGGACAAGACGCTGAAGGGCGACGAGGCCAAGCGTGCTCAGGAGTTTCTCACGTCGGTCCGCGACGTCGAAATCGCCTATGAGCTTTCGGAAGTGCGCGCCAACTTCAGCGGAGCGGTCGGCCGAGAGAACCGCGAGGAGCGGGCGCAGTTTGAAAAGACCGCGCAGGAAATCGAGGCCGAGGTCGTGCGCTACTGGGATGGTGAACGTGCGGAGGAGCCGGTGGGGGCGCTGCCCGCGGATCAGCGAGCCCAGCTCATGGTGCGGGTTCGCGACCTTCCTGACTTGCTCGCCGCGCATCTCGCCGCCCTTATCGAAGCGGACGACACCCTCGACCGAGACCGGCGCCTCGAACTTCTGACGTCGCTCCGCTTCACGGGGGACCGGCGCCTCGTGGCGGCCCTCCGGGCAGTCCTGCGCGGCTCGGATCCGCTCTCCTCCGCCGAGGCCGCCCGCGCGCTTGGGCGAATCGACGACCCTCGGGTTCGCCCCGCGCTCCTTCGAGCCTACGAGCGAAGCCTCCACGACCGGCATCGGACCGTGGTCGCGGGCGCGCTCGGCATGGCGGGGGACCCTCGGGGCCGAGAATATGTTCGCTCGACCCTCGAGTCCGATGACCCGGAGGTCGTGCGAAACGCGCTCGATGCCCTCGGCCATATCGGCAAGCCCGAAGACTACGAACGGATCGGCGACCTCCTCGAGCATGAGCATCCGCAGGTCAAGACCCACGCGATTCGTACCCTCGGGCGCATGGGCGACGCGCGGGCGCTCTCGGCGCTCAAGGAGCTCGGCGACGAGACGAGCGTCTCGGCGATGTGGGCGGAAATGGAGGAAGCGGTGTCGGCGATCCGCGCGCGCCTCGAGCTCCGCGGCGAAGAACCCGACGCCGTGGTGGTGCTGGAACGCGGCGAGGAAGGCCGGGCCAACCTCGCTCCGGTCTCCACCCGACTCCGGAGCTGGAAGGATTATTGCTTCGGCCAGCTCTGGCTCCTCGTGGGGGCCCGGACACGCGCGATCGCCCGCTTCGAACGCGCGGCCACTGGCCGACCGCACTGGGTCGCCCCCCTGCTTGCGATCGCCCTCGTGCACGCGCACCAAAATGTGCACGCCCAGGCCCTGGCGGCGTTTCGGAGGGCGATCGCGGTCGACCGAGACAAAGTCGAAGACGCGGCCTACGTGATGCACGCCCTCACGAAGTCGTTTCTTCGTCGCGCCGAGGAAGTGCAGCGTGAGGGTCGAACCGACATCGCCCGAGGGCTCCTCGAGGAAGTCCTCGCCCTCGACCTTCGGCGCGCCCCGAGCGCCCTCCGTTTCGAAGTTGCGCGCCGCCACGACGCGGTGACCCGTCGGAGATCGCTCGCGTGACCGGTGACCTTCGGCGAGCCGCGGCGCGGGCACTCGCTCAGCGGGGAGAGGGCGACCCCATCGCAACTCCCACCCGCGCGGTCCTCGACATCGAGGTGAACGGCCGAACTGAAACCGTCGTCGTCGTGCTCCACCAGGGCGAAGCCAAGGTCAGCTGCACCGCGCCGCCGGAGGAAGAAGAGCCGTACGTGGTGGCTGCGCTCCAGATGCTAAGTGCCGAATCGGGAGAAGCCACTGCGCCGGCAACCCATAGCATTCCACCAGCGGCCGAGGCCCCACCCAAGCCTGCGGACGCCACGGCGAACGCGCTGGCGACCGCGCTGTCCGATGTGGTGACCGCGATCGTGAGGGTCGGGGCCGCCGAAGCCAAAGCCGCCCCCGCGGTCAACGAGACCTTGGAGCACGTCATCGCCGAAGCGCCGGAGCCCACGCCCCTCGGCCTCGCCCGATGGATCGGAATGCTCAAAGGCGCGCTCGGGGGCGGTGACCTGCCGCGCCTCGCGTGGCTCTTGAATGGTGCCGTCCAGATCAGCCAGATTTTGCGCCAGGACGACCGAGACGCGGAGGGCGAGCTCATCCTTGCCACGTGGCTCGGGTCCGGGGGCGAACCCACCCGATTGAGCGCGCGCACGATGGTCGAGGTTGGCCGCGAGTATCTGGCCGGACTTGGGCTTCGCGCGATCGAGCGACGCTATCTCGTGTGCCTCGCGACCGGCACGATCTACAGCGAAGAGCGCTTTCGAGATCGACCCGCGACCGTGTCGATCGGCCCGTGTCCTCGGCGCCTCGCGGTGGGGCTTGCCGACGTGATGCCGGGCATTCTCCCCAAGCGGATCCGACTCCTTCAGTACGAGGTCTCGCCGCGGCTGAGCAAGGTGACATTTACCGCGTTGGAGTCGGTCGCATCGCGAAGCTTCGAGGCCCTCGCCGACTCATACGTTAGACAGCGCACGCGCTTTCTCGGCATTTCCGAACCGGTCGCCCTGGTGGCGCCGGCCAAGATCACCCGCGAGGAAGGGGTGTGCTTGCACGACGCCGACGATACGCCGCTTCCGATCGCGCGCAGCCATGACCCGTCCTACGAAGCGACCCTCGACCGATTCACGCGCGGCGGGGAAACGATGTTCGTGGCCGGCCGCCTCATCGATGCGCGAGGAACCCTGATGCTCGTCCCGACCAGTGTGGGCGTCCGCCGCGGAGGCGAGCACCACGTGCTCCGCATCGCGTAGCCCGCGTTCAAGTGGAGCCAGGGCGGCTCTGGAGGTTGGCGACTAGGGCGCCGACCGCTCCACCCGCCGCCATGACCAAGGCAAGCCAGAGCGGGGTCGGAAGCGACGTCGCTTGAACGGTGGCCCCAAGGGTCCAGACCCCAAGGGCGCCCAGGCTGCCGAGCGCCGTGGCCGCGCCTTGGAATGCGAGGCGACGCAGCGCCGGCACATCGCCGCGGGTTCTTCGATGGCTTCGCACCACCAGGGTCACCGCCAGTGACGCTCCAAGCACCGAGAGTCCCGCTGCGGCGGCCGAACCTCCACCGAGACCCAAGAGGAACCCCACGGCCGAAAATGTGAACGCCAGACCCACGCCGCCCGCGACGCCCGCGCTGCGCGCCCGCCGAAGCATCGTCGAGGCTCGGGAGGCCGAGGACACCGCGCCCCGCGGCAGGATAAGGGTGTGCTCGCTCGAATCCTCGACCCGGGAGGGCTCATTCAGGCGCGCCATCGGCTCGGGATGTAGGTCCTCGAGGGCAAGCTCCACGGTCTTGGCGTCGGGGAACCGATCCGCCGGGTCGGGGCTCAGGAGCCGTTCGATGAGTTCCGCGAGGGCGTCGGGAAGATCTTCGGCCAACTCTCGTGGCGGCGTCGGCACGTCGTGAAGAAGGCGCGCGAGGGATGCGGTCGGGTCCGATGCTTCATGGGGCGCGCGACCGGTGACCATGCGATAAAGGATCGCTCCCACGCCGTAGATATCCGCACGCCGGTCCACCTGATTCGACGCGCGGGCCTGCTCCGGCGCCATATACGCGGGCGTTCCCACCACCGCACCGGTGCGGGTGATCTCCTCGTCGTCGGCGAGCTTCGCCACGCCAAAGTCGAGGAGCTTCACCCGCTCGACTCCGTCGCCCTGGGCATCGAGATAGACGTTCGACGGTTTGAGATCCCGATGCAGCACCCCTTCGGCATGGGCGGCGTTGAGTCCCCGGCAAATCTGCCGCGTGATGTGCACCGCTTCCGAGACTCCAAGGCAGCCCACGCGGTCGAGCCGTGCTTGCAGGTCTTCACCACTCAATCGCTCCGCGATAATGCACGGCCGGTCGTCTGGAGTACGGACCACGTCCACCACGTCGAGGACATGATCGGACTGAATCCGGGCCACCGCGCAGGCCTCCCGCTCGAACCTCCGCACCGCGTCGCCGCTCTCCGCGAACGCATCGTGGATCACTTTGGCGACGAGGCGTCGGGGCAGCCGAAGGTGCTCGGCTTCGTAGAGCCGACCCATGCCCCCTTGAGCAAGCAGTCTCAGAATCCGGTACGTACCGGCGAGGACGACCCCCACCAGCGGGTCGTCGGGGTGACTCTTGCGAAGGGGCGTTCCGTCGTGCGGACAGACCCGATAGTTGCCCGGAAGCCGGGCTCCGCAGGTGGAGCAGCGAACGCGATCGGCGGGCAACACCCGGCCTCGGGGAGGGCGCTTCCGGGAGGGGCGCGGAGAGGCCGGGGGCGCACAGTCCAGGGTTGGTTCCACGTAGACACGCTACGCGGTTCGGCCGATTTGGTCAGAATTGTGACGTCCGAGGCGGCGGTCGGCGCCGTCCTTGATCTTGGAGTCAATCCTGTAACCAGCGTCCGTTCTGCGGCATATTCCGCGCACCCATGGCCAACCACTATTACGACGCGGCGCACCTCGCCGAATTCGGCGATATCGGGGAGCACGCTCCCGAACTCGCAAAGAAATTCTTCGACTGGTACGGCGCCGTTTTTGCTGATGGGGCCCTCAGCGCAAGAGAAAAGGCGCTGATCGCCCTCGCCGTGGCCCATGCGCTGCAGTGCCCCTACTGCATCGACGCCTACGCCGGCGCAGCGCTCGAAAAAGGCGCCGACCAGGCTCAGATGACCGAAGCGGTGCACGTCGCGGCGGCGATTCGAGGGGGGGCATCCCTCGTGCACGGCATGCAGATGCGCCAAAAGGCGTCGAAAGTCTCAATGTAATGGCTGTTGTCCGCCTTCCCTCGCTCACTTCTCGGGGGTTGCCCCTCGCCAACCCGGTCGTTCAGCGGCGCCGCCTTTCCGACCTCGGCCTTCGCAAGTTTGATCACGCCCTCGATGGGGCCGCGATGCACCCGCTGCGGCCTGGTCGACTGGACATACTCCAGCTCAATGTGGGCAAGCTCTGCAACCAGACCTGCCGCCACTGCCACGTCGATGCGGGACCGGACCGAACCGAGGTGATGACGCGTGAAACCATGGAGCACTGCCTCCGGGTGCTCGACGAAGTGAACATCCCAACCGTGGACATCACCGGTGGTGCCCCCGAGCTCAATCCCAATTTTCGCTGGTTGGTGCAGGAAGCGAAGGCCCGGGGTCGGCACGTCATGGACCGCTGCAACCTCACCGTGCTCCTGCTTCCCAAGTACCGGGACCTTTCCGAGTTCTTGAAGGATCACGAAGTGGAAGTGGTGTGTTCCCTTCCACACTACCGATCGCTATCCACCGACCGGCAGCGTGGTGACGGCGTCTTTGAAAAGAGCATTCGCGCGCTCCGCCGCCTCAACGAGCTCGGGTACGCTCAACCCGGGACCGGGCTCCGGCTCATCCTTGTGACAAACCCAGCGGGGGCGTTTCTTCCGGGGAACCAGGCCTCACTCGAGGCGGAATGGAAGCGCGAACTCGACCGAATTCACGGCATCCAGTTCGACTCCCTCTTCACGATCACCAATATGCCGATCAGTCGGTACCTCGAATGGCTCGTCGACACCGGCAATCTTGAGGGATACATGGAAAAGCTCGTCCAGAGCTTCAACCCCGTGGCCGCGGAGGGGGCGATGTGCCGGACGATGCTCTCGGTGGGCTGGGACGGCGCGCTCTACGATTGCGACTTCAATCAGATGCTCGAGATGCCACTCGCCATCGACCGGCCGCACATCCGCGACTTCGATCTCGAGGCATTTCAGAAGCGAGCGATCGCGACCGACCAGCACTGCTTCGGATGCACCGCAGGCGCAGGTTCGAGCTGCGGCGGCGCGGTCACCTGACGTTTTCGGCCGCGTTCTTTGACGGAAGCATTTCGGGCTAACGGGTCTCGATGCTGAAGCGTTGCACCCCGTGGCGGCGCAACGCATCGATCAGCTCGAGCGGCCGGGCCGCATCGGACGGGACCTGAAGCCGCACCCCTCGAGCCGCGTTGAGTTCCGAGAGGAGCGCGTCAACATCCGCCATCGGACGACCGTCGAGGGCGAGACTCCCATCCGGACCCACCGAGATGTCCGCCGCCGCTTGTTCGCTGGGAAGCGGCGGAAGCGCGTCCTCGGGGCCGTTCATGGACCAGTAGGGCACCCGGTCGACCGCTGCGAGATCGAACCGCGCGTCGCTCCGCTCCCACCGCACGAGGGGGTGCGGAGCATCGACGTCGAACCAGTAGGTTTCCTCGAGAGCGGTGACCTCGACCGGGTATGCCTCGCGGCTTCCGACCGGAAGCTCCACTGCGGTGGGCGAGCCTACACGGACCTCCGTTGAGATCAGCGTAGGCTCCCCGGCATGGCTGGAGAGCTGCTTCGGAAGCACCCGAATGGTTCGACTCGCCGTTTCCCAGTCGAGTGAGCGAAGCCAAAGGGGGAGGGCATCGTAGAGCACCACGTCGTTGTCCATCGGCACGCGATAGACCCCTTCGCCTTCCGCTCCGAAATAGCTGAAGGTGCGGAGCACCCCTTCGCCGCCTCGGACCACGAGGACCTTGGATGTCGCACCGCACCATTCCTGGCTTCCGGTGGTGAGCTTTAGGGCATGGCCGGTCTCTCGAAGCAGGAACGAGCTCGCCATCTGCCGATAGGTGTAGACGCCGGTCGGCACCGTCAGCACGGTGTTGAGTTTGATCACCGGTGCCCGGTTCGGATGATGGGGACCGTCGGCTTTCACGAGGTCGTCGATGTCGAAGTCTTCCTTCACGGTGATGAGCGTCAGCTCGGCCGGTCGCGGGACACCGTAGCGTCGCTCCTCGCCTCGATACCGTGCGACCTCCGCCACGCCCTGATCCCACGAGTCGGATCGGAGCAGTTCACTTTCGACCTGCGCCCCGCCTCCGGGGGGACCGCCCGCCTGGGCAGTGGCCGTTTCGCCAGAGAGTTCACAGCTTGCGCAGCCGGTGACGGCGAACGCCGTGATCGCGACGGCAAACCCGGACAGCACGAAAGTAGAAAGACGATAGTTCACCCGAGAAACATAGGGCCAGGCTGGCGATTTGGGCGGAAATTACTCAGCAATCCGTGATTTTTTCGTCGCGCCAATTGACCCAGCCCGTCTGGTCGCGGAAAACCCTCTCGTGCCTAGCGATTCCGGCGCCGAGGCGAAGAAAGACACCCTCACCGACGGTGAGGCGTTGGTGAGCGATGCCGTCGGAAGACTGATCGAAGCGTGGGGCTTCAAGCGGCACATGGGCCGGATCTGGGCGATTCTCTATCTCTCGGACGGCCCGCTCACCGCCAAAGACCTCCGGGCGCGCCTCGGCCTGTCCACCGGATCGGTCTCGATGACACTCCGGGACCTTCAACACTGGGGCGTGGTCAAAAAGGTCTGGATTCAGGGAGAGCGGCAGGACCACTTCGTGGCGGAGAGCAATCTTTGGAAGATGGTCTCCCGCGTGTTGGCGGAGCGAGAGCGCGTCGAAGTCCAGGAGCTGATCGACACCCTCGAGCGGGCCGTGATCCTCCTCAAGAAACGAGAAAAGCGCGAAGCCGGCGCGGCTCGCGAAGCCACCCGGAGCCAGACGGTGCGGGTCGAACGACTCCTCGACCTGGCCAAGCTCGGCCGAAGTCTTCTCGACGCCCTGATCCACAAAGCCCGCGTCGACGCGACCCCGCTCGTAAAGTTCCTCCTCGGCGACCGTGCCGGCGACGCGACGCGATGAAGTCGCAGGAAAGTGGGCCCGCATGGGTGGGCCGGATCGAACGCTTCCTCGAAGCGCGAACCACGCGGCTCTGTCTCGTCGTGCTGATCATCCTGTCGGTCGTCCCGTTTCCCGGCATCGAACACGCGCTTCGCGAAGTGTTCATCGTCGTGTTCGGCATCGAACTCACTCTGCGGGTGAGCCTCATGGTGCAGGACACCCGACACCGGACGCTCTTCGACTACTTCTTTATCGCCGTCGATGTGGCGGCATTTGCAAGCTTCCTCCCCATTCAGGATGCGTTGGGAGACGTGGCGATTCCGCTTCGCCTCGCCCGGCTGCTGGTGCTCCTTCGGTTCGCCCGCGACCTGGCCGCCGACGTGTATTACGTGCTCACCCGACGCGAGCAGCTTCAGCAGTTTGGCCTCGTCACCGTCTCGGTGATCGCCATGGCCTTTTCAAGCGCGGTCATCCTCACCGTGCTTGAGATCCCGCACCGCTACGACGAGAGCCAGAACGGAACCGAGAGTTTTTGGGACCGGATGTGGTGGTCCTTTCGTCAGATCGAAAGCCCCGACAATCTCGTCTCGTCGCTCACCGTCCACCCATTTGTCGCGATCGCATCGCTCACCCTGACGGTGATGGGGGTGTTCGTGGTGTCGTTCATCATCGGCCTCGGCGCCACGGTGGTCGGCAAGGTAATTCAGGCGGAGCGGCGCCGGCCGGTTCGCTATCGAAACCACACCGTGATCCTTGGGGGAGTGGAAAGCGCCGAGCTTCTCGTGCAGGAGTTCGTTCGAATCTACGATAAGAACCGGGCGATTCGCCGCTTCCGAAGCGCCGAGATCTACGAGTGGCTGTTTCATGAGGGCCCGAAGCCCCGGCGAAGCGCGCTCCCTCAGATGGCCCTCCTCGGGGGTTCGGAGGAACCTCCTCCCTATCTTCTCGAACCAGCGATGCGCTGGGTGGTGTATCGCATGGGGGAGGGGGCCTCGCCGGCGGACCTTCGCCTCGTCGGCGCGCACGCGGCGAAGCGGGCCATCGTCCTTGCGCCGAGCGATGCAGGCCTCGATGCCGACGCGGTGACCGTGGCGACCCTCGCGAACCTTCGCGATCAGAACCCGCACATTCACGCGTTCGTTGAAGTAAGCGAAAGCGCCGATGAGCCGCTGGTGCGGTCGGTGGGAGGCGCGGGGACCTTCCCGCTCGACGTGCCGGGATTCCTTGGACTGTTTCTACTCCACCATCTGGTGCTTCCTGGGGTCGAGGAACTTCTTTCGACCTTGCTCACCGCCGAAGGCTCCGAGTTCTACACCCACATCTACGTGGACCGGCGCGAGCTCCAGAAGCTCGAAGCCTTGAGCGCCACCGAGCCCACGTTGGCCTTTGACCGACTCGCGGAGCTCGGCCGCCGTGAAGGAGTCCTGGTGACCGGCGTGCTTCTGGGGGAGGGCGATTTCGGCCGGACCGGTCGCGAACTCATTCCGGTGGATGAGCTTTACCAGTGGGTGAATCCGACGCGCCTGTCGCCCGAGGCCCGCCGCTTCGGTGCACGGGCCGGTTCGATTCCCACCGCGCATCTTCGAGGCATCATTGGCGTCGCCGCGACCTATCTGCCGGTCCGGCGTTTTGCCCGACGCCTCATTCATCGGGGCACCGGAACCGCGAGCGAGCCGCGCTTGCCGAACCTGCCCACGGAGGCGTTTCGGGCTACCCGGCCGAAGGTGGGACGGGTTCTTCTGGTGGGCTACTCGCCCGCCCTTCGAGGGCTCCTTCACGGATTGGCTGAACTGGTTCCCGGCGTCGATGTCGTGCTCGCGATCAGTGCCCGAGACGACGCGCTATCCAGTATTCCCCAGCGGCTCCGGCGAATTGGTTTCGACTTTGACACGCTTCCAGGTGCGGAGGGCCAGACCGAACCGCTCCCACGCGGCGGAAAAGCCCGTATTTTTACGCACGAAGGCGCGGATCTGACCGGCTTTGCCGTGCGATCGCTCGACGGCCCGGTGGATGTCGCGGTGTTCCTTTCGGATCCGGAATCGAAGGACCGCGATGCTCGAACGTTCCTCCGCGTGATCCGGTTCGCCCACGCCCTCGAGTCCGGAGCGATGCCCCGCGGCCATCGCCTTCATTTGATGGCGGAGTTCGCGTCGCCCGAGCGCGGCCACACCTTGAAGGCGGACCTTCAACGCCATCGATGTGGATACGATGGCTCGAGCGATTTCGAGGTCACGCTCATCTCCACGGACCGCCTCAAGAACTACTTCATGGTCCACTCGGCGTTCGTTCCCGGCGTGACCGAGCTCTACGATCGGATCCTCCATCCCGAGGGCCAGACGCTCGTGCGTATCGGTGTCGATCCGATGCTGGTGGGTGGCCCGGTCCGCTTCGAAGAGCTCTCCCGCACGATGCTCAACGAACGATGCATCTTGCTCGCCGTCGAGCTCGCCGACGGGTCCCTCGAGGTCCATCCGCCACCGTCTCGGATCTATCAGGCGGAGGACCTCACCGGGCTCTTCGCGGTGGGGCATCGCGACCTATTGATGGATCAGAATCCGCCAGGCGACTCGAAGCACGCCTTGGTCGCGGCCACCGAATCCAGCGAATCCGCGGACGCAACTCTGAAAACCTAGGGGATTCCAACGATCGACCTGCTGGGGGATTCTCCACTAAGTTTACATAATCCATCTTCTGCGAAGTTTCGAAACAGGTCTCAACTCGGCGGAGCATGCGCTCTCTCCTCCAAGCGAGCGGTGAGATTTGGAAGCTGCGCTGGAGACTCGGAGCTGGAGACTCAGAGCCCGAACGCGAAGAGCGAGCCGCCGTTCGACACCACAAAACCGCGACCATGCGAAACGGCCGGCGGAGCGGAAAACCCGTGTCCCGCATCGAAGCGAGACCGCTCCGTACCCGTATCGAGGCTGAGTACAAGGAACGAGCCGACCGACTCGCCCACGAACACGAAACCGCTCTCGACGACCGGAACCGACGGCGCGCCTCGGGTCAGTTCGTGACGCCAGACCTCGCGATGATCGGGGAGCGTGATGCACACGATGCCGTCGTCCGCCGATGCGAGGACCAGGAGATCCCGAACTCGACTCATGCCGATGATTCCCTTCCGGGTCTCATCGCGGTACTCGATCGTGCCGCTCGCCGCCTCGAGTCGGAAAAGTCCGCCGGTAAACGACGCGACGTAGAAAGAGTCTTCAAAGAACACCGGTGTGGTGTCGACATCCACAAACTCTGGTCGGCCGGGAGCCAGATCGTCGATCTCCACCGATGTGTCACGCTCCCAGACCACCGATCCGTCTGAGGCGTTGAGCGCCACCACCGCCCCGTCAGTATAGCCCGTGACGATCATGTTTAGATGCCGGACCAAACCCGCCCGGGAGGTGATCGAAAACCCTTCGGGCGCGTCCCGTTCATAGCTCCAAAGGACCTCGCCGGACTCTTTCGCGAACGCGGTGACCACATCCGTGTCCGTCACCGTGTAGATCGCATCGCGATACGCGAGCGGGGTTTGCCGGATCGGTCCGCCGGCGTCTTCGCGCCAGAGAAGCTCACCGCGTCCCGCGCGGAGCGCATGGAGGTCGCCCTGCTCGGTGCCGAAATAGAGGACATTCTCCTCGGAATCCAGAAGCGGCTTCGACTCCACCGCCCCACCTGCGTCGTATCGATAGATCCGACGTCCGCCGGAGTTCATCGCGTAGAGCATGCCGGAGGTCGAGCCCACGTAGACTCGGTCTCGCGGGGGGTCCACCGTCGCGATCGCCCTCTCCACGGGCCGGTACGCGCCCTCGTACGGCGGAGTAATGCGCTGACGCCAACGGATCGCCACCCCGCCGGTCCCCACGTGCGACGGGTCCGCTCCGGTAAGCGCCCAGCCAAACGATTCACCGCCGATCGAGGTGCAGCCGCTCGAAAGCACCGCCGCTAAGAAGAGAAGAGAAAGACGAGGCATCAGGATAAGGAGTTCGTTCAGGGATATGGCGAGGTCGCGGGACCTGGGGAACATGCAGCGTTAGGGCGCCATTCCGCTCTGGGCTTCCTGCAGCTGACGAATGATCTCCTGAATCTGCGGGTCGGTCGTGTCGGGCCCACCCTGCGCCGGAAAGTCGAAGCTCGGGGTCGAGCGACGAGCAAACGACGGGTCAAGCTCGGTCAGTCGAAGCCGAGCCTGGTTCTCGAGAAATGGAAGGTCCGGCGCATCTTCTTCGCGCTCGTCGAGACGCTCGATGAGCGATTCCAAAAGCTCCTGCGCGCGGACTTTGTCCTCCTTTTGGAGGTGCATTCGAGACAGATGGTAGTCGGCGATGTCGCGATACTCGCCTTCCCCGCTGCTCCCCAGCCGCTGAAATCTGGAGATCGCTTCATCCCAGTTTTCGTCGAGCTCGTAGGAGAACGCGATCCCTTCGAGGGCGCGCCAAGTGATCGTGGAGTCAGCGGCGCCCGCAAGGGCCTTTTCAAACGCCGCCCGCGCGTCTTCCGCGCGCTCGAGCTGCAGCAACACATTGCCCGCGCCGAGATTGGCCCAGGGCTCGGCCCCGCTGCCCGCGTGATTCTGTGCGACCGCTTCGAACTTCTCGAGCGCCGCCTCGGCGCGCTCGCGGTTGGTCGGGTACGTTTCCTCCTCGCCCGACTCTCCCTCTTCGCTGTCGGGCACGATCGGTGCCGACGCCGTCTCGAGCGCCGCCTGAAGTGCCGCCCCCGCCTCGGCTTCGGCCTTGGCGCTCTGGCTGTTGAAATAGATGAATCCGCCAAGTCCGATCGCCGCGGCGGCGACCACCCCGAGGATCAGGTTTCGATTGCGCTTGAGCCAACCGGTCCATTCTTCGGCTTTTCGGATCGCCGCTTCCTCGACCTGCTCCGCATCGTGCCCGCGTTCCTTTGATTTGCGCGCGGCCTTCGCGGCTTTTGCGCGCGCTAGCCGCTGCCCCGGCGTCAGTCCGTCGGCGTCGCGGCGAGGCGCTCGTTTTCCCTTTCGACGGCTCGACTTTTTCTTCTCGTGGGTCGCCGCGGCCTCGTCGTCGTCGGCCTCGTCGTCGTCGGCCTCGTCGTCGTCGGCCTCGTCGTCGTCGGCCTCGTCGTCGTCGGCCTCGTCGTCGTCGGCCTCGTCGTCGTCGGCCTCGTCGTCGTCGGCCTCGTCGTCGTCGGCCTCGTCGTCGGC
>JBCCZL010000080.1:0-22700 GCA_039187775.1 Myxococcota bacterium
CGACGCCGTCAGCCCATGCCTTGAAGGGGCGGCTGGAAAAGTCGACTCGATCCACATCCTGGGTCACAAAGCGGGTTCCAAACCGCTCGGCCTGGTCGCGGAAGAGTTTCATCATCTCCGGCCCTTCGATGCCTTTGGGGAAGCCCGGGTAGTTCTCCACGTCCGTTGTGATCATCAGCTGGCCGCCCGGGATGCCTCCCGTCACCAACCCCTCGATCCAAAGAGGGTTTAGATTTGCGCGTGCAGCATAAATAGCGGCGGTGAGACCCGCGGGCCCCGAGCCAATAATGAGGACCTTTTCAGTCATAGTGTTCCCATAAGGCAAAAGAAGTTGCCGCGAAAGTGAAGCTCCTCATAGCCGCCAGTTCGACGAACCGCAACGGATCTGGTCGCACCCCCTTGACTAACCCTCGATGCCGACATGAAATGGAGGGGTCCCGTTCGTCCACGCCTTGGGGGGCTGAAAGCGTTCCGGGATAGCCAAGGGGGCTCAAATTGTACGAAGTATTGGACATTGCAGAGGATCTAGTACAGCTGGATCCAGTACGATCCTATCCCGAAAGGGGAGCGGTGACCCTGACCAAAATGGTAGGCGCCGACACATATCGGCTGACGCTCGAAGATGGTCACGAAGCGTTGGGCGGCAACGAACCCACTGGACCACCACTTCGACTTCCGCTTCGCTGTGGTCGTCAGTCATTGGGAACACTGGAGTTGTTCTTCGATGACGCCGGCCATGGAGAAGGGGAAGCAAGGCTCGCGCGGTGGGGTGCGCGAATCTTTGCTCGTGGGATCAGCTATGCGCAGCGTCTGGCTGCGGATGGTCGACGCGCGGGCGAAGGAGTCGAGGAGACGCTGGCTCGAACGCCACTGACGCCACGTGAACGGGACGTGGTTTCGCTCCTCGTATCGGGACAGTCGACACGGAACATCGCGGCCCGCACCGGGCTCACCGTGGCGACCGTCAACACGTATCTGAAACGGATCTTTTCGAAGCTCGGCGTTCACTCACGGGTGGAGTTGGTGGCCAAGGTTGCCGGCACTGCTCCCGTCGAAGCCTAGCTCGGAACTCGCATCGCACGCACAACAACGGCAGGGCTCGCGGGCGCGAGTCGCTGCCGTGTTGCGTTCTCTTCGCCGATCGGAGCCGGCCCGGAAAAAGCAGCTCGAACGTATCGGCTTCGTTGCGTGGACCGGGGCTCCATGCCACGATGGCCTCGTCGGAAGACAGAAAGGAGACGACATGAGTGGAGAACAAATGGACCGCGTCGCCTCCGTGGTGTCGCGCTGACCCGGTTTCGCTGATCGGTTTCTCACCGAAACAGAAAAAAGCGGCCGAGTCTCACGCACGAACGATGGCGACGCGCTGGTGGGTGCGGGTCGAGGACTCGCACCGAGGCGTTGGAGTCTGACGTGAGAGTGCGAACATGAGTCTCGAAGAGTTAGGGTGGACGGCCGACCAACAGGCCGAGCTGGATGAGCGGCATGCCGAGGGCCTCCGGCCCGCACGAATTTGTCTCGAGCTTCGCGGTGAGTATCGAATTTGGGATGCCGAGGGCGAGCACCGCGCGGTGGCCGCGGGCGCCCTTCAGCATGAAGGCGATCGGCCTGTGGTGGGCGATTGGGTGCTGGTCTTGCCTCCGGAAGGCGGGACGGCGGTCATCAAGCAGATGCTGCCGAGGCGCAGCCTCCTTCAGCGGAAAGCTGCGGGGCGCCGCACCGAAGTCCAGGTGATGGTGGCCAATGTGACGACGGTGTTCATCACGATGGCGCTCGACCGGGACCTCAACGTGCGTCGCCTCGAACGCTATGTGACGGCGGTGCGGGACGGCGGCGCGACCCCCGTGGTCCTTCTCAACAAATGGGACCTCCATCCCGATCTCGTGACCGCGCAGCGCGAGGTCGTGGACGCGTCGGGGAACGCCTCGGTTCACCTCGTGAGCGCGGCTTCGGGAGCGGGCCTGGCGAGCCTTGCCGATTACCTCGCTCCTGGCGCGACGGTGGTGCTCGTTGGTTCCTCCGGCGTGGGTAAGTCGACCTTGATTAACCGCCTTGCGAACACCGAGCAGGCAGTACAGCGCTACGGCGTGGACGGGCGAGGAAAGCACACGACGACCACTCGGCAGATGTTTCGCCTCTCGCACGGGGCGTTCCTCATCGACACGCCGGGAATGCGGGAACTCGGCCTTCTTGGGGAGGAGACTGTGGGCCTCGACGCGTCCTTTGACGACGTGGCCGTCCTCGCCGAGGCGTGTCGGTTCCGCGACTGCGAGCACGTCGATGAGCCAGGCTGCGCGGTACAGGCGGCAATCGAAGACGAAACCCTCCCCGCCGAGCGCCTCGAAGG
This sequence comes from Myxococcota bacterium, assembly GCA_039187775.1. GTDB lineage: Bacteria > Myxococcota_A > Polyangia > Polyangiales > JBCCZL01 > JBCCZL01. The sequence goes on from JBCCZL010000080.1 coordinate 2,348, forward strand.
GTTCCGAAAGCTTCAACGAGAGCTTCGCCATATGGCCGAGCGCCAGGACGGCAAAGTGCGGCTCGAAGAACGCCGGCGTCGAAAGGCGTTCCAGCGGATGGCCCGAGCGCGCACCAAGCACAAAGAAAAGTCTCGCTGGGACGATTCGTAGTGCGCGAGGGAGCGGTCTAGACAGCCCGCGCCGGTCCGCACTCCTTCTCGAGCGCGGCGACGGCTTTGGGGGTCGCCATCACGATCAGCGAGGCCCCCGCTTCGAGCTTGGCGTCAGCGGTCGGGTTGTAGGCGAGCTTGCCGTCAGGCTTTCGGATGGCGATCACCAGAACGCCCTCGTCGCGGATCGGGGCCTCCCGGAGGGACTGACCGATCAGCTTGCTGTCGTCGTCGAGGCGGAGCTCTTCGATGCGCATGTTCTGTCCGTGGTCCTCCGCGATTTCGTCGAGGAAGCGGACGAGGGTCGGCCGGACCATATGGTCGGCCATCCGGAGAGCTCCGATCCGATAGGGCGACACCACGATGTCGGCGCCGGCGCGTTCGAGCTTGGCCTCGGCGCTTGTCTCTACCGCCTTTGCCACGATCCGACCGTCGGGGCAGAGGGCCCGCGCGGTGATCGTGCAAAACAGATTGTCTTTGTCGTTGTGGAGCGCGGCGATGACCCCTCGGCAGCGCTCGATACCGGCCCGCACCAGAGTATGGTCGTCGGTGGCGTCGCCCACCACATACAGGAGGCGGCCGCCGCTCTCTTCGGCCAGTGCCTTGAGCCGGTCCTCGTTAATATCGATCGCAACAAACGCGTCGTTGGTGAGGGCGAGCTCTCGCACGATATGGATGCCCGTGCTTCCCGCTCCGCACACCACCACGTGCCGCTCCAGGTTGTCGATACGTTTCTGCATTCGATTGCTCCGAATGGCGCCGACGAGGTCGCCCTCGATGATGAACGCGGTGAGGCTCGATAGGAAGTAGAGGAGCGAGCCGCTCCCCAACACGATCAAGCCGGCGGTGAACGCGCGGGCGCCGGACACGTCGTCAAACCCCGGTAGCACCTCGGCGTATCCAACGGTCGATAGGGTGATCACCGTCATGTAGGCGCAATCGACGAGCGACCATCGACCGGCGCCGAGAAAGTAGTAGCCACCGGTCCCAAGCGCGACGACGAGCAGTACGAGGCCCACGGCTCGGCCGATGCGCCAGCGTTGGGTTGCTCGTGTGTCCTCGTCGCTCACCGTGGCTCCAGGCGTGCCAAGGGAAGCGGGCTCCTGTGTGGTGTCAAGTCCTTCGGCCGTGACGGCTGAGGGCTGTCTTGGTCAAGGCCTTCGGCCGTGACGGCTAAGGGCTCCTCCGGGATGTCAAGGGCTTTGCCCAAGACCGGTCGAGCTGGATCAGCCCTTCGTCCTCGTGGAGGAACTGTTTCGAAGGTGCATCGGCGTCGCCTTTGGTCGACCGCGTACCACGTTGCGTTTGCGTCGGCTGAGGAATCGATCGGCGTTCATCCTTTGTTCCGCAGGAAGAGCCAGTTCTGGACCCGACCCGGAACTTGTGGCAGGGACCCGGGCGGCCCGCAATGAAGACCTCCGAACAGAGCGATCGACGAGACGAGGCGCGAACCGCGGGGCGGGGCCTCATCTATATCGCGGGTGCCAAGGCGTTCTTCATCGTGACGAGCTTTTCGATCTACCTCGTCCTCCCCCGGCTTCTCGGCACGCCCGCAGCCTACGGGCTCTACTCCAAGGCGATGAGCTTTGGCTCGATCATCAACAATGTCTTGATCGCGTCGACGGTGCTTTCTGTCTCTAAGTTCGTCAGCGAACGGGACACCGACTGGAAGGCCGTCCTGCGGCAGGGCCTTACCCTTCAACTCGGAGTGGGCACCGCCCTCGCGCTGGCCGTGTTCCTCTTTGCGCCGCAGATCGGGGAACGCCTCCTCCGGGATCCTACGGTGACGCCGCTGCTTCGCACCATCGCGGCGGTGATCTTTTGCTACGCGCTCTACGGAGCCTTGGTCGGAGCCCTCAACGGTCGGCGACGCTTCCTCCACCAGGCGGGCCTCGACGCCACCTTCTCGACGTTTCGGACCGGCGGTATTCTCGCCGGGGCCGCGATTGGCGTCAGTATCGGATCGGCGTTTGGTCCGTATGGGGCGATCACCGGTTTTTCGATCGCTGCGTCGCTCATCGTGATCGCGGCGTTCGTAGTGGTTGGTCCGGGGAGCTCCGGCGAGACGTTGCCCTGGCGGACCTGGCTCGGCTTCATGGCACCCATCTGGCTCTACCAGGCGTGCCTCAACGGCATCCTTTTGAGCGACGTGCTGGTGATGGCCGGGGTCCTGGCCCAGCTTGGAGAGGCGGCGGGGCTGTCTGCTCCCGACGCGGCGGAGCAGGCTTCGAGCTACGTTGGATATTACAGCGCCGCCCAAAAGTTCGCGTTCGTTCCCTACCAACTGATGCTGAGCATGACGTTTATCGTCTTTCCGATGGTCGCTCGGGCAACGAGTACGGGAGATCAGGAGGCAGCGCAGCGCACGATTCGCGAAGCCCTTCGGTTTTCGGTGCTCGTGCTCGTGGGGGTTGCCACCCCGATCGCGGGGGCCGCCGACGGTGTGATGCGGATCGCGTATCCCGAGGAGTATTTGGCCGGTTCCGGGGCGCTCCAGGTGCTGGTGTTCGGCGCGGCGGCGTTTGCGCTCTTCGTGATCAGCGCAACGGTCATTAGCGGCGCTGCCCGCCCGCTCATCGCAGCCGCGATCGCCGCCGTGGGGCTGGTGGTGGTGATCGGAGGAAATGTCGTGCTCGTCCGGCTGGTCGGGATCGGCGAAAACACGGTGTCGGCGGCGGCCTTGGGGACCAGCAGCGGCATGTTTGTCGCGCTCTTCCTCAGCGCGGTGGCGGTGTACCGTCGGTTTGGCACGTATCTCGCGCCGCTCACGGTACTCCGGGTTGGCTTCGCGGGAGCGGCGGGCTTTGGCGCCGCGCATGTTGTACCGCACGGGTCCCGCGGCCTCGCGATCCTGGCCCTCGCGGTGGGTACCCTCGCCTACGCGTTGGTACTCGTCGTGACCCGGGAGCTTGGGCGACGAGATATCGACGCGGCCCGGCAGGTTCTCGAGCGACGAAAGTAGCGAACCGGCGAGGCTAGTCAGGACTCTCCGGGATCCTTCGCGGCCGGAGCCCTCAGCCGTCACGGCCAAACGCCTTGAAACGAAGCAACGGCCCGCGGTCTACCGCCATCCCTTCGGACTGAAGAAAACTCCGCATCTCCTCGCGTCGCGGACGCACCACCCTCGCCCGCTCCCTTCCACCGATCGGCGTCGACGAGTGTTGAGATGAGCTTCGGTCAGTTTGACCAGGCGAACACGCGGAGGCCAAAAAGCCGATCCGCGACATAGAGTAGGTCACCGATGCTGACGACATCGTTCACGGCGCCGTTAAACTCATCTGCGCCGATCGTGAACACAATGAACGGGCTTGTCACATCGGAGAGGTCGATGGCGCTCAACCCGCCGTCGTTATAGCCAACAAATAGACACTGACCTTCGAGCGCGGAGGCGTTGATCTGGTCCGGGACCTCGAGGGTGGCGAGCCGCGATGCGGCCTGGGGCTCGCGAAAGTCCAGGACGTAGAGAAACCCTCCGTTTCCGAAGAACAGCGCTCCGGAAGCGGCTACCAGGCCCGAGCTCCCGGGAGCAAACTCGCCGTCGTTCGGAGGCATCTCGTCGGTGTAGGCTCCGGCAAGCAAGGGCATCGACGGGTCATTTAGATCGACCGACCGAACCTGCGTCTGCCCGTTGGTGTAGAGACCAAAGCTACTGCTCTCCACCTCGGTCACGGTGCCCGGCAGATTCGAAATCTCGCTCGGGGCGCGGGGGTCGGTCAGGTCGAGGATCGAGAGGCCTTCAAAATTCTGCGCGCTCAGGAGTCGGCCCTCGTGGAGTTCGAGCGCCGTGCTCAGCCCGGGGAGGGGGACCACGGTGACCTCGGTCGGTGCCAAGGGATCGCTCGCATCGAGCACCGACACTCCTGCAGGACCGCCCGCGACGTATGCGGTGTCCTCGTTGAACAGGACGTCCTGCGCGACTCCTTCTGCGCCGCCGGGCATCAAGACCGTCTGTTCGGTCGGAGCCGACGGGGTCGCCACATTGATGATGCGAAGCCCCGCGTTGCCGTCCGACAGATAGATGGCATTGCCGGCGAAGGTCAGCCCCGTGGAGGGACCTCCACTCGGGAGGACGCCGAGCTGATCGAGGCCGCTTGGGCAAACGCTCGACGGATTGTCCTCGGAGCAGCCATGGGAAAGCAGTGCGACAATGGTTAGCGCAACCGCGAGGGGTCGAGATTCGATTCGGCGAGGCCCGTGGCGCACACTTCCACGGGTGGGGGCGAGCAACTTCACGGGCGCAATGTCGGCGATTCCCGGGCAAACTACAAGGTGACCGAATGCGGCCGTTCGGAGGCTTCTCGCGGGTCCTCAGACCAGAAGCGTCAGCAGCTGTCCGAGGAACCCGACGGTGGCGACGCCTCCCAGCGAGAGCAGTGCAAACACTAGACCGTAGGCGTAGTTCCGGTCTTCCCCATCGCCGGCGATCAGGAGCTGGGTTTGTCGAAGGCAGTAGAGGCTGAATCCCGCGGCGGCGACCAGCACTATCGCGGGGGACACGATCGGTAGATACTCGTCGAGCAGCGTCACAAACGGGAGGCGGGGGAGGGCAAGGCTCACCGCAGTTGCAGTGGCTAGGACAAAAACGCCGTAGAGCGCCAGGCCGGCGAGGCGAAGCGAGTACGACCGGCGGTTCTTGCCTGCCGAAGTAGTAGCCCAGGCAATAAATGCAAGGATCAGACAGATCACTGCCGATACCCCGAGTTCGATGAAGCTCGTTCCAGAGTCTCGCGGAAAGAGGGTGCGTATTCCTTCGGGACTCAGACGGGGCGCGATCCAGGTGAGCCCCGCGACGAACGCGACGGCGGACAGCATGTCGAACCAGCGTGGTTCGTCCGGGTGGGGACGTTCGAAAGAGCGGCGCGGACGTTCAAACTTGCGAAACTGCCACTTCCGGCGGCGAGCACGGCGGCGTTCAAACGCTTCCTTGCGCTTTCGCGCTTGGTCTTCAGCTCTCTTCTTCGAGCGCTCTTGAGCCAGTTCTTCCGGGGTCTTTTCCCGAATCGCTCCGAGATCCTCTCGAGGCCGAATCGGTCCCCCTCCGAGCGGCGCATCGGGAATGTCCCACTGGTCGCGAACATCGTGATCGTCTTCCGGCAGCCGGGGCGGAGGCAGGGGGCGCGGTGGAGGTCGAGGTACGGCTCGCGCGGCGGTCGGATGGTTCGGTGGTGCGGGAAGCCGATCTCGCCGGTGGGGACGACGTTCCACGGCTTGGTGCCGTCGAGGCGGTGGAGCCGGGGGAATCGTCGGGGGCTTCGGAGCTGGAAGATCGAGTTCGCCCCACGGCGTCGAGCTCACGCTTTCCGCAAGATTGACGACTTCGACCGCACCCGACCGACGCGCTTCGTCGGTGAGTAGGTCGTACACGTTTTCGATGGCCGTCGCCAAGTCGCCGCCGTTTCGCAGCCGGTCGTCGGGGTGTCGTTTGAGGCATTGATCGATCAGCTCGATGATCTCGAGCGGACATTCGGGGGCCCGAAGGTCGAGTGGTACCGGATCGTGCTGGCAAATATTCTCGAAGAGATCGCGCGTGTCGTCGCCTTCGAAGGGAAAGTCACCGCTCACCATCTCGTACAGCATCACGCCGAAGTTCCAGACGTCGGAGCGGGCGTCGACGGCCAGCGGCCGCTGGATCTGTTCCGGCGACATGTAGAGCGGGGTCCCCATCATGAGCTCGGCGGCGGTGGTGGAGAGGTCGTCCTGATCCATGAACTTGGAGATGCCGAAGTCGAGGAGCTTGGGGACGACCTTGCCGTCGACGTTGGCGAGAAAAATATTCTCGGGCTTGACGTCGCGATGCACGAGTTTCGCGGCGTGGGCCGCCCCGAGCGCCGATGCCGCGGGTGCGCTGAAGCGAAGGGCGTCGACCACCGGCAGCTTGCCGTCGTGGGTCATCAGGAGCGCCGCAAGCTCTTGGCCCTCGAGATATTCCTGTACGATGAAGGGAATCCCGTACTGATCTCGGTCGATATCGAAGACTTCGACAATGTTGGGGTGCTTGATGTGATTGGCCGCTTTGCCTTCGCGGAGAAACCGATCCACGAGCTCTTTGTTGCCGAAGCATTCGGTTCGAAGCAACTTGATCGCCACCGTGAGGTCGACCGAGGTGTTGACGGCTCGGTAGACTTCTGCGTTGGCGCCCACTCCGATCAGCTCTTCGAGGCGATACTTGCTCGCGAGAACCGTGCCTTCGCGGTCGCGAGGCGGGGCCGGGGGAGACACGGATCAATTAGACCGTGGGAGCCCCCGAATCGCAAACATTGCGCAGCTCTATCATTTCACGGCACTGTCGTTTCGCGGCACTGTCGTTTCGCGGCACTGTCATTTCGCGGCACTGTGCTCGGCATTACAGGCGGACTCCTTGAGGACCACCGGCATTGGAACAACCATGGCGAAGTCCTCCGGAGGCCCCTGGTAGTCGTTCTGCATCGAGAGGACCGTCTTCGTTCCCTCCCACATGAGCACCACCATGGTGGCTTCGTTGTAGAGCGAGGCCTCGGCGCCACCCACGTAGAAGCCACAGAACGCATTCGCCGTGGCGGGCGCAAGCGCCAGGGTGGCGCCGAGTCCCAACCATCGAGTGATCCACATCACGAATCTCCAAGTGAGGAATGGCCGGAGTTTGTGACACCGGTCCTCGGGTTTCTTGTCCGGCCTTTGCCGAGGCGGGTGGAGGCCCACCCCCGATGGGACCGGGACGGCGGTGCCCAGTTTTTGGTACAACCGGACCGATGAGCGAGGAGCCTTCAGCCGATAAGCCCGCAGGGCTTGACCAAGAGCTTCGCGGGGAGGTCGAGCAGCTTCGCTCCGAGAATGAATCGCTGCGCGCACGGCTGGCCAAGCTCGAAGCCCAAGCGCAGCGAAAGAGCGAGGCCAAAGCTCGGCTGATGAAGGGCGGCTGGCGCCTTTTCATTCCCCTCCTCGACCGGCAGCGAGTGGTTCGGTCCTTCGGCAAACTCGTCGAGACCGCGGGTGATTTTGGCGGACCGCAGGAGGGCTGGCCCACGCGGGAGCGGATCGTGGCCGACGCCCGGGACTTTTTGGAGTCCTGCGTGCGTTTCACGATTCGTCGTCGTACTGCGCTTCTTTTGTTTTCGCTTCTTGCGACGACGATTCCGGCGATTCAGATTTGGTTGGTGGTGCAGCAGAACGAGATCATCGAGAACCAGAGCAAGTTCTTCGAGATCCAGGTCTACGACATCGTGGCCCGGTCCATGACTGAGGGCGACCGGAACGCCCGCGTCATGACCGGAGCGCTTCTCGCCAACGCGGACCTCAACTTCCTCGAGGGAGTGATCGAGGAGACCTTCGATCCGGATCTTGCAGGGTCGCGGTTGCCGACGAGCGTATCGGCGAGTCGCCTTCGGCTCGAAGATGCGGCATTCCGAGGGCATCTCATTCGTTCGGTGGTCCGGGGGGTCACCGTGCGAAGCGACGAGGACTTGGATGAGCTTCATGAAACGGCCCGGCCGATGCTGCGGCATGTGCTCAACGACGCGGCGGACCGAGTTCCCGAAGTGCTTCGACTGAGCGGCGAAGACGCGAACTCGGATCCGGAGCTCGACGAGCAGGTGGCGAGCTATTTTGCGCACGTTGGGCACGCTCTTCGGGTGCATGGTCGACTGTCTCGTTCGGTGGACGAAATGGACGACTATCACGCCGACATCACTCCCCTGCTCCGACGCCTTTCCGGGCGGCGCTCGATCGCAGGGAGTCGGTTTTCCGAAGTCCTTCAGGTCGCGCTGCGCGACTTCCTGGTGGAGCAAGCCGTCGAACCGGAGCTCGGGGATCCGCCGCCGGACCTTGAAGATGCCGATCTCACCGAAGCCCAGGCCGTGGCCCAGGGCCTCGCGAGCCTCCGCGAGTCGCTCGGGAACGACGCCCTCAACTGGAGTATCTTGGCCGCGCACGCAGGAGCTCAGTGAAGTACTTCGCGCTCCTCGTCGTCCTCGCGGGATGCGGTGGGGCGACCGTGGTCTCCGATCCCACGCCGAACCACGAGCGTCCCACGTCAGAACCGTCGCGCGTTGACGGCGAACCCGAGCACGCCACAAATGACGCGAATCTCTCCACGACGCCCGAGACTGCGCCGGAGGATCGGTTTCTTAGGGCTCGAGGGCGCGGCGAGACCGCGGAGGCGGCGTACGAAGACGGTCGCGCGCGCCTGATCGATCAGATCCTCGGGGAGGGCTGGTCTTCTCTCCTTTCAGTTTCGGTGCACGATCGTTCCGAGGACTACTACGCCGAGACCGAGAGCGAAAGTGTCGTCGAGGTGGTGGTGGGTCTATCGCGGGAGCGGCTCGCCGCGGTGCTGACCGCCCTTGGAACGGCCGAGCCCGAACTCCCGGCGTCGTTGCCATGGCGAGATCGGATCGAGCCGGTGACCCGGGCGCATCTTGCTCGGCAGGTGTGCGTGCAGCGACGAGAGCTCCTGGCGGAGGAATGCGAGCTTCCCGACACCTCTGACGCCGATGCATCAGCTCGCGCGCTCGCCGAATCCCTTCGACTGGTGCCGGTGCCCGCCGGAGGCGTTCCGCTTGGGGACGACGGGGTTCCACTCCGCCCGCCAACCGTGCTGCTGGTGGAAGAGGATCGGCCAGCCCCGGAGGTGGTGCTCACCGCCGAGCTCGCCGCTTCCGCCGACGCACCGGAGCTTTCCCCGGTTCCCACGTCCGCGGAGGGTGCCGCGCGCTTTGCGCTGCCCGACGGAGCTCGCTGGTCCGGGCCGATCCGAGTGCGACTCGACGCGGCGGACTTGCTCGGTCCGGTCCATACCGTCTTTCCCGCGGTCGAGGTGGTGCTCGAAGGACGCGAGGTGGGGCTCAATCGCTGGGCTGCGGTGGTGACCGAGCATGTGCGCGGAAGTCGGGCGAGCGATCGCATCTTTGCGCAAGCGCTCGAGGCCACGCTCCGCGAACGAGGGGCGCGGGCTCCGGCGAACGTCTCCACCAACGACTCGCGACGGATCCTGCGGCTCAACGGAACCCGGCGCGCCCAGAAGATTGCGAGCGTCGCCGACGAGCTTGCCGGCGCGATGGACATGCTCCTCGTCGTGGAAATCGACAGTGAGTTCGCGAGTCGGATGGGGACCACGCGCGTCTGGTACGAAGCCCGTGGCGAGGTGGTTGTCCACAACGCGTGGACCGGTGAGGTGGTGACGACGATTCAGGCGAGTGAGCGAGCCACCGGGCCCGGCGACCAACCGGCCGACCACGCCGCGCGCCGCCGCCTGGCACGGACCCTTGTCGAGCGCCTGGTCAGTGACCCGGCCCTCCGGTTCGTCTCCGAACCCTCTTCGTAGCGCAGACGCGGGCTAGAGCGCGTGTCGGCCGAACGTTTCTCGTCGAACGTACTGAAGCGCGGCGTCGTCGGTTGCGCGGAGGTCGACGGGTGGAGCGACACCCTCATGCTCGGCTTCTGCCCATCGGCTCGCGCAAAGACACCATCGGTCCCCCGGGTGGAGGCCGGGGAACCCGTAGCGTGGCAGGGGCGTTGAAAGGTCGTTTCCTCGTGCCGCGGTGAACGTAAGGAACTCTTCGGTCATCTCGGCGCAGACCACGTGCGCCCCCCGGTCGGCCGGTCCGGTCTCACAGCGGCCGGTCCGGCGGAACCCGGTCAGCGGTGCTTCGGAGCAGGTCGTGAGTTCGCTGCCGATCACATTGAGGTTTCCCACCTGCTCCGGGACGTCGGGCGGGATGGCGCATCCCGACGCGGCTTCGGGACGGCAGGGTGGCTCGTCGGCCGACGGATCTCCCTCTGCGATCGGCGTCGCCGTGAAGTCGGCTCGATCCGCCGATGACTGGGTCGCCGGAGCCGAGGATGCGAGGGTGGGCACCGTCGGCGCGTCACCGGCTCCGCCGCACGCTCCGAGAACAAGGCACACGCCGACCCATCGCATGCCGCAAGGTCTAGGGGCACGAGGACTCCGAGGAAAGGGTCGCCGCTCGACCCAAACCCACAACCGAGCAAGGGCGAGCGAAGCGTTGACAGATGCCTGCCGGAGGTCGGGCAGGCCCCAGGTTCGGACGCGCAGAGCGTGTATCATGAGGGCGGTGGTCCGCTCGGCATTTTCGGTGCTCTTCTTGTCGGTTGTGGTTGCCGCCGGGTGCGCGATTCGTTTCGACCTGCCCGCGGGAGATGCGTCCTGCCGCGCGGCGGAGAACGGAGCCGCGTGCGACGATGGTCTGTGCGTGGACGGTACGTGCTGCACGGGGTGTGTGGTCGACGGTCGCTGCCTTCCCGGCGACCAACTTGTGGCCTGTGGTCTCGGCGGGACCGCCTGCCAAGTCTGTGACTCGGGTCGCTCGTGCGTGGCCGGAGCCTGCGTCGTGTCGATGCCGGCCACCCGGCCCGAGGTCGGAGCGATCCATAGCTGCGCGATGTTTGGGGACGCGGGCCACTGCTGGGGTGAGTCGCGGTGGGGGCAGCTCGGTCGCGGTCCCGTCAACGACGACAGCGTGCCGGCTCCCGTGCTTCTCTCCGGACCGCTTCGGCTCGCGCCGGGCCAATCCCACACCTGTGGCATCGCGGAAGGCGACCGTCTTTATTGCTGGGGGCTCGGAGAAGAAGCGCTCGGTGCGGCGGCGGGGCTCGTCAGCGATCGGCCGGTCCTTGCATTCGACGACCGCGGGTGGTCCGACGTAAGCGCAGGCTATTCCTATACGTGCGCCATCCGTGACGGCACGGTCGAGTGTTTTGGAGACGGCCCCGAAGGCCAGTTGGGGCATGCCGCCGTTCCAAGTCGCGCCGCGGTCGACCTCGACGTGGACGCGCCCATGGTGGGCGTCTCCGCAGGGCCGTACCACGCGTGCGCCTGGGTGGGCGAGGACGATGGCGGAGCGGCGTTTTGTTGGGGGCGCGATGAAGTGGGACAGATCGGAAGTGGCGAGGCCGCGGGGAGCGCGTTGACACCGCGACCGGTGGTCGACACCAGCGGCGCGACGACGGGTTTTCGGGTGGTGACGGCCGGCACGGATCACAGCTGTGGAATTCGGTCTTCCGGGACGCTCTGGTGCTGGGGCGGGAACGAATGGGGGCAGCTCGGCGACGGTGCGAGCGACCGCGCGGTGGCGACCGAGGTGAGCGCGATGGCTGGCGCCGGGGACTGGACCGATGTCTCGGCTGGCCACTTCTTCACGTGTGGGGTGCGTGGCGGAGGCCTCTTCTGTTGGGGCGCGAACGGCAGCCGACAGCTCGGCGAGGGCACCGAGGAAGAAACTCGAAGCGAGCCCACCCCGATTGCGCACCCCGACGGTCGCCGGTGGGTCGAGGTCGATGCGAGCCGTTCGCGGGAAGTACTTCCCGGCGTGCCCACGGGCCATGTGTGTGCCACCGACGACATCGGTGAACTCTATTGCTGGGGCAGCCAGTCGCACGGGCAGGTGGGCTTGCCCCAGACAACGAATCCGCGCGCGGCGCCATCGCGGGTCCGGCCACCCTGAGACAAAGCGCTGGAAATGCCCGAGCCCCCCACATAAAGAGACACCATGGCCGATTCGACCGAGCCGATGCGCGAGGCGCGGCTTCCGATCCGTCGCTTTCGAGTGATCGTGGAGGCAGGCCCGAATCAGGGCGAAGAAGTCACGAGCACGGACTCGGTAAGCGTGGGCGCGGCGGACGGCAACGATCTGGTTCTGGATGACCGTGCAGTGTCGCAGTTCCATCTTCGCGTCCGCCGCACTGGTTCGGCGCTCATGGTGCTGGACCGCGGATCCACGAATGGCACGCGGGTTGGCACGGTAGAGCTGCGCGGGGTCGAAGCCAAAGTGGACGCTGGCACGATCCTGACGATCGGCCGGAGCAAGCTGCGAGTCGAGAACGGAGCGGTCGAGACGGTGGAGCGCGGTCCCGCACGGTTTGGTGACCTGCACGGGGAGGGGGAGGCCATGCGCGTGCTCTTCACCACCCTGAGCCGCGCGGCCGCCACCGAGATGCCGGTGGTGATCACCGGAGAGTCGGGGACGGGCAAAGAGCTGGCCGCGCGCGCGATCCACGACCACGGAGCGCGCTGCGAGGAACCGTTTGTCACGGTGGACTGCGGAGCGGTGTCCCCGACGCTGTTCCAGAGCCAGCTCTTCGGACACGAGCGCGGAGCCTTCACCGGGGCGACCGCTCGGGCGGAAGGCGCGTTCGAGAGAGCGGGGGCAGGAACGGTATTCTTGGACGAAATCGGGGAGCTCCCGATGGACCTCCAGGCTTCACTCCTCGGCGTGTTAGAGCGGCGGACGTACCAGCGCCTCGGGGGGGCGGAGCGATTGCCCATGCAAGCTCGGGTGATCGCAGCCACCCATCGTGACCTTCAACGCGCGGTCAACTCTGGAGCATTTCGCCTCGACCTGTTTTACCGCCTAGCGGTCGTGCGGGTGGAGATCCCTCCGCTCCACGAGCGCATTGAAGACCTTCCGATGCTCGCCGATCACTTTCTGAGCCAGGCCGGGTCCTCCAGCACGCTCCGCGACCTCGTGGAGGAGGAAGCATTCGAGCGCATGCTTCGGCACGACTGGCCCGGGAACGTTCGCGAGCTCCGCAACGTCGTCCTCGGCGCCCTGGCGATGGGCTCGGCCCCCGCGTTGATGTCGAGTGGCTCCACGGACGAGTCGCTCGACGTCGATGCGTGGGACAAGCCGTTTCGCGAGGCGAAGCGGGATGCGATCGAGCGCTTCGAACGCCAGTATCTCTCGACCCTGATGCACCGAGCCGATGGCAACATTCGGCAGGCCGCGCGCGACGGGAAGATGGATCGGTCCTATCTCATGGAGCTCCTCCGGCGTTATGGGATGCGGTGAGGAACGCGCTAGAAATACATCGGCTCGAACAGCCGCGCGGCGCGTGGGTTCTCTTCTCCTCCGAGGGCCCATGCAAGTACGACCACGGCGACTCCCACCCCCAGGACGATCATGGAGGTGGTGGTGAGAGCTCCCATCAGCCGTCCCTCTCGTTGCAGCTCCTCGCTCGGCATTTCGTCGAACTCGCGCTCCAGAGCCAGCGTTCGGACGCCAAACCCCACGGTGCCAGCGGCTCCCACTGCGGCGACCCCAAGGCCCACCCACAGCCACGGCGACGGGCCCGTCGACGGGGTTGTCACCGGAGCGGGTGAACGGGGCTCGCTTTCCGGCGGAGGCGGCAGTTCGAGGGCGACGCTCGTGGACTCACCAGCGGTCACTTCGAGCCAATGTTCTGCTTCGCGATCCCCTAGCGACGCCGTGAGGTGGTGGCGGCCTGGCGTTTCCAGCGTTTCGCACGGGATCTCACAGCGGACTTCACGATCGACCGCGAGTTCGGCGCCTTCCGGTGCTCGGACACGGACCGCTCCGAGGCGACTTCGAACGACGTCCAAGCGCTGCCGAACATGGCTGGCGAGCGCTTCGTCGAGAGACTCGGTCCTGAGGGCTGCGTAGGCACCGTGCGCCTCCCGGTAGCGGCCGAGGAGATCGAGGCAGTTCGCGATGTTGTATCGGACGACGGCATTCGGGCGGAGCGCTTCGGCACGTTGGAAGTGTGCCAGCGCGGCGGGGTAGTCGGCCTGCTGGAAGGCGGCGGTGCCTGCCTCGAATTCGGTATTCGCCTCCTCGCGCGTCGACGTGTCGAGTGACTGCGCGGATGCTGGACCGCTGATGACGAGGAGCGCCATCGCAACGACCGCAGGTGCAGCCCATGGTTCGATCATTGGTAGGGGCTCGTGCCTACGATCATCGGAGCGACCGCCATGCCTCCGGCCATCGAACCGTCACGGCGGCGCGGACGGCGGTCGCGCGTCCGAGTGCGAGGCGGGACCGAGTCTTCGACGACCGGCCCCTCTTCCACAGCCAGCTCCTCTTCGACGACCGGCTCTTCTTCGACGGCCATCTCCTCTTCGATGACCGTCTCCTCTTCCACCACCTGCCGGCTCGAAGCGGCCTCCAGGTCGGGTGGTGCCGAGGGCTCTTCCTCGTTCGGCGTCGCTGTGGGCTTGGCGAGCGACGGTGACGGAGATGCGGCTTCCACCGGTACCGCCACAGGCGGTGCGTTATCTTCGGCCAAGAGTGAAATCGCTCCCGCCGTCACCAGCCCGCCGAGGGCCACGGCAGCCCAAGCGACCCAGCGGCGCGCTGGTCGTGAGGCGGGCGGGTCGATAACGGTGCGCGTTTCGGAGAGCGGGTTGGGCTCTTCCGGTACCGAGACTTCCCGCGCGGGCGATGTCGCAGCAGCGAGCCGTTCGTCCTCCGCCGTTTGCTCCGCGGCGTAGAGCGAAGAGACGTATCCTGCCAGATCGGAACGGCCTCTCTCGCTTCCAGACTCGAGCAACACGCCGGCGAGATCCTGAATGTACCGAGTGCGCCGATGTGGATTCCGCTCGAGCGCCGCCGCCAGCGCTTCGTGCAGGGCCGCGGGAAGGTCGGGGCGAAGGGACGCCAACGAAGGGATCTCTCCCTGCATCACGTTCCAGAGCGTCGTGCCGTCTTCATCCGCTTTGAAGAGGCGTTGCCCGGTGAGTTGCTCCCAGGCGACGACCGCGAGCGCCCACACGTCCACCCGGTGATCGGCGCTCTTCGAGCCCCGGACCTGCTCGGGGGCTAGATAGTGGAGCTTCCCCTTGATCTTGCCGGTGCGGGTCTTGGTGAGCCGGCCCCTCGCGGACGCGATGCCGAAGTCGAGAACGTTGATCCGGCCGTCGTAGCCGACGTGGATATTCTGCGGACTGACGTCGCGGTGGACGACCCCCAGCCGCCGTCCGTGTCCGTCGGTGGTGGCGTGTGCCGCGGCGAGGCCTTCGCCCGCCATGCCGAGCGCGTGCAGGATAAGCCCGTCCGGCACCCGATCGTTCTGCGCCGCGACCCGTTCGACGATCGCGGATAGGGACTGCCCGCGGAGCAGTTCCATGATCATATAGGGCCCGCCTTCAAAGGTTCCCACGTCCAGGACCTGGACCACATTGGGGTGCTGAATCGACGCCGCGATGCGGGCTTCGTCCAAGAACATGTCGGCGAACTCGGCATCCGACCGGAGGTGAGGCAGCAAGACCTTCATCGCGAACAGCTTGTCGAACCCGCCCAGGGAGGTCAGTCGCACCGCGAAGATAGCGGCCATGCCCCCTTGGCCGATCGGAGCGATCACCTCGTAGCGCCCGATTCGGTCACCCGCGGTAGGAAGCGCATTGGAGGGCGCTCGAAGGGCGTTCGGATCGTTGAGGAAGAGCTCGGTCACCACGGGGAGGCCGGCGGGCGGACCGGACACCGATCAAAGCCGCCTCCCGAGAGTTTACACTCGCGTCCGCTTCGCGCCCAAGCGTCAGGAGAAGCGTCTCCGTTTCCGCCATCCGACGACCGCCAATAGAACAACGCACGCGGCGTCACCGAGCGAGACCGTCGCGCCACCCACCGAGCAACCACCCGAGTCAACACCGCTCCGCATCGGGGGCGACGGTGCGTCGGGGGAGCCGTCGCGGCCCGTGGTTCCCGCGTCGCGAGGAACTTCGCCATCGGGCTCCATGGGGACGCTACCATCCGGCTCGTCCGGAACGCCACCGTCGGAGCGGGGCAGCGGGTCGCCTTCGGTCATTCGGTAGACAAAGACGTTTTCTTCGACGTTGTTGACCAGAACGAACACGTTGCGGGTGGGTACGAAGCGAAAGCGTCCGAAGGTGCCCTGTGCTGACAGCGACGACGGGACCACGGTGTTGTCCGGCGCCGGTGGCCGCCGAGTCCAGGTCCAGGTCGACGCGTCGAGGGAGTACACATCTTCCGGGGTCATCCCGCGGCCGGGTTCTCCGCTCCAGGCGACCAGCTGGCCGCCGATCGGGTCGTAGGCGAGGCCCGGCGCATCCGCGCCGACGATCTCGGTGTCGCCGGATGCGGTCAGGTCTTCGTACTCGAGGGTGGCGAGGTCGAAGTCGCCGAGGTTGCCGCCGCCGACGATGACCATGCGACGGCCCACCGGATCGATCGCTGCCGTAGTGTCGTCGCCGTACCAACCGCCCGTTTCACTCTGCGCGTGTTCGGTCCACGTGTTGGCGTCGAAGTCGTAGGAGCTGATCTGCTGGCGGTCCCGAAGAAAAACGCGACGGGTCATCGGATCGTAGTCGGACTCGATTCCAAAGCGGACTCCCCACGGAATGTCGCCCCCCGGGTCTCGCCGTTCCCAGCGGAGGGTGGCGAGGTTGAGGGTCCACGTGACGTTCTCGCGTTCGGGAGGCGAGCCGCAGTCGAGCGCGCCACCAAACGCAAAGAGTCGATCCGCGTGCTCGATGTACGCGAGGCCGCCGTAGGTGTGGCGAGAGACCGGGGTGCCGTCCGAGTTTTCGCTTCCGCAGCGATTGGGATTCGCGGTCGGGTCCGTGAGGCGGCTCCAGCTCAACGTATGGAGGTCGAAGGCATAGACTTCGTTGCCCCCATAATCGTCGTGACCCCCGCCCCAAACGAGGAGGCGGCCTCGCGTCGAATCGACGACGCCACCGCTCCAGGCGGCGATGAGTCCGCGTTCGAGTCGTCCCGAAAGATTGAGTCCGGCCGGGTCGGCGGCCACTTGCACCAGTCGAGAGTCGGGGATCTCGAGCCAGTGGCCCGGTGGAAGCTCGTCGACAGCATCGGCCATGCCAGACGAAGGTGCGAGGGCCGGCACGAGGGAAGCGAGAAGGAATAGGTGGGTCCAGCGCGTCATCGGGCGGGGGTGAGCAACCGATGTGCCAGCAGAGAAACCAGTGACGCAGTCGGCCCGGTCGAGGAAGTGGTCGGGAGTTGGCTACCACTAGACGGAAGGTGACCGCCGACCGTTGGGGCGAAGACGAGGCCGAGGCGGCGATGTTGGCGCTGGGCACATCGGTTGCACCCCTTGCGCCGCATGACTCTCGCACGCTCTTCTCTCCTCACCTATGGGCTCGCGCTGGTGCTCGTTGGCTGTGGCCCGGGCGAGGTGGGCGATGCGCCCACGAACCCACTCTCGGATGGGTCGACGCCCGAGCTCCCCCCGCCGGACGAAGACGCGGGCGAATCGCCACCGCCACCGCCGCCCCCTCCACCACCACCACCTCCCGGTTCGTTCCTTCCGGCGTTTCCCGGAGCGGAGGGGTTTGGAACCGAGACTCCCGGCGGCCGAGGTGGTCGGGTATTCGTGGTGACGACCCTCGACTGGGACGGCCCGGGATCGTTCTATGAAGCGATCACCGCCGAGGAGCCCCGGATTATTGTGTTCGCAGTCTCGGGAGTGATCGATGTGCCCGACGGTGCCCGCCTCACGGAAGCCCACTCCTTTGTCACGGTGGCCGGGCAGACCTCACCGGGCGGGGTCACGTTCAGCGGGGATTACGGATACGTCATTGGCAGTCTCCGGTCGAACTTTCACGATGGCGTGTTTCGTCACCTTCGATTTCGTGGTCGCGGCGCCTACGACAACATCCAGTTCAACGACGCCCATCATCTGGTGTTCGATCACTGCGACTTCTCCGGTGGGACCGACGAGACCCTCGACATCACGTATGCCCACGACGTGACGATTCAGTGGTCGACGCTCACCAATAGCGATTCCGCAGGCCAGAACTACGGTGCGCTCGTCGCGTACTCACCGACCACGCGCTTCACGCTGCATCACAACCTGAGCGCGCATCACGCGGGTCGGTGCATGCCGCATATGCACTGGGCGGAAGGAGGGGTTCCCGACGACGGCGTGACTATCGACCATCGGAACAACGTGATCTACAACTGCTCGTTCCAGTCGGGCATGTACCTGAGCTCTCCGGGGGAGGGGGGCGACCGGATGTTCTTTAATGTCGTCGGCAACTACCAGAAGGCAGGTCCAGACACGCCCGACGAGGCTTATACGTTCGGCCTCCCCGACGGCTCCCAGCTCTACGATCGGGACAATCTCTTCCCGGACAACCGCCTGTTCGCCGCGTTTCGAGAGGTCGAGCGGCAGGACGCGCCCGCCGATGCGCCGCCCGTGGTGACGCACCCCTGCAGAAGAGGCCTACGAGCTCGTTCTCGATTACGTCGGCGCATATCCTCGAGATCCGATGAACACGAGGACGATCCGCGAGGTTCGGGACGGCAGCGGTCGCCTCGGTCGCCTCGACGACGCACTTCTCGAAGTTGTGGCGCCGGTGCCTCAAGACGGCGACGCGGACGGGATGCCCGACGGTTGGGAAGTGGACCGCGGTCTCGACCCGGCCGACCCGACCGACGCCGCAGACGACCGGGACGGGGACGGGTACACCAACGTGGAAGAGTACCTCAACGAGCTCGCCGCAATGCGAGCGCCGTAGTGGACGGTCGAACACCGGTCGGAGCCGCCGTCGGAGCCGCCGATCCGCGGGATGAACGGGCCGGCTTGCGTTATAGCAGCGGTGAAAAGAGCCGGGCTCCGGATACAAGGAGCCTCATCCGAAAGGGCTTCTTCTTGAGCTGATCCTCTTTCATTTCTTTCGCGTTCGCCAAGTCTTCGTGAAAGGCCTTGGCGATCTTCTCGATGTGGCTCGAGTTGTAGAGCGCAGCGATCACCTCGAAGTTCAGCCGGAAGCTTCGATTGTCGGAGTTCGCGGTCCCGACGATCGCGAGCGTGTTGTCCACCGCGAGCGTCTTGGCGTGGAGAATTGTCGGCCCGTATTCGTAGATGCGGACGCCCGCCTCGAGAAGTTCCGGGTAGTAGCTCTTTGCCGCCCACGCGATGAGCGGCACATCGCCGCTCTCGGGCACCAGAATGTGCACGTCGGCGCCGCGGAGGGATGCGGTGATGAGCGACGACATCAGCGACTCGTCGGGCACAAAGTAGGGGGTGGTCAGAAGCACACGCTCCTGCGCGGCCGCGATCGAAGAGAAGTAGAGCTTGTGGATCGCGTCCAGGTTTTCGTCGGGGCCGGAGGCGACGATCTGGACAAGGTCCTCGCCCTCTTCGAGATCGGTGGGAAGGTACTCGTCGCCTTCAGGCGCGTCTTCGGTCGCGTAGTGCCAGTCCTCGAAGAACACGAGCTGGAGGCCACGGGCCGCGGGCCCCTCGATCCGAGCGTGGGTGTCTCGCCAGGCTTCGTCGCCGCTGACTTCGCTGGTGTGCACGTCGGTGACGTTCATGCCGCCGGTGTAGGCAATTCGGCCATCGACCACGGCGATCTTTCGGTGGGTCCGAAAGTTCGTCATCGACAGTCGGAACCGCGTCAACGTGATCGCGTTGAAGCGCACGACCCGGCCGCCCGCCTCCGTGAGGGGCTTCCAAAAGCGATCGTGCGCCTTCGATGAGCCGAAGCCGTCCACGAGGACGCGGACCTCGATCCCTTCCTTGGCTCGTTCGGCGAGCAGATCTCGAAGCCGCGTGCCGATCGTGTCGGTTTCCCAGATGTAGTACTCGAGATGGATGTGGTGCTTGGCGTTGCGGATGTCTTCCGCGAGCGCCTCGTACTTTTCTTTGCCGCCGAAGATCAGGCGCACGCTTCCAAGGCGCGGATGAGCCGGGCGTCCCGCCGCACCCTCGGCGAGCGCCAAGAGCCGCGTGGCGGAAGGTTTCACCTGATGCTCGACGGCTTTCTCGGTGACCGTTCGCCGACGCATCGCCGCGTGGGCGCGGGCACGCCGCTTCTTGCGCTTCTCGTAACGGCGGGGCCCAAACATCAGATAGACTAAGATGCCGACCACCGGGAGGAACGCGAGGGCAAAGATCCACGCAAAGGTGGCCTGGGAAGAGCGCCGTTCGAGGATGATGTACACGGCCGAAACGGCGATCCATCCGACCTCGAGTACAGGAAGAGCCGACCAGAAAAGAGTCTCGAGATCCACGGGCGGCATCATGCCCGCATTGATCCGATTCGACGACGTCTTTTGCTCGAACGCGCTCGAAGGAGCTGCGCGATTCGTGACCTCAGCGAGCGGGTCATTGTGGGCGACTGCTCAGGTCGCAAATCGTCACGCCCTACATGCGATCATTCCCAGGGGAGCGGCATTCCCGCGTCGAGGAGAAGCCGAACCGCGAGGGTGGAGAGAGCCGGATGGGTACGGCGGTAATTTGCAGGATCGAAATCCTCGGCGCACCACCGAACCGTCGGCTGATCGCTCGCGAGGACCACGGTCGAGTCGCTCGACGAACTCATGTTCGACAAAGGACGGAGGAAGCTAGTACCCCCGCCCCGAAGTTCGTTCCGGGTTGTTGCCGGCCCTCGGGTCCGATCTCGGCAGCCCGGACCGCGATGCTCTCCTCGAATGGCCTTTGGGCCGTCCTTCGTCGCCAGGCCCACCAACCTCGAACCCGATTC
>JBCCZL010000081.1:0-22484 GCA_039187775.1 Myxococcota bacterium
TAGAGCTCATCTCCACACTCCTTGAAGTCGATCGGTGGAAAGGAGTGGGCGAGGTGGTGCGTCGGCGAGGCGAGGAAATGCGGAGTATTTTCGAGCCCGAGGGGATGGCAGCAGATGGCGTGCTCCAGCCGCGGAGCGGCCCCAAGGAGTGTGGAGATGAGCTCTAGCCCGCTCTAGCCCGCATCGGTCACCAGCCTGCCAAATGGCTCTGAGGAGAGTGGCGGAGCGTGTATGGAGACGAGGGAACTGGGCTTTGTCGGGTCCTGTGGACCCGGGACCGGTCGAAACGGTACGTGGAGAACGTTCGAAACCGCGTATGGCTAGGTGGAAATGGCACGCCGGACGGACCGCGCCATGCGGCGTGGCCGTTTGTGCGAGGCAGAAGAGGTTGCGATGGCTTGCTTAGGCGGGAGCCGCTCGAAGGCGTTCGATGGCACGCATGAAGAGCGCCTTGCGTGGAAAGGCACTCGATAGCCGCACGTACACGCGGCGGACGCTGACGGTGATGAGTGCGCCGATTTTGAAGAGCCGCGCTCGAAGCGTCGGAGCCTGGGCGCGCGCGAACTCCGTTCCCACGAGACCCTCGTTGCGGACGAGCACGATGAGCAGATGGGCCATCATCGAGAGCCAGACTCGAACACGATTCGGTCGAAACCGATGAGCGCTCGTTCGAGTGCCGAAGAGGCCTAGCTGCTGCTCCTTGATGCGATTCTCCATTTCGCCGCGGGCACAATAGAGCTGTTCATACAGGAGCTTTTGAGGGAACTGCCGCCGACTCAGCGACGTGACCACGAAGCGCGGATTCTCGCCTTTGCTGAGGTACTCGGCTTTCCCCACGACCCGCCGGCTACGCGACCAGGACTTCAGCGTACGGTATGGGAAGGTGCGGTATCGGCGCGCCGGACGTCCCGTCCGCTCGTATTCTCTCCGCGCCTTCCCCATCGCGGAAGCGATGAGCGCCTCCAAGCGCGTGTTCTTCGCTATCCCAAAGACGTAGTCGACGCCGTGCGATTCGCACCACGTCATCAACTCGTCTCGACAGAACCCGCTGTCTCCTCGAAGGATGAGCTGCACGTGCGGAAACGCAGCTCGAAGCTGATGGATTGTTGGCTCGATGAGTTCGAGCGAACCCGCCGATCCGTCGACGTTCGAGGGACGGAGGCGCACGGCCAAAGGATAGTCCCCGCAGAACACGTAGTTCGGCAGATAGCAGTAATGATCGTAGTACCCGTGAAAGAACCGCTGCTCCTGCTTCCCATGTAGCCGGATATCCGAGGGGTCCAGATCCAACACCAGCTGCGACGGCGGCTCGTCGAACCTCTCGATGAAGAGCTGCGTGAACATGGTCTGCAGCGCCGCAAAGTTACAGACGATCTTGGCAGTTCGGCTCGAAGAAGTCGCGTCTTCCTTCGTCCGCTCCAGTCGACCCAAGGTGCTCGCGCTCGCGCACGCGACGCCCTTGTCCATCTGGCGGGTCCGAGCTTCTCCCAGCGGGTCTTCTTTGCCGATCGCGGTCGCGATGAGCGGGTCACGCGATAGCTCTTCGTGGTCGTTCAGGTCTTCGTATCCCAGCGCGAGTCCGTAGATGCGCTGCCTCAATAGTTCGGTCACCGAATGGACGGTTCGCTCTGGCTGCCGATGATCGGTGAAGCAGCTGGCAAGCCGCTCCAACACTCGCGACCTCTCGTCCGCCGCTCGAAGAAGCAACACACCGCCGTCGCTACTCACTCGACCCGCGCTGAAATCGGCCTCCAACGTGCGGCGCCCCACGCCCCCCAAAATGGCCTTTGCTCTCGCCGCATCCTTCGAACACTCTGTTTCCATCGGGCCTCCGCTCCCCGGCGACGGCTATCGCCGGATGTGTTTGGATTCACTATGGAAACGGTTGGCCCGATACTTTAATCCCTACCGCGATCACTTTTTCGGTGATCGATCCGGGCTAGAACGACACCGAGACTGGCGAGGTCCGTCCTTCGACGGTGCCATCACCGAGCTGGCCCCATTGGTTCGACCCCCAACACCGAACGTCTTGCCCTTCGCCAAGCGCGCAGGTGTGGAAGTCGCCCGCCGCGACCTCTCGAATCCCCGGAAATCCCGCGACGGGCACCGGTTGCTCTCGGTTGGTCATGGTACCGTCGCCCAGCTGACCCGCCCCGTTGTTGCCCCAGCACACAGCCGTACCATTCCTCCGCAGCGCGCAGGAGTGGAAATCGCCGAGGGAGATCTGGATGGCGTCGGTCAAGCCGACCACTTCCTGAGGGGCTCGTGCATCGACGCTGCTCCCGTCCCCCAGCTGGCCGGCGTCGTTGGCCCCCCAACATCGGACCTTCCCATCATTGATCCGAGCGCAGGTGTGGTTACGGCCGAGCGCGAGCTCCACGGCGTTCGCGACCGGCACTTCTTGAGGCAGGCTTTGATCGACCAATGTGCCGTCCCCGATCTGTCCCGATCGGTTGCTGCCCCAGCAAAACACGTCCCCGTTGGACTTTCGGGCACAGGTGTGGAGGTCGCCCGCGGCAACTTCAACGATGTCGACTAAGTTCGGCTGGGCGATCGATAGATCTTCGACGGTGGTGCCGATGCCGAGCTGGCCAAAGTGGTTTCGCCCCCAGCATCTCAGGGTTTGGTCGGTGCGAAGTGCACAGGTGTGGACCGCGCCCATTTCAATATCGCCCACGTCTCCGACCGTGGGGACGATCTGCGGTCTGGACTGTGAGTTTTGGGTTCCGTCCCCGAGCTGACCGTTGCTATTCGATCCCCAGCACCACACCGCGCTCGACAGGCGAGCACACGTGTTGATGTTTCCTGCCACGACCTGACTCACTTCGCCCAGCGGGCTCGCGGTGACCGGGCGAAGCCGTTGCATGAGCGTGCCGTCGCCGAGCTGGCCGGCCATATTGTTTCCCCAGCACTGAACGGTGCGGTCGGCGAGAAGCGCGCAGCTGTGCTGCTGTCCCGACGCGATCTGCACGATCGAGTTGTCGGTCACGCAGCGCGTTTCATTGGTTCCCGTCGTGGTCTCACCCGCCGGGCACGCTAGGCACTGCCGATCCATGGTTCGCGTTCCCAGCATCGAAACGATCGATCCGATGCTGCAGTCGCGCCACGGAGAGCACGCGGGCTGGTTCGCGCCGGTGCTGAAGGTGCCGTCTTCACAGAGTGCGCAGCTTTGGTCATCTGAATCGGAACCAGCGATCTCCACGAACTCTCCGGGAACACATTCGGTCCAGGCCACACAGGCACCGTCGCGGAGAAAGGTTCCGGCGGCGCATTGGGGAGAGGCCGCGTCTCCGTCCTGGACGCAGCCGTCGGCGACACAACCTCCGCTCCCCTCCAAGCTTGCGTCGTCGGTGGCCGATGGATCATCGAAGGCGATCCGGCCGCATCCAGTCAGCGCGAGGAGAACGTATCCCACGAGGCGCAGCGAGGCCCGTAACACCTTTCTAGGTTAGCTCGTGCCCCACGGAAAATCTCGACGATAGAACCTCGGCGTTCGCTACGCTTTGGCCCAATAAAGTGCGGAGACGACACGGGACGCCAGTGCACCGAAGAGAGAGAATGCGCTCAACCGCGCCTTGCAGCTTTCACAAAGCGCGCCCAGGTTCTCGCCATGCCCAAGGTGCCTCCGCCTCACCCGCTCCTTTCGGCGGTGCCCGAATGGTATGCCCACGGTCTTCCGCACATCTGGTTGCCCTACACGCAGATGGCGACCACGCCGGCGCCGCTACCCGTTCGGAGCGTGCTCGGAAGCCGCATCGTCTTGGAGGACGGTCGAGAGCTGATCGACGGGATCGCATCCTGGTGGACCGCGTGCCACGGCTACCGTCATCCGCGGTTGGTGGAGGCGATGAAAGCACAGCTCGACGCCGTGCCGCACGTGATGTTCGGCGGCCTGGTGCACGCGCCGGCGCTTCGGCTCGCCTCCCGGCTGGCCGCCCTTCTCCCAGGCGATCTATCCCGGGTGTTCTTCAGCGAATCGGGGTCGGTGAGTGTCGAGGTCGCGATGAAGGTCGCGCTCCAGTACCACCGCCTTCGCGGTCGTCCCGAACGCCATCGGTTCGTGAGCTTCCTCGGCGGTTATCACGGCGACACGTTGGGCACCATGGCGGTGGCCGATCCCGAGGAGGGAATGCACACGCTTTTTCAGCATGTGCTTCGGAAGGAGCAGGTGGTTCCGCTCCCGTCGACCGCTGCCGAGGTCGCGGAGTTTCGAGCGATGCTTCTCCGCGAACGCGACGAGATCGCGGCGGTGCTGATCGAGCCACTCGTGCAGGGCGCCGGAGGCATGCGCTTTCACTCCGTGGACATGCTTCGGGCGATCGCCGCGGCGTGCCGCGATGCGGATGTGCTGTTCATCGCCGACGAGATCTTCGTGGCATTTGGCCGAACCGGCGCAATGTTCGCCACCGCCGAGGCCGACGTCACTCCGGACATCATCACGCTATCGAAGGCCCTGACCGGGGGAACGGCGCCGCTGGCGGCGACGGTGGTGCGCGAGGAGCTCGCCGACGCCTTCTGGACGGACGACCCCGAGGACGCGCTGATGCACGGGCCGACCTATATGGGGCACGCGTTGGGATGCGCAGCTGCGAATGCGTCCCTCGATCTTTTTGAGTCTGAGCCCCGTCTGGTCGAGGCACGGGCAATGGAGACAAGGCTTGAGGAAGGGCTCGGCGACCTGCGGTCCCTCGAACGAGTGGTGGACGTTCGCTGCCGCGGTGCGATCGGAGTGGTCCAGCTCGAACACCTGGCGGATGTCGAGTCGTGGAAGCAGGCGTTGATTCGCGCCGGCGTGTGGGTGCGGCCGTTTGGCAACATTGTCTATGTGACCCCTGCCCTGAACATCCCGGACGAAGACCTGACCACACTCCTTGAAGGAGTGGCGGCAACCGTGCGGACGCTCGCGGGGTAGTCTTAATCGGCGACGCGGATCAGCAGGGCACCGGTTCCGCCATAACGTCGGTCCGCGCTGCAGAACGCGAACACAAACGCGGCCGCCGGGCCGTCCGCGATCGCGTCGCAGATCGCGTTCCGAAGCACTCCGCCGGCGGGGGAGCGGTTTCCTTTGCCAACGATTACCCGCACCACTCGATGCCGCTTCCGCCGGGCATTGCGAAGAAACTGGACTACGGTGCTCACCGCCTCGTCGGCCCTTCGCCCGTGCAGGTCGAGTTCGGCTTCGGGGGTCGCCCGACCGTGCTTTAGCGTCGCCAGGTGTTTGGGATTGGCCCCTTGGCGCTCTCCGACCACAAATCCGTCGCTGTCGACCTCCACCTGAAACAAGATGCCGCCAGACACCAGCGCATCGAGTCGCTGGCGGGCGCTCGGATCGGAGGATGCAGGGGTGGCGGGGGTCGGAGAGACCCGCTTCGGGGCCCTCGTCTGGCTCTTCTTGCTCCCCAACGGCCGAACCTGACCAAACTCCTGCTGAAATGCCGCCCGGTCTTCGTAGCTGTACCCGTCGAGGGGCTGGTCCGGCGGAACGGGGGCTGGCGTGGGCGGCGCACGTTTCTTTGGGCGGACCGAGGCCGGAAGGGGCTTGGAGGCGGTTTCGTCCGGCGGCGCCTCGATGGACATCCCGCGTAGGGCGTCTTTAAAAGGACGCGAGATGCGCTCCGGAGCCGGCGCCACCGGTCGCGGCTCAGATGCTATCTTCTTCTTTCGGCCCCGCTTTCCCACGCGATTCCCTTATCTATGGGCGAAGACACCTGCGGCATAGTATGCCCCTATTGCTTCGAGTACCTCGAAGTGTACGTGGATCCGGGCTCGGAGGGAGAGCTCGTCGAAGACTGCGAAGTATGCTGTCGTCCCTGGCGCCTCTGGGTCGAACGAGACGAACACGGCGCCCTCCGAGTGACGGTGGACCGGGCCCAGTAGAGCGCCGGTTTTCACGAACCCTACCCTTCAGGGGGCTTCGCTCTGGCCGTTGATCCTGGGAATGCAAAGCCTAGTTGAGCCAACCCTGGTCCTACTAGTCGACGACAATCCGCTCGACGTCGAGTTTGGGCGAATTCAGCTTGAGCGCTGCGACTATGTGGATGCCATTGAGAAGGCATCGAGCGGTGAGGCGGCCCTGCGGCACCTTGAGAAGAGCATTGCCGAGGGGCGGTCGCTTCCGGGCACGATTTTCCTCGACCTTCGAATGCCAAGGATGGATGGGTTTGAGTTTCTGGATGCCCTCACGGAACAGCTCCCCGAGTACCGACCTCAGGTCGTGATTCTCACCGGCTGTGCATCCGATCCCGACCGGCTTCGCGCGCTCTCCCACGACCTGGTGGTCGAGTACATCATCAAGCCGATCATGAGTCTCGACGCCACCCGAATCCTTCGGCCGGCGGTTGCTCCGAACGCGGCGGCAGTTCCGGGCTGAGAAGACAGGCCGCCTAAACTCTCGGCGCCCTCACGGTGCGTCAGGCGAGAGGACGAGGTTGCACGTTTCGGTCGCGGGGTCGAAGACGATGATGGCTTCGCCCCGATCCAGTTGACGTCGAACCGCGCGGACCTTCTCTTCGAATGGATGGTCCATGTGGCCATAGTCGGTGCCCTCGCGCGTCACAAACTCCTCGATGAGTCCGCGAAGCGCTTCGGGGCTGAGTCGGTCGGGGGGAATCCGCATCGTGATCGACGGTCTTCGCGAAGAGGGTAGCGAAGATGGCGGGCTTGTTCGAACGGCGTTCAGGCGACGCATGCGGTTTCGCCTTGGAGCGAGAGGCCCTTCGCCGTTAGCGTAGAGAGGTGAAGCAGCGCCTCTCCGAAAGCAAGTACATCTCGCGCGACGAAAACGGTGCCTACCGGATCTCCGAGAACGTCGGACCGATCGTCGACGTCCACTCCCACCTTGCGCTGACCTACGTTCCGACCGGTCGCATCGATCTCCACGCCGATGCGGTGGCCCAGCTCTACCTCGATCCGGAGCTTCCGTTCGACATCGAGGAGTACATGAACACCAACTTCGACGACGGATCGATGAAGGAGATGCGCCACGATCTTTCCGTCGGTTCGCTGACGAAGGATGGGATGCGCGCCACCCATACTGGGCCTGCGCTGACCCGTTCGATGGACGAGCTCGGAATTGAACGAAGCGTGATTCTCGCGATCGATCTCCCCTTTTCGCAAACGAACACCGAGGGCTACCTGACCGTCGCGGGAGATCACGACAAGCTCATCGCCGCGGCGGCGATCCATCCGATGGCCCCCGGCGCGATCGCGTCGCTTCGTCGGGCCGTCGAGCGCGGCGCCCGCGCCTACAAGATGCATCCGGCGGTCCAGCAGATGCGGCCGGATCACCCCAAGGCGATGGCGATGTACGAGGTGTGCGGAGAGCTCGGGATTCCCGTGGTTTGGCACTGCGGCCCGGTGGGGATCGTGGGGGCGCGGGCGGACCGGCGCTGCTACGTGAAGCACTACTGGCAGCCGGTCCACGATCTTCCGAAGACCAAGTTCATCCTCGGCCACAGCGGAGCGCTTCAATACCAGATGGCCGTCAAGCTGCCCAACATGTACGAAAACGTGTTCGTGGAGCTCTCCTGTCAGGGCCTTCGCGCCATGCGCGAGATCATCGCGAGCGTGCCGAAGGAGCGGATCCTCAACGGCTCGGACTGGCCCTTCTATCACCAGGGCGTCAGTGTGCTGAAGATTCTCCACGCGACCGAAGGCAACGAAGATCTTCGGCATCAGATCCTGTGGAAGAACGCGGCAAAGCTATTCCAGCTCGCGTCTTGAACATTCGCCGTCGAAGGGTCGTCGGATCACGTCGCGGGACTGAAGTTCCAAGGGAGGGCGGGTACACTCCCCGAAATGGTTCCTCGTTCCCGCATCCGCGTGCTGTCCCGCGCTCGCGACCAGCTTGCCGTCAGCGATGCGTCGGTGGCGGTGGTGGCGGCGGAAGCGGGCCTCTCCACCGGTCGCTTCATCAAACAGTTTGCCGCCGTTTTTGGTGACACCCCTCATCAGCATCGAGTTCGCGTCCGGCTCGAGCGGGCAAAGTCGCTCCTCATGCGCGACCACACGGTCACCGAGGCGTGCTTCGCCGTCGGCTTTCAGAGCGTGGGCTCCTTCAGCGACGCGTTCCAACGACGCGTGGGCCTCCGGCCTTCGGAATATCAGCGTCAGCGGCGACTCATTCCCGTCACCCACGCGCTCTACCGTCCGGGGTGCTTCGGCCTCCTCGGACCCGCCTATGCGGCCATGGCAATTTTGGAGAAGCACCCGCCCATCGGCCATGACACGCTCGGGCGATGAAGATCAAGCTCTCCGGTATTCACGTCGACGACCAAGAAAAAGCCCACCGCTTCTACACGGACGTGCTTGGGTTTCAGACGAAGCACGACATCCCGCTCGGGCCGGGGCTGAAGTGGCTCACCCTGATCTCCCCCGAAGGTCACGATGACGTCGAGCTGGTGCTCGAACCCAACGACAATCCAGCCGCCAAGGCCTACCAAAAGGCCCTCTTGGAACAAGGGATCGCGGCGACCGCGTTCGAAGTGGACGATATCGAAGCGGAACATCGGCGCCTCAAGGAGGCGGGGGTGGTCTTTACCACCGACCCCACGAATCAAGGACCTGTCACTCTGGCGGTGTTCGCGGACACGTGTGGCAACCTCATCCAGATCTATCAGCCGAACGCCGAGGCGTAGCGGCGAAGTCGGCATCGGGCAGCTTGAGCAGAGTTTCCCCCGACTCCCCGCGAGACCCTTCCTGACGCGTTGACACGCCTCGATGCGACTCGTACATTTGTCGTATGGCTAATCGACAAATGTCTTCGAAGGGTGCGCGGACCATCGCGTTCACCACTCGCGCCGAGGCGAAGACGCTGGCGGCCGATGTGTTTGGGGTGAGCAGGATCGAAGCGGAGCCCCAAGCGGTTCAGAAGATCGTTCTTCAGGGCTTGAAGCTCTCGAAATTCAAGAAGGTCGAACGGCTTTTTGGCTTGTCGCAAGTCGAGATGGCGCAGATTCTCCAGGTTCACCCCCGCACGCTCTCGCGAAAGGCAACCTCGCGTCAGCCGCTGAGTCCCGAGGCTTCCGACAACGCCGCTCGGGTCGTCCGGGCCTTCGACCGAACCGTCGAGGTACTAGGGGACCGGGAGCGAGCCCTGCGATGGCTTGGCACCCCAAACGACGCGCTCGGAGGCGAGCTCCCGCGGAGCTGGCTTGCAACCGATGCGGGAACCACCGAAGTCCTGAGGGTTCTCGGGCGCCTCGAACACGGCGTGTTTAGTTGATTCGAGCGTGGCGGTTCTGCGATACGAAATGGGCCGACCCGCCGTTGAGTGGCGAAGGCGCGCGACTTTACGGCGGTCGGTGGAACTCTATTGGCACTGCGGTGGCGTACACTGCGGGGAGTCGAGCGCTTGCGACCTTGGAAGTACGTGTCCACACCGAAAAGTCTGTGGCCCCCATGACGCACGTCGCGATCGAGGTTCAGATCCCCGACGAGTTCGTTCTCGCATTGGATGCATCCACGCTGCCGGTGGGCTGGCGTGCTTATCCGGCGCCAGCAGTGCTCGCAGCCTTTGGTGATCAATGGGTGGAGAGTGGCGAATCCGCGGTGCTCTCGGTGCCGTCGGCGGTTGTCCCAGAGGAACGGAACTACCTCATCCATCCTGGACACGACGACTTTCGGCGCATCAAGACCCTTGCGCCGGTACGAGTCACCTATCACCCCCGTCTTTTTGGTTGACGCTCGGAGCACGGTGATGCGCGTTTATTGCAGCCACGCGTAGCGAACTTCGGCGAACGCGACGCGTCCTTCCCCCGGGAGCTCGGTGAGGTCGCGAACCAGCAGGCCGTGAGGCGTGGCCGGGCCGATGATGTCACCCGTGGTGCGGTAGCGTCGTCGCTCGGCAAACGAGAGCCACTCGGAGAAGCGAATCTCCGAGGAGTAGTCGGCGGAGGGCTCCTCGCAGCGCATCGCCACGCCGGTGTCCCAGATGCCGCGCGGCCATACTTTGCCGGGACAGTCCGGATATTCCGCGAGGATCGCCCCCGTCCCGTTCGCAAGATCGATGAGCGCAAGGCTTTGGGTGCCGTCTTTATCGATGGTGCCGAGAACCTGTCGATCTTTGCGAAACGCGTGAAGAAGCGGTGGCGTTTCCATGCCTCGATGCGCCACGAGGTCGAGCCATCGATGCTGTGGTTCCTCCGACCACTCGAAGAGTTCGTGCCATCCAAGGGCTTCGCTCGAGCGGTAGCGGACGAGCGGCGTCCCGATGTTCGACGGGAACGAGAACGCTCGCTCCGGCGACCACACGTAGAGCGTAGCGGCGGAGGCGCAGCCGATGATCGCTCTAGGAGGCTCGTAGGAAGCCCGAATGAGCTCGGCATCGTCGCAGGGCGCGCGGAACTCGAAGGGCACATCGTTCCGTGGCATGCCCACCCGGCGGAGCGCGACCGTTCCTTCGTCGAGATGAATCTTCCAACCGCGAGTCAGTATGCGGCCAACCTGCGGCTCGCAGTGGCGTCCTGGCCGAGCGTCGGCGGTGCCGAGGCAGACGGGGGCGTCGGTCGGGCCCGGACGAAGCGTCGAACGCCACCGGTTGAGCCGTTCGCCGACCTCGGTCGGAACGCCGACAAACGCGTTGGCGGCGGGAAGCCAGGTCGGCACATACCCGACCACGAGCTGCCCGCGCTGCGGATAGCGCCAGTCGACTCGGGCGCCCGGGGATCCGGTCCTCGGGACGATGCCGTAGTAGCGCGAACCGTCTTCGGTCAGTGCGACGAGTAGGTCTCGTGGATTCATCTCGTCGCCCGGAGTCAGCCAGATGCGTTGTGGGGGAGAGGGCGTTCGAAGCGAGAGCGCATGCGATTCGCCGCTTGCGAGGTCGACCCGCGCTGGCGCTTCGTCGAACACCGCGACCAAGCTTCCATCGACTTCCTGCACCGGGGTTCCCACCGCGCGGAAACTCCGGAGCATTTGCGCCTCATCGCCCTTCGCCTGGGGCCGAGCGGTCATCAGTCGATACGTTTCATCGCTGCGATCCCGAACCAGAACCTGCCCATCACCCACCCAGAGCAGATTGAGATCTCCTCGCGTCACCACGAAGCTCTCCGCGGGCTCCGCGGGACCCTGGAAGAGGTCGGCCGCCACCCGGACAGGCGCAAAGGTGCCTGCCTCCAACGGAAACTCCGGAGGACGCTCGGAGAACGCCGCGGGAGTTTCCGAAACGTACGCCGTCGGACCGCAGGCACCCGCAGAAAGCGCCAAGAGAAGAAGCAAGCAAGAACGCATGCCTTTTGTCTTCGCAACTCCCGTGCCACGCTCTCCACGGGATTCGTTTCCGCGTTCCCCTCGTTCCACAGCGCGACAGAGTCAACTCCGCGACACCCCTCAACGCCAGTTCACAGTGCCCGTGACTCCAACGCCACGCGTGCGCTACACATCAACGATGGCGCCGGTCCGGGCATACCGAACGGATCTGCAAGCTGCGCTCCGCCGTCGGGCTTCGTTAACCGAGCACCTCTCCGTCCTTCGTTCACATCGGGCCCGAGGACTCGCGCTGGAGGACGCGTATGAGGTTCTCGAGTCCGTGCGAGGGGCCATGACTTCGGAATGCGAAGACTCAGTACTCGAGGTCATGGGCGTCGTCTCTGGATTCTGTACCCTTCATCTTCGAACGCATATCGACTGTCCTAGTTCGAATCCGTGTTAGGGCAGACCGCTCGTCAGCGGAGGGGAATCTGCTCTCGTTCGAGGAGGGCCTTCTTTCACTCGACTCCCAAGCGGTAGCCCGAGAGGGAACCGTCTTTTCGGACGATTCGATGCAGGGGACGAGGACGGCGAGGGAGTCTTGCGCGCCGGCGCCCGCGCCGGCGCAAAGGCTAACGCCCCAGCAGCGCCACTCCGGGCTTGGGCGGCGACTTGTATCCATTGATGAGGACGCGGACACCGAACCATCGCTCCACCGCGGCAGCCGTCCCCGCTGAAAAGCGCAGCCCCCAACACCCCGGAAGCACCCGCCTTTCTCAGCCCGCACAAAAAAAGATCGGCTTTGGGATGGAAAATCCGCAACCCGGCGACACCCCTCCCGATAAGGGGCGCACGAAACGAAGTGAGATCGGAGCACACAGGGACGGCAGCCCCACCCGGGTGCCATCAAGGGAAAGGGGAACGAAGGGTGGGAAGTCGTCAGCAGGAGGGGATACCTACCGATTGAGGGTCGTCGTAGCCGTCCGAGCCGCTACAGGGGATACAGAGAGGTCCGCACATACTTTGCAAGTCTGGCGGCGGCGCAACATCGCGACAGTAGATGGTCATGTGGATGGAGCGGACATCCGCGCAACAGTATTGGGCGCAACCCTCGGCGAGGCGTGGGAGTTCCAGAAACAAGACGCTTTGGTACAGTTGACGTCGGTGGCTCTCTCGCGAATTCGACTGAGAGGCACTGGCTTTGGAGCGAATCGCGGATCAACCTCATCCTGGTTCACGCCCCGGGGGTTCGAGTCATAGTACGGGGTGGAAGGTGAAGAACTTTATCAAAGGCGCGCGACGATTTTACGACTCCCGGGCCCAAGCGAAGTTTGGGCGGCCAGAGGGAGCCTCGCAAAATGAGATTGCCGCGGTTGAGACCGAGTTGGGTAGAACACTCCCTGGAGCCTACCGAGAGTTTCTAGAGTGGATGGGCAACGACTTCGAAGGCATTTTTCGAGGAACTGACTGCTACCTAATGCACCTTCTGCCAAACACCGCTTGGCTTCCAGAGTTCATCGAAGAGGTTGGTGTGGTAGGCGTCGACACGTCAACTCTTGTCTGCTTCTGGTCTCACCACGGGTACATGGCAGCTTGGTTTGATGGAGCCATAAGGAACGACGATCCGGTCTGTTGGGCGGTCTCGGACAGCGACGACAAGGTTCGATCGATTGGCCACTTCTCGGACTATCTTCAAAGGTGCATTCAAGACGTTGTGAAGTGACCATGCTCTCTTTCGCATGTGCCCCGACGAGCTGTTCTCTCCCGGGTACCGAGCGGCCCACAGGTCGCTTGCTGGTCCTCGTGGTAGAGAGGAGGCATTCATCAGCCGCGATGGGGTTGGTGCGTCTCGCGACTGCGGGGCTCTTCGGGTGCTCGTTGTCACGAGAGGTCGCGGAGTCTGCCAGTCTCGACTGTTCGTTCGAAACCTACGACGAGGATGCCCTGGGCGACGGCTTCGCTGCGATTGCCCCCTCCTCTCCTGGAGGGGGCGGTTTCGTTATTCGGACTTCTGGAGAGTGGTCCGTCAACTTCAGTCATCGTCCGCCGGATACTGGCGCATTTGGCGCGAGCGGGGGAGACTATCGCGTTCGACGCCCAAGCGTCGCATGGAACGCACAGGCGGATGGGCATCTCGTGCTTTTCTCATCCGGGTATAGCTGGAATGGAAGTGGTTGTGGCTTTCGTTGCTTCGGATATCGATACCCAGAGGAGGAAGGACCATCTACCGGGCGCCTAGCTCCCCTTGGCCGCGGATTCTTCGCATGGACCGGGGATGGTGACGGTCATCTGGCTCCCGCGATGCTTCGCCAAGCCACGATCCAACCCGAGCGGGAACCGGGCGTTCTTTGGGAACAAGTACCGCCCATTCACTGGGAGAGGGTCCGCGAAGTCGACTTTCCGACCACGGCCCCAGACCTTGAAGTTGGGGCTCAGGGTATCTGGGCGTTCGCTCCCAGCACGGACAGGACCCGCGCCTATGTTGCGTTGGTGGACTCCAACGACGGTACTCGGACGGGTTGGGTTGTCGAAGCGCCACCAGGCACTCGCTTCGAAAGCGAAATCGCGCCGTGGAAAGATGGCGTCGCGATCCTCCGGCGAAGCACAGCCGCGCCCGAGTCTGAGCTGCACGTCGACCTGTTTGCCGAACCAGGCCTAAACGTAGGCAAGGTTGGACCGATCGAAGGCGACGGTGCTGCCTTCCTCGAGCGGTTCGAAGGGTTTACGGTCCTCCTCTACACCGCCGACGAAAGAATCATTGTGCAACGAATCGGTGAGGAATCGGATAGCGAACCTCTGACGGCCTCCGGATTCGTAATAGCGAACGGCACGCCCTTGGCATTCGAAGTCGAGGATGACGTTGGGTATCTCTTCTTCGCGGAAGAAGTCGGCGGTAGCCCCGACACGGGGCACGCGGTGGGTCTTGTCTCGTGCACCACGCCTCCTGAACCGTAGCGGACAGACACAAGGTGCGTTGGCCGCCGTGGGCAGTCTTTCGATCCTCCGGCTCGCCGGACACCCAGAAGTTGCTGCGCGCGATTACGACCAAAAACGGGAAGCTGACCACACGCGTATCGGCTGACGATTCACTCGGCCGCACTATGCCGTTCCGATCTCAGCTTACGACGGAACCATCCCTCTCTGCGGGTCATCTTCAAGATGCGATAGTAGGATTTCGCGATGACTGACACTTGGGAATTGGCATTCAATGCGGCGGTTGAGTTGCGGGATTCGGGACAGGTCGACCTCGCGATTCAGCAGTTCGCGGAGCTCGAGAAAGACCATGACCAACCCGAAAACCATAGAGCCGCGGTACTCGGTGAGCTCGGAGGTTTGTATTTGTTCGACATTGGCGATGCACAAACGGCCGAATCCTACTTCCGGCAGTGCGTTGCACTGTCACCAAGGTCGGAGCTCGCTTCTCTCGGGTTGTTTCACTCCCTCGCCGACCAAAGACGGCTGCCGGAGGCCCTAGACGAGATGAGCCGATACGTCTCGCTTCGAGAATCGAAAGAGTACACGCGACTCCTTGAGGAGATAGGTCAAGCCATTCGTCGTTCGCGTAGCAGGAAGTAGGGACATGCCTGTGTTCGTTACCGGAACCAACCGCCTCGCGATACCCAGTGGAGTCGGCCGACGGGCCCTCAGGCGTTCGGAAGATACGTCAGACTGGCATACGTCGGGCCTGACGTCCCCTTAGCCTGCATGCGTGACGGCACACGTCAGGGCAGGCTCGCATGGGGATGGAACCGACGAGGAGGTTCTGGAAGCGGCCCTAGCGCGGATTTGAATGCTTGCCCTCAGCCGAAGGGTTTCTGTTCTCGTTCGAGGAGGGCCTTTTTTCGCTCGACTCCCCATCGGTAGCCGGAGAGGGAACCGTCTTTTCGGACGATTCGATGGCAGGGGACGAGGATGGCGAGGGAGTTTTGCGCGCAGGCGCTTGCGACGGCGCGGACCGCGTTGGGAGCGCCGATGGTGGCGGCGAGTTCGGAGTAGCTACGGGTCTCTCCGGCGGGAATCGATCGGAGCGCGGTCCACACCCGGGCCTGAAATGCGGTGCCTCGGATGTCGAGGGGGATGTCGGAGAGCGCGTTGTCGGGTGCGCTGCCGTCGAGCGCGGCGATGAGGGTGCGGGCCCATTCGTTGGATGGGGTTTCGACCAGCGCGGCTTGCGGGAGCCGCTTTTCGAGCCGCTTTAGGAGCGCCTTGGAATCGGCTCCGAGGCTCACTTCGCAGACTCCCTCCGCGGTCCAGGCGATCAGCATTTGTCCGAGGGACGAGCGAAGCACCGAGTAGTGGATCGTTTCGCCTTGCCCGCCGCGGCGCGCGGTGTCCGCGGGCATGCCGAGGGTCGGACCCAAGTCTTCGTAGAAGCGGCTGCTCGAGGTGTAGCCGGCGCGATAGACGGCTTCGGTCACCGAGTCGGCAGTTGCGAGTTCGGTGCGCCCCCGTTCGCGGAGGACTTGCCGGCGGTACTGTTGGGGGGTGACGCCGAGCTCGGCTTTGAATGCGCGGTGGAGGTAGGACTCGCTGACCTCCAGGGTGCCCGCGATGTCGCGGGTCTTCGGGCGTGGTTCTTCGAGGAGCAGAGTGCACGCGCGACGAAGCATTTTCGAGCGAGGCGTCTCTTCGGTGGGGCGGCACTTTTTGCACGGGCGATAGCCGGCGTCGAGGGCCTCCGTCGGGCCATCAAAGAACTCGACGTTCTTGCGAAGCGGCATCCGCGAGGCACAGCCGACGCGGCAAAAGACGCCAGTGGTGCGGACGGCATAGACGAAGGCTCCTTCGAAGCGCCGGTCACGTTCGCGAACCGCGGTCCAGCGATCGTCGTCATGGGTTCGGGCGAGGGTTTGGGAATGCATGGAATGGCTCGTGGGGCCCGCCGACGGAGGGTAGCCGGGAAGGCAGGGTGAGGGTGTACGTTCATCCTGCGCCGCGGCCTCTGCCCTCGCCTCCCGTCGACTGAACCGCAATTGCGGTTGTCTCTTCAAGGTTCGTAAGGTTTGAAAACTAGGGGCATAATTCGGGATCTTCGATGTCCCCGAAGGAGCCCGGATCATTTAGTCTCGACGTGGCCAAGGCTTCCGGGCTAGGAGACGCGCCGTGGACCGACCGTCGTTTTTCGCCCGGCTTTTTCTTTCGTGGATCGCCTACTTTCGCACCCTCTTTGACGCCGACTTTGCGGCCGGTGTCGTCAAGCTCCGATCCGGTGGGTTGGCCGCGCTGACCGACGGTGACGAATCCCCGGACAAAGAGAAAACCCCAGAGAACCAAAAGGAGCCCGCGCCTCCGCCGAAGCCAGTGGTGCTCCGCGAAGCGACCCCGGATGCGGCGTGCCAGCTCCTGTCGGTGTTGCAGCGCGAGGGTCGGTTCATCGACTTCATCCACGAAGATCTTTCCGAAGCCTCCGACGCCGACATCGGCGCGGCCGCGCGGGTGGTGCACGAAGGCTGCAAGAAAGCGGTCGAGGCGCACTTCGAGATCGTGCCGATTCGAAGCGAGGAAGAGGGCAGCACGCTCACCGTCGAAGAGGGCTTCGACGCAAAGCGTCTTCGCCTGACCGGCAATGTGGTGGGCGAACCGCCGTTCAAGGGCACCCTCGCCCACTCGGGCTGGCGCGCGGAGAAGGTCGAGCTTCCGAAGATGGCCGAGGGCCATGACGCCCAGGTGCTCGCGCCGGCCGAGGTCGAGCTTTGAGCGACGAGCCGAGCTACGCGATCGGCGTCGACCTGGGAACCACCCACTGTGCGCTCTCTTATGTCGATCTCGACCTGAGCGAAGGCGACGAGGTCGCCCAGCACACACTTCCGGTCCCCCAGCTCACCGCGCCCGGCGAGATCGAGGCCCAGTCGCTCCTCCCGTCGTTTCTCTATCTTCCGCACGCCACCGAGTTTGGTGAGGGCGAGCTCAGCCTGCCCTGGCCCACCGAACGCACCGAACTCCTCGGCGAACTCGCCCGCACCCGGGGCGGGCTGACGTCGATCCGTTTGGTGTCGAGCGCCAAGAGCTGGCTCTGCCATCCGGGAGTCGATCGGCGGGCGCCGATTCTTCCGCCGGAGGCGCCCGAAGAAGTGCCGCGGGTGTCGCCCCTCGAGGCGTCGGCTCGTTACCTCACGCATCTTCGCGAGGCGTGGGACCAAAAGCATCCCGACGCGCCGCTCCGCTCGCAGCCGGTGGTCCTCACTGTGCCCGCGTCGTTTGATCCGGCGGCCCGCGAGCTCACCGCGGAGGCGGCGCGAAGTGCGGGCTTCGAGCAGCTCACGCTCCTCGAGGAACCGCAGGCCGCGATGTACAGCTGGGTCTCGTCGAGCGCCGGCGGCTGGCGCGAGGACGTGCAGGTCGGCGATGTCCTTTTGGTGATCGACGTCGGCGGAGGCACCACCGACTTTTCGCTCATCGCCGTCGAAGACGACGGAGGCTCGCTTTCTCTTCGGCGGATCGCGGTCGGCGACCACATTCTCCTCGGCGGCGACAACATGGACCTCACCCTTGCCCATGTCGTCCGAATGAAGCTCGAACAAGCCGGGAAGAAGCTCGACGACTGGCAGATGCGAAGCCTCACCCTCGGCTGCCGCGGGGCAAAGGAGCAGCTCCTCACCGATTCCGATGTCGACGCGGTTCCCCTTGTGGTGCCGAGCCGAGGCCGGAAGCTTATCGGGGGTTCGATTCGCACCGAGCTCACCCGCGACGAAGTGCGGCAAGTCCTTCTCGAAGGGTTCTTCCCCGTCGTCGGCGCCGATGCGCGTCCGAAGGGCCGGGCCCGCGCGGCGCTCACCAAGCTCGGGCTGCCCTACACCCAGGATCCGGCGATCACCCGCCACCTCGCCGCATTCCTCTCGAAGCAGGCCGGCGCGGTGAGCGACGGGGAAGGCTTCGTTCGCCCGACCGCGCTTCTGTTTAATGGCGGCGTGTTCAAGTCGCCGATCCTCGTCGAGCGCATCCGCGAAGTGGTCGACGGCTGGCTCGAACACGCGGGCGCCGAGCCGGCGCGCATGATCGAAGGGACCGATCTCGATCAGGCCTGCGCGCGCGGCGCCGCCTACTACGCCTATTCGACGAAGCGGGGGGGCGTGCGGATCCGCGGAGGAACCGCCAAGTCGTTCTACATCGGCGTCGAGGCCGCGATGCCGGCGGTCCCCGGCATGGAGCCGCCGCTGACCGCACTCTGCGTGGCGCCCTTTGGGATGGAAGAGGGCACCGACGCCGGCTCGCCGGACCAGGAATTTGGCTTGGTGGTCGGTGAGAGCGTGAAGTTTCGGTTCTTTGGAAGCTCGGTCCGCCGCGACGATGCAGTCGGCACCGCGCTCGACCGCTGGGACGACGACGAACTCGAGGAGCTGAACGAGCTCGAAGCGGAGCTTCAGGCCGAAGGCCGCCAACCGGGCGACGTCGTGCCGGTGCGGCTTGAAGCTCGGGTCACCGAAGTCGGGACCCTCGAGCTTCTCGCGATCTCGCGGGCGGGCGACGCGCGCTGGAAGGTGGAGTTCGATGTGCGCGGAGACGCGGGATGAATGCCCGCTACATTGTGGGCATCGACCTCGGCACGACCCACACGGTGGTGGCCTATGCCGACACCCGCGAGGGAAGCGAAGAGGCTCCGCCGCCGATCCACTCCTTTGGCATCGATCAGCTGGTCGCCCCCGGCGAAATTGGAACGCGGGATCTTCTTCCCTCGGTGCGGTATCACTTTGCCGCGGCCGAGCTGTCGGAAGCGGACCGGACCCTTCCCTGGGAGGCGGGCGGCGCCGGCGCGGAGGAGGCGATCGTGGGTCAACTCGCCCTCGAGCTCGGCGCCAAGGTCCCGGGCCGACTCGTCGCGAGCGCCAAGAGCTGGCTTTCGCACGCCGCGGTGGATCGCACGGCGGAGATCCTTCCCTGGGGTGCGCCCGACGAGGTGCCCAAAGTCTCCCCGGTCGAGGCGAGCGCGAGCTATTTGCGGCACGTGGCCCGCGCCTGGGAGCAGGCGAAGCCAAAGGCGCGGCTTGCGGATCAAGAAGTGGTCCTCACCGTGCCGGCATCCTTCGACGAAGCGGCACGGGCGCTCACCCTCGAGGCGGCAAAGGCCGCGGGGCTTCCGAAGCTTCGCCTCGTCGAAGAGCCGCAGGCGGCGTTCTATGACTGGCTCGATCGGCGCCGTGACGATCTCGAAGAGGAGCTCGAGGATCATCGGCTTGCGCTGGTGGTGGACGTCGGCGGAGGGACCACGGACCTCACGCTGATCCGGGTCGAGCTTCGCGAGACGGGGGCTCGGCTCACCCGCATCGCGGTTGGGGATCACTTGATGCTTGGCGGCGACAATATGGATCTCGCGCTCGCGCGCACCGCGGAGGCGGCGATCGCCAAAGGATCCCAGCTCGGCTCCGCGCGCTTTTCCCAGCTGATTCAGCAGTGTCGGCAGGCGAAGGAGCGACTCCTTGCGGAAGACGCGCCGGAGGCGGTGAAGGTGACGGTGCTCGGTTCGGGATCCAAGCTCATCGGCGGAGCTCGCTCGACGGAGGTGACCCGGGCCCAGGTCGAGCAGCTGGTGCTCGATGGGTTCTTTCCTGCCACCGACGCCTCGGCACGACCCGAGCGGCGCCGCGGGGCGATCGTGGAGTTCGGGCTTCCATATGTGGCCGACGCCGCGATCACCAAGCACATCGCGGCGTTCCTCGACACCAACGATGAGCTCGCGCGCGAAGCGCTCGGCGACCGCGCGCCCGCCACCGGCCTCGCGGTGCCCGATGCGGTGCTCCTCAACGGCGGCGTGTTTCGGGGCGCGCTTCTTCAGCGGCGCCTTCGCGAGGTGCTCGGCGGCTGGCGGGGCGATGCGCCGCGGGTTCTCGATAACGCCCACCCCGAGCTCGCGGTGGCACGGGGCGCGGTGGCGTATGGGCTTGCGCGCCGTGGGGTTGGGGTTCGGATCGGAGGCGGCTCGCCACGGAGCTATTTCCTTGCGGTCGAGGGGAGCGCCGACGAGCGGAAGGGCGTGTGCATTCTTCCCCGGGGCTCGGAGGAGGGCGAAGACATCCCGCTTACCCGGCGGACGTTTTCCCTGACCCTTGGTCGGCCGGTGCGATTTCCGCTCGTCTCGTCCACCCAGGATGTGCGCCACCATCGACCGGGGGATCTCGTGGCGGTGGGCGGCGATGCGTACCAGGAGATGCCCCCGCTTGCTGCGGTCCTCGACGCGCAGGCGGACGCGAACGTCGACTCCAAGGCGGATTCAAAGGCGGAGATTCCCGTTCAGCTGATCACCGCGCTGACCGAAGTGGGAACCCTCGAGCTGAGCTTCGTGCCGCAGGCCGACGCCGCAGCACAAGAGAGCGCCTCCGACCGGCGCTGGAAGCTCGAGTTCCAGCTTCGGGGCGCGTCCAAGAGCGCGCTCGCCGCCGAGCGTGTGACCCAGCTTCATCCCCGGTTTTCCGAGGCGACCGAGCGAGTGCGCCTAGTGTACGGCAAGAGCTCGCAGGAGGTCTCGCCCCGGGAGATCAAGTCGACGGTGCGCGAGCTCGAGAAGATCATCGGCACACGGGCGGGATGGGACACGCCGCTTCTCCGCGAGCTCTTCGGCGCGCTCCTCGCCGGTGCGAAGCGTCGGCGTCGCTCGGCGGCCCACGAGCGCGTGTGGTTCAACCTCACGGGCTACACCCTTCGGCCGGGCTTTGGTTATCCGCTCGACGACTGGCGCATCGATGAGCTCTTTAAGCTCTTCAAAGCGGGCGTGCAGTTCATGCCGGAGACCCAGAACCAGGCCGAGTGGTGGATCCTGTGGCGTCGGGTCGCGGGTGGTCTCGACGAAGCCAAGCAGCGCCAGCTCCTCGACGTGGTGGAGTGGTATCTCCATCCTCCGACGAAACGGCCCCGACCTCGGCCCAAGGGACCCAAGTGGGCCGGCTACGATGACATGGTGCGGCTCGTCGGATCGCTCGAGCATATTCCTCGAGACCGAAAGGCGACGCTCGGCGACTGGCTCGTCACCCGGCTCACCGAGCACGACGAAAACCCGCAGAGCTGGTGGGCGGTAGGCCGCCTCGGGGCCCGCGTGCCGTTCTACGGAAGCGCCCACAATGTGGTGGACCGGGCCGACGCGGAGCGCTGGCTGGAGGCGTGCCTCGGCTTCGACTGGAGCGGCTTCGAGACGCTTTCGTTCGCCGCCACCCTCCTCGCACGGATGAGCGGGGATCGGGCCCGCGATCTCGACCCCGCGCTTCGCGAGCGAGTGGCGGCTCGTCTTCAAACGGTCGATGCGCCGGATAGCTGGCACCGCATGGTGCGCGAAGTGACCCACCTCGAGGCCGCGGATGAGCGGCGAATCTTTGGCGAGTCCCTTCCGCCGGGGCTCCGACTCATCGACTGAACCGGGCGATCGAAGCGAACAAGCTTGTGTTCCGCCCGCGGAACGCAGTACAGAAGACGTGATGCGCTGCTCGACTTCGCTTTGCTGGTGGTTTGCGGGTCTCCTCGCGATGGCGCTCACCGCGTGCCAGCTCGATTTTGACCAGTTTCAGCGCGGCGATGCCGGCATGGACCCCGCAGACGGGGACGCCTCCACCGCGGATGCCTCCGTCGGGGACGCTTCGAACGACGGTTAGCGCTTCTCGGGACCAAACGCCGAGAGGAATGTCTCGACGGCTCCGTCGGCGACCCGATGAATCTCCTCTTCGGTGACCTTGGCGCGGACGCCGAGGAGTCGACGAAAGAACAAATCCGACTTGCACAGTTCCACGAACTGATGGGCGGCAAGTTCGGGGTCGGAGATCCGAAGTTCACCGGACGCCGCCGCCGCCGCCAGGACCCGCATGAGCCGACGGTGCCCGAGGTCGGGGCCCGAGTCGTAAAACGCGCGACCGAGTTCGGGAAAGCGGCTCGTTTCAGCGACCACGAGTCGAAAGAGCTGGATCGCAAATGGCGAAACGATGAACTCCACGAACTGTCGAGCGATCCGTCGAAGCCCCGCATCGATGGGCTCTCCGACCTCGATGGTGAAGAACCGGGAGGTCTGAAGGTCGCACTCTCGCTCGACGACCGCGGAAAACAGGGTTCGCTTGTCTCCGAAGTGGCTATAGACCGTCGCCTTTGACACCCCCGCCTGTCGCGCGATGGTATCCACGCTGCATCCCTCGTAGCCGTGTTCCATGAACGCCTGCTTGGCGCCCTCGAGGATTTGAAGGGCCTTGGGGTGAACGGAGGCGGCAGGTTCCACGGCGGAAGTATGCCGGAGAGGGGCGGCTTCGGGATTCATGGATGAGAGTTTGGATGCAATAAAACTAAACCAATTAGTACATCCGATCATAGAGCCGATTCGAAGAATGTCA
>JBCCZL010000082.1:0-22330 GCA_039187775.1 Myxococcota bacterium
CACCGGCATCGTCGCCGGCCCCACGCTGGCGACGGTGAAACCAGACGACGCGGCGCCCGTCGGCGGCGCATTGGCCATCAGCCGGAGCGTCGGGGGGTCGGCCGATGGGGTGTACACAAGGATCACGTCGTCCTGCGGAACGAGGTCGTCCGTATTGAGTCGAAACGGCGTGCCCCACTGACTCTGCGTAAA
Organism: Myxococcota bacterium; assembly: GCA_039187775.1. Taxonomy (GTDB): domain Bacteria; phylum Myxococcota_A; class Polyangia; order Polyangiales; family JBCCZL01; genus JBCCZL01. Next base: position 193 of record JBCCZL010000082.1, read on the forward strand.
CGACGGGTCGATCGATAACGGCGATGCACTCGAGTCGAAACCTCCGACCACCCGTACTTGAAACGGGCCCTCGTCGGACGAGGAAACGTCCACCGCGGTAAATGCAAAACGCCCGAAGTCGTCGGCATCGACCTCGATGAACCCCATCCCGGGTCGATACACCTCCGGCTCGCGCGCCATGATCACCGAGTTGAGGCTTCCCGTCACCCCACCGAGGACGAGGATATCGCCGCCCACCGGGATCATGGTATGGAGGGCGCGCGGAAGCGGCGCGGTCCGGTCGCCGTCACCCACGTAGCCACAGTTGGCGCGGCCCAGGAACTGGGCGGGGAGCCGCTCGACCTCGGCGAGCGCGTTGGCCTCGGTCACCCCCCGCCCTATCTCCTGCCCGCTGGCGTCGAAAAGTGCGATCTCGACCTCGACCGGGCCGGAGACCGAGGCAACGTTCACCCGGAACTCGCGGGGACTGCCTTGGTCGACCCCGACGATGGCGCGCTCTTCGTTTGGATTATCCGTGGCCTCCGAAGACACGAGGACCGGCTCTCCAGTGGCGAGGTCGCGCACCTGGACGCCAATGCAGGAAACCTCGCTGAGGAGCTCGGGCGGAGTGGTCCCCGTGTCGTAGCAGTTTGAAGTCTCCGCCACCTGGATGCGGGGAGCGAATACGGTGGCGTCGTCACAATCACAGGCCGCGAGCGACAGGAGGAGCGCGACCGGGAGACCGACGCGACACAAAGTCGACCCGCGGTCCACGCCGGACGCACTCCCGAGCGTCACGACGTCACTCCGCGGAGCTCCCGAAGAAGCGCCTCGGTGGCGCTGTACGGGTCGCTCGTTCCTTCCACGATCCGGTCGATGGCCGCGGGAATCGCCTCGGCAAGCGTCCGTTCGCTGTCCTGCCGCACCGCATCGCGGAAGATAGCGTAAAACTCGTGCGCCACTCGGTCGCGTTGTTTTTGTTCCCCCGCCGGGCTTTCGCGGAGCCAGCTGCGATGAGCCTCAAACGCCTCGAAGAGCTCGTCGATGCCCTGGTTCTTCGTGGCCACGGTGCGGACGATGGGCGGTGACCAGGGCGCGTTCGGATCCGCCTTGTCGGAGGGCGGAGGATGGTGAGCCGCCGCCGCCGAGTGCCCACCTCCCGCGGCTCCGAGGAGCGCTCGGCGACTCTGAAAGGTGAGCGCGACCATCTGCTCGAGATCGCGAACCGTCGAGTCGGCCCCGTCTCGGTCGGCCTTGTTGACGGCAAAGACATCGGCGACTTCGAGAATGCCCGCTTTGATCGCCTGAATGTCGTCTCCCATCCCCGGAGCCATCACCACCAGGGTGGTCTCGGCCAGCTTCGCGACCTCGAGTTCGTCTTGCCCCACCCCCACGGTCTCCACGAGGATCACGTCGAATCCTGCCGCGTCGAGCACATGCACCGCGTCCGCCGCGGATCGGGACAGCCCACCAAGGGCCCCTCGCGTGGCGAGCGATCGAATGAACACCCCTTCGTCCAGGAAGTGGTTCTGCATTCGGATCCGATCCCCAAGGATCGCACCGCCGGAAAACGGACTGGTCGGGTCCACCGCGACCACCGCAACGCGCTTGTCCTGAGCGCGAAAGGTGCGAATGAGTCGATCCACGAGGGTCGACTTTCCGGCGCCTGGGTTGCCGGTGATCCCGAGAACGTACCCATCGCCGGTGGCGGGATAGAGGCCTCGAAGGAGGTCGACGAACCCCTCGCGACGGTCGTCGACCATTCGAAGAGCGCGCGCCACGGCCCGCGTCTCTCCTTTCTGGACTCGATCGATCAGGGCGTCGCTCATCCTTGCGTCCTCGCCCCGATGAAGACCGCCGACCCTGCGGGCAGGACGACGGCCCGGACCGGCGGCACTCCCGAGGCCGGCCAATGGTGGGCGATGCTGGATTTGAACCAGCGGCTTCCTCCGTGTGAAGAAGGCACTCTACCCCTGAGTTAATCGCCCTTTCGAGCAGGCGGTGTAGCAACGGGGGCGCGCCCTCGCAAGCACTTCTCGTCGCTTCCTGCGCGGGTCAGTCCGACGACGAACCGTCGGAGAGCTTCTGCCGAAGGAGGTCGCCGAATGTACCGAAACCCTGCTTCGACGCTTCTTTCCGGTACTCGCGCACCGCCCGCCGCTCCTCATCGACCTCACGGCCCTTGACGGAGCAACGAAGGCTCCCGTCTCGGTCAGTCCCCGTGATCTTCACCTCGAGCTCGGTCCCGGGGGTGAGACCCTTTCGCCGCTCCCCCTTGCCCGCGCCGCCGAGTTCGCGATTGGAAATGTACCCACGTCCCTTTCGGCCGAGCACTCCTTTGACTTGCACGTGGACGCCGTGATGGTCGGTACGGTCCACCACCACCATGATGTGCGAGCCGGGCTTGAGCGACTTGGGCCGGTTCTTGGGGTCGAGGGTGCCGGCCTCGATGGCCTTTACTTCACTCGGAGTGAGCCGAGAAAGGCTGATGCGACGCTGGCCGAAATCGACTCGTTCCACCACCACATCGACTTCCGCCCCATCGTCGAGGGCTTGGCTCGCATGCTTCAGGTCTTTGCCAAGCTCGCTGATGTGAAGGAGCCCTTCGATCCCCGGGGAGAGTTCGACGAAGGCACCAAAGTCGGTGGTACGGACCACCTTGCCCTTTCGGTATTTCCCCTCTTCGAGCACCTCTTTGGCCCCTTCCCAGGGATCGGGAAGGAGCGCCTTGATCGAAAGGGACACCCGGGTCTGTCGGTCGCGACGGCGCTTGTCTTTGTTATCCGTCTTTCGATCCTCTTCCCCACCGACCTTGAGCACCTTGACATTGACGTCCTGTCCGACGGTCACCGCGTCGGCCGGCCGATCGCCGCGGTTCCAGCTCAGCTCGGACATATGGACGAGGCCTTCGACTCCATCGCCAAGGTCGACAAACGCCCCGAAATCACGAACCGAGGTGACCTTCCCGGAAAGCTCCTGGCCAGCCTCCAGCGACTTGATGCGCTGTTTTCGGGCCTTGCGGAGTTCGCGCTCCAGAATGGACCGACGGCTCACCACGAATCCCTGCCCCCCGGACTTTTTGGCCGAGAGGGTGAACTCGAACGCCTGCCCCACGAGCTCCTCGGGGTTTTCGACAAGCCCAAGGCTCATGCCGCTTGCCGGACAGAACACTCGAATGCCGCCGACGAGTACGTCAAACCCGCCCCGATTGAATCCAAAGACGAGTCCGCGAACGCGGTTGCGCTGATCTCGCGCATAGGCGAGGGCTCGCTTCACTTCTTTTCGGTCGATGCCGCGATTGACGATCGCGATGTGTCCGCTCTCGGACACGGAACCGACGCGACCTCGATAGATCGCTCCGACCGTCGGTGGTTCGGGAGGAGTTCCGAAATCCAGAAGGGGAATGTCCGGCGGCTCCTCTGGAACCGCTTCCACCGAAGTGTCGGACGCGGGAGTCACTTCCGACGGCGCCGCTTCCGACGGCGCAGATTGAGACGCAGCCGCCGCCGTTGAACCGGCTTCGGATGAGGAGGCTTCGGATGAGGCCGCTTCGGATGAGGCCGCTTCGGATGAGGCCGCTTCGGATGAGGCCGCTTCGGATGAGGCCGCTTCGGATTAGGCCGCTTCGGATGAGGCCGCTTCGGATGAGGCAGCGGCTCCCGAAGTAGGTTCGGAGCTGGCGGAGTCGGTCGCGGCGCCCGAGCGGTCGGGGACGGTGGACGGTCCCGCACCGCTCATCGCATCCGGGGGCATGTCGGCGGTGGCTGCCACATGCCCAACCTGGGTGACGGTTGCCGACGCCGGTGCCGCGCTCACCGCGTCGCCCTCCGGTCCCGCGGAATCCGCGTTCGCAGAATCCACTTCAGCAGATTTGGTCGCGGCAGGATCGGTCGCGGGGGCAGAAACGGAACCAGCTCCCGCAGAGCCCGGTCCCTCGGTGCCCTCCCCAGCCGAATCGCGAACTTCGAGATTCGCGGTGCTTCCGGCCGCCGGGATCGTGACGTCCGGCACCCCCGCTTCGGGCGCGGGGGGATGGTCGGTGATGCTCACCGTCGGAGCCACCACTACCGCAGGCTCGCCGTCGACCAATGCACCGGGATCCGCTTCGGGATGTTCGTCCTCTGCCCCAGGCGAAGTCGGAGGGGCTTCGACCTCTCCCGACGCCGTCGACTCGGGAAGCGGTTCGATCTCCTGCGGCTCGTGGATGTCGACCACCGCGGTTGCCTTGCCGAAAAGGTCCACCAAGATCGAGTCGGTTTTGATATCCGCGACTCTCCCCGCGACCGTCTCGCCGGCCGCAAACGCATGACGCTTCCCGACCCCCTCGAAGAGGTGAATATAGGGTGCGGTCGACTTCTTTGCGGCCTCGGCATCTTCCGGGGCGGCGGTGGTGCCAGGCTCGGTGGCCGCACCCTTCTTCTTTCGTCGCCGACGTCGCCGTTTTTTCTTCGGCTTGTCGCCGTCCGCACCCTGCGCTTCGGTCTCCGCGGCCGGTCCCCCCTCGCTATTCGCCGCGCCGTCGGTCGCGGGGCTATCCGTTATGGGACTGTCGGTCGCGCCATGGGTGGACGCCTCCCTTGGCACGCTATCGGTTGGCGCGCTTTCATTCCCCGTGGGAGCGGACGACGCCCCATCTCCTGCCGGGGCTCCATCCGCCGCAACGGCGGAGGCCGCGGAGGTTTCTGGCGCTCCGTTGCCCGCCCCTTCCGCGCTCATGGGCGCTGCCGGCCCGGGCTCCGCGGGACCCGCGGTCGACGCGGCCTCCGATCTTGAGCCGTCAGGTGAGGCAGGGCTGGTGGCTTCGGCAGCGGTTGCCTCCGCGGGTTCGGGCGAAGGCGCCTCTCCGGGAGAGCCAGGATTGGCAGCATCCTCTGTCTTGTCGGGTGTTTCCGAGCTTTCTTCCATGACCCACCGGGCGTTGGGCCGGGCAGCGTAGGAGGGACGATACCCCTAGTCAAGCTGGGGTCGAAAGCTCGGTAGCGCGGGTCTCGAAGCGGAGCTGAAGCGCGAGATCTCCAGCGCTTTTCGCAAGCTCCGCCGCCCGCTGAAGCGACCGGACCGCCGCCCCAACGTCCGACAGTGCCACATTGGCACGCGCCACCATGGCGACGGCCAGCGCCGCCTCCCGAAGATATCCCCGCTCCTCGAGTTCGTCGGCGGACCGAACCAGTCGGCCGAGGTACTCCGGATCCGGGTGGGCCTCCACCGCGAGGGCGCCCTGCACGCAGCCGCCAAGGGTCGCCACCACCCGGAGTCCTCGACCGCGAGCCGCTCGGACTCCCTCCTCCGCCAGCACGATCGCATCCGTTTCTTCGCCCGCATCGAGGTGGGCGAGGGCTGCGCCGATGTTGTACCGCGCAACCATATCCAAGGCGTGATCGTTCCGGGCGACCTCCGCCGCCTCTCGAAAGCGTCGAGCCGCGGCCGCAAAGTTCCCTTCGGCGTGTTGGACCTCCGCCATCGACGCCAAGCTCGCGTGGCGAATCGGACCTCCCCCGCGCCGCGCCGACCAGGCCAGCGCATCCGCGACCACACTGCTCGCCTCGGAGAGGCGACGACATCGTGCAAGGGCCACTGCAAGATCGCAAAGCGCTCGTCCACAGGCATCGCCGGACGTCCCTTGGAGCTCCTCCACCGCCTCGGTGAGTCGCTCGCACGCCGCAGTGCTGTCTCCCAGACGAAGCTTCACCTCGCCCGCGATCAGCGAAACCTCGCCAACAAGCCCTCCGCGACCGGCAACCCGGGCGGAGAGTTCTCCGAGGAGCCGGTCCGCGTCCGACCACTGCTCGAGCCCTTGGAACACTCGCGCGCGAACGAGGTCGCGCTCCAGCTGAAGCTCGGGACTGGGTTCGCCCCCCGCATCGGCGGTCTCGACCAGTCGCTCCGCCGCGGTGGGATCTCCCGCGTCCAGCTGAGCTTGGGCGGCGCGGAGAAAGAGCTGGAAGGTTCGCTCCGACGAGCCTCCCTGTTTCCTCGTCAGTTCGGCGGCTTCAGAAAACTTCTCGGCGGCCGCGTCCGGTCGGCCCTCCTCGAGCGCCAGCTCCGCCGCGCGAAGGAGATAGTCGGTGGCGCGCCGGGCGTCGACCGAACGTGCAGCGTGGTACGACAGCGCACCGATCCGAGCGTCGCCGGCAACCCGCTCGAGCACGGCGGTGATCGCGCCGTGGAGCCGCCGCCGCTCGAGGTCGCTCATCAGCGCCATCACCGTGCGTCGAAGCAGCGCAGCGGGAATCGTGATGCGCTCGGGGATCGCCACATCGAGGTGACCACCTCCCCATTCTCCGGACCCGGGAAAGATGGATTGAAGCGAGCCCACCGGGATCATCACATCCCGCCCGGGGGCGAGCAGCCGGAGACCGAAGAGGCGGCGGAGCGCACCTTGACCACGCTCTGCACTCACGCCTACGACATCGAACAGCTCTCGGGGCGCCACATCGTTTCGATACGCTGCGACGGCCCGAAGGAGCTCGCGATCCAGGGGACGAAGCTCGGCGAGGCGAGTCGCGCCGAGGGCGCGCATTCCTTCGGTCACGGGAAGGCTGGTCGAGGACAGCTTTAGCACCCCATCCTCTACCGCGGTGACCCGCTCGGCGGCGGCCGCCTCGGCAAGCGCATTGACCCAGGCTGGAATCCCGCCGGTTTGGGCCCAAACGAACTCTGCGACGTCGTCTTCGAGATGACGGGCCCCCAAACTGAGCGCGAACATCTTGCCGGCGGACGAGCGATCGAGCGGGCGCAGCGCGACCATCTCGACCTCGTCGTCGACCATCCCGGCGGTGAGCCGGCACGTCATCACCGTGACGACCCGGGATCGACTCAAGCCCCGGACCAAGAGAGGCAGGAGCTGACGCGTGGCATCGTCCATCCAGTGAAGATCCTCGAGGACCAGGAGCACGGTCTTTTCCACCGCGAGCGCCCGAAGCGCACGGCGGGCAGCCATCACCAGCTCGAGGCCCCGCGGCCGACCGGGGCGTTCCTCTTTGGCGAAGGGATACATGAGGCCGAGGAGCTCGCCGACGGTCCGCACTTCGCTCGGATTGAGGCCGAGAATCTTCAGTCGCTCCACCTTTCGAAACCGCTCGCGGGGACCATCTTCGGCTTCGAGACCGCAGAGATCCGCAAAGACGTCGCCCAGCGCGCCGAACGACCGCTCCGCGTCGGCCCGATCACCGCGACCCCGAACCACCACCACGTCCAGGGGGGCGATCAACGCGCGGAGCTCGGAAACGAGGCGCGACTTTCCGATGCCCGGCTCACCCGCAATGAGCATGGCGGTGGTGTCCCCCCCCTCCGCCGCGGCCACGAGGTTCTCGGTGAGAACCCGAATCTCCGACCGACGACCCACCAGCGGCACCTGCCGAGCCGCAAGGTAGTAGGGATCGCCGCGGCTTCGAAAGCCCTCGACCGTTACCGGTTCTTGTTCGGACAGGTGAAACGTTCGCGCAAGTTCGGCTCGAAGCGCGGCATTCACCACGACGCTTGCCGGGGGTACGGTTTCGAGGAGCGCGGTCACCTCCCCGCGCGTCGTCTCGGTGGGCTCGATCGCCTCGGGGCCGTAGCTCGTCGCGATCCCGCGAATGACCGCCATCCCGGGAAGCCGGTCGTGGCGAGCCGGCACCTCTCGGACGAGACGCTGGCGGAAATCGAACGCCGCCCGCACCGCATGCTCCGCCGCTCGCTCTCCCCCCGAGCTCTGACCAAACAGCGCCTCGCGAATCCCTCCGAGCGGCTTGAGAACCAGCCCCCCCACTCCCTCGACCGCCCCGGTGAACGCGGCTTCGTGTTCGGGGTCTTCGGCGACCGCGAGGATCGCCACCCGCGTCCGTTCGGCTTTGATCCGCCGAGACGCGGGAAACGCGTGGGTCTCCTCGGTGACCTGTCGGCCATAGCGGGCGGGTGTCTTGTCCCGAAGGCCCGACTCGCTCACCGCCGTCGCGTCTTCGTAGGCGCGCATCATGACGTCGATCGACAGCTTGTTCGGGGTGTCGCGTTCCTCCTGCGGAAACATTCGCTCCATGAGCTGAGCGAGATCCGGCTCTCCAACCTGTTCACCGAGCTTAAAGAGTATCTGGTTGAGATCGTCTCGGATCTCCGCGGCGGACGCGTACCGGGCATCCCGATCGAGCGCCAACGTCTGCTCCAGCACATCTTGAAGTGCCGGCGGCGCACCGAGGCGCTTCAGGTCGAGCGGCGGCACTTCCGCGGCCCGCACCTTGGCTAAGGTTTCTTCGGTGCTCCCCGACCGAAAAAGCCGACGATCCGCCAAAAGCTCATAAAGCACGACACCCAGTGAAAACAGGTCGCTTCGTCGATCGAGGACTTCGCCCTGGGCCTGCTCGGGACTCATGTAGGCGTACTTGCCTCGAAGCACTTTGGGATCCTCGCCGCGGCCGAGGTCCTGCTCATCCGCCCGAGCGATTCCAAAGTCGGCGACCTTGACCGCGCCTTCGTAACTCAGCAGCACATTCTGCGGGGAAACATCACGATGAATGATGTTGAGGTTCTTCCCATCGGTGCCGCGGCGACGATGGGCATAGTCGAGGGCCTTGGCCGTCTCGGCCACGATCCAAAGCTTGAGTGCGAGGGATAGCCGCGGGGCGTCGGGCCGAGTTCCGCGGAGCGACACCGCCATCCCGAGGTCTCGTCCGTGGACATACTCCATCGCGATGAAGTAGTTGCCCTGCTCCTCGCCCAGATCGAAGATCTGCACGATGTTTGGATGGTTGAGGAGCGCCGCGATCTTCGCTTCTCGAACGAGCATCTTCGCCGAGTTTGGATTTCGCATCAGCGCCGGAAGGACGCGTTTGATGACGACCGTTTTTTCAAAGCCAGCGACGCCGCGGGAGCGGGCACGCCACACCTCGGCCATGCCGCCTTCGGCGATGCGTTCGAGGAGCTCATAGGAGCCAGAGAGGACGGCCTGAACCATCGGGCGCACCATAGTCGCTCGGGCCCCCCGACGGCGACCTGCGAGTGACGGGAAGCTTCGATTGGAGTGCCGGCGCCCCGGCTGCGGTCGGTTCAACCAAACATGCGGAGTATATTCAGGGGGTTACGCCGCCGGCGGAGAACCCTCAGCCGTCACGGCCAACGGCCCCGACCCCAAACAGGTCGCCCCTCAAGGAATACGGAACGGATATGTAATCTCGAAGCTGTCCTGCCGAAACGGAGGCACTCGGGCCGCGCGGACCGCGCGGGCGATGCAGCTTCCTTCCGGAGTTCCCGCAAAGCTCCCCACCACCACCGCCGAGCGGACCCGTCCGGAGCTTCCCAAGCGAACGCGAACTTCAGCCACCCCGCTTCGCGCTCCGCCGCCGCATGCCGCCACTCGTCCGGACACGCCGCGCATCGCCGCCACGATGGCATCTCGCGAGGGCGTGGCCGGCCTCGGGCCACTTCCTTCTTCGGCCCGTTCCATCGGCGTCGAACGTGAGTTCACCGGGCGCTCGCGTTCCTGGGGGGTGCGTGCTGCCATCCGAGGCCGCTCGGGCCTCGCCGTCTCGGGGGTGCGGGCCGCCATCGACGCGCTGACCGGTGGAGGGGCCGCCTGGGGCGTTTCGGTCGGCTCGGGCTCCTCGAGCACATCGGCCATCATGTCCGACGCTTCCTCGGTCGCTTCCTCTGCCGCGAATGCAGCTCCGCCCCGAGCCGGCGCCTCGGCGATGGCCGCCGCAGGCTCAGCCACCGATTCCTCTGGATATTCCGCCGGCGCCGCGCTTGGCGGCGCCACGGCGCCGGGAGTGGTCGTCGGGGCGGGGTTGGTGACTGCCACCTGCTCCGAGGGGCCGGTCTGAAACGCGAAATAAAGCCCGACCGCGGCGGCCGCAGCAAACCCGATTCCACCGATCGCGTAGAGCGCTCCCCGTCCCTTTTCCTTCTTTTCGGGCGCCGCGGTGAGCGGCGGTGGCGGTGCAAGGCCGATCGGCGCGGGACCGGTCGCGATGTCGCTCAGAGAGAAACGATCGCCGCCCTCGGGCGGGAGCGCCGGCGTTTCACTCCCCTGCCGAGGCGGAAGCGCATTGGGCACGCTCGGCGTTTTCGGGGGACCGGGGATCGCCGGCCCCGGAGGTACCGACTCGAGCAGCTCCGGCGGAAGCGATTCGAGTTCCTCTTTGTCGGGTCCTCCACCGAGCGCCTTCAGCTCGGCCACTTCTGCTGAAGTCCCTCGCGCAGCGTCGGGTGGAGGATCGGTCAGCACCGGGTCGATGACGATGCTTGGCTCGTCGGCCACGACGCGAGGCTTCGGTCGCGCTGGTTTGTTCTCGACGTCGGGCGTGGACGCAGCCTCAGAGAGTGCGGGAGCGTCGGCGGCTGGCGCGGTCTCGTTCGTCGCCGCAGTCGTGTTCGTCGCCGCAGTCTTGTTCGTTGCCGCAGTCGTGTTCGTTGCCGCAGTCTTGTTCGTTGCCGCAGTCGTGTTCGTTGCCGCAGTCGTGTTCGTCGCCGCAGTCTTGTTCGTTGCCGCAGTCGTGTTCGTTGCCGCAGTCTTGTTCGTTGCCGCAGTCGTGTTCGTCGCCGCAGTCTTCGTTGCTGCAGTCTCGACCGTTGCCGCTGTCGATCCCGGGGAAACCTCGTCACGTGACGCGTCGGCTTGTCGCGTGGGAACGCCTGGAACCACGCGCGGACTCTTTGCGTCGGCGCTTGCGCCCTTGGCGCCGCCGGGTGGCGCGGGAAGGTAACGCACCGGATCCCCCGACTTCGTCGACCGTTCCATGATCGCCGCCCGCCGCGCCGCCGCCGCGTGCTCCCGGTCAAGGGCGTCAAACTTTGGCGCCATCGTCGGATCCGGAATGGCCTCAAGGCGCTCATCAAGCCGTCCTTCAATGCGTGTCGCCAACGCCGAAAGGGCCCTATCGGTGACCTCGGGCTCGGGCCAGCCTTTGAGGGCCTGATCGGTGGCTGCCATTTCGTCTGCGAGATCTGCGAGCTTGGGATCCTTGACGAACCGCCGCTGCAGGTCGAGGTCGCCCTCGAGTCCATCCGGATGATCGAGGGCCTTGGAAATCCGGGCGAAAAGCTCGTCGCTCATCGCGCGCTCCTTTCCGTCACCGCCGGAGCCGGCTCACTTTCTCGTTCGGGACTGAGGATCGAGTGCAGTCGACGGCGCGCCTCGTGAATTCGCCACGCGACCGTTCCCTCCGGACAGCCGAGGACTTCCGCCGCCTGCTTGTGGGGCATCCCCTGAATGAGCACGAGCACCACCGTGGTGCGAAGCGAGGGAGAGAGCTGGTCGAGCGCCGCCCCCAGCCGCTGGTAGAGTTGCGCCTGCTCCGTCGCCGCGCCAGGATCGGTTCCTCCCTGAAGGGGGTCCGCCGCCGGCTCCGGGATCCGCGGGTCTTGAATGTCCGACGCCTTCACGCGCCGCCGCTTCCGAAGCGTATTCAGGCACACGTTTACGCAGATCCGATAGAGCCAGGTGGATAACTCGGACCGACCGTCGAACCGCTCGATCGCCCTCCATGCGCGAAGAAAGGCATCTTGAACCGCATCCTCGGCTTCGCCGCGGTCCCCGAGCATTTGAACCGCACAGGCGTAGACCCGACGCTGATGGAGCCGGACGAGCCGGCCGAAGGCGCCTCGGTCCCCTGCCTGCGCGCGTTTTAGTAGTTCGGCTTCCTGCGGTTCCGCCATCGCGATTGATGTTCGGCTGTTGCCCGAAGCCCGGAGGGTGCCGGGGTCGGAGTCCAAGGTAAAGAGCACACTGCCTGGAAGGGAGGGTACTCCGGTGCCGAGGGACCGGGCGCTGGGCTCCGGCCCCCGATGCGGGGAAGCGTAAGGCATCGTTGCGGAGTAGGACAACGGAAGGGCATCAGGCTTTTGACCTTCCTCGCAAACCCCGGTGATAATCTCTCCGGGGCAGCCCGTTGGACGAGGAAAAACGAAAGGACGACCATCACGCCCCGGATCTCACCCGGCCGGAGCGTTCGGCCGTAAAAACCGGAGGGCTTGACCTTGAAGGGGAGCCCTCAGCCGTCGAGCCCGGAGGGCTTGACCTCGAACGGGAGCCCTCAGCCGTCGAGCCCGGACGGCTTGACCTCGAACGGGAGCCCTCAGCCGTCGAGCCCGGACGGCTTGACCTCGAACGGGAGCCCTCAGCCGTCAAGGCCGAACTCGAGCAGGAGCCTTCGACCCGTGAGCGTCGCCGGGCCGTTCGAGCACCGATCGAACTGAAAGTCGAATACAAGCGTCTCAACTCCTTCTTTGCCGACTACACGCGGAACATCAGCCAGGGGGGCACATTCATCAAGACCCATAAGCCCCTCGATATCGGCACCGAGTTTGTTTTCCGGATGACAGTTCCGAAGCTCAAGGAACCGCTGGTGCTTCATGGCAAGGTCCAGTGGGTGGTGAGTCCGGCCCAAGCGGGTGACGACCAGGATCCGGGCATGGGCATCGGATTCATCTACGACTCGGAGGCGGACCGGGCACGAATCGGCGCCAATGTCGAACGACTGATGATCGAGTCGCTCGGCGAGGTCCTCTACCGGAAGCTCAAAAAGCACATGCAGGGCGCGTAGCCGGTCTCACAGCCGAGTGAGCGCCCAGTCGAAGTCCGGATGCGGGTTGGCGATGAGCTCCCGACCCACGCGATGGGCAGGCGCCACTGCTTCATCTCCTGCGTCGAGCGACGCTTCCACATCGTGCTGGGCGCCGGTGAACGCCAGGTAGCCTTTGCCATCGATGCCACGCGCGAGATGGATTGCCACGAGGGCGACCGACGTACACTTGAGTGCACGATCCGCCGCCGCGATCGTCGAAGCCACCGTGGCCAGCTCGAGAATCCCGAGCGAAGTTCCGAGGGGCGCGGGGGAGAGCTCATCCAAGGCGGCTCGGAGCGCCGGGTGGACCTGCGGAAGGAGGAGGTGGTCGATGGCAAACGGCACCGCATCTTCCCGCGCCGCCTCCAGCGACTCTCGCACCTCTTCGACTCCCCCTTCGAACACGATGAGGTACTTGCCCGGAGTCACCGGATCGGCGCGAAGCAGTGATACCTCGGCACGCTTTACCAGCGCATCGATGCAGTGCAGACCGCGGGCGATCGACGATAGCTCTAAGACGGCAAGCGCATCGGCCATAGCGATCGTGACACCGGCTCAGACGATCCGGAAGTGGTCCTTGAGGGTGCAGCGCCGTTCGCGTGTGAACGTACGGCAGGTCGTGAGGCCCTCACCGGTGGGCGACGCGATCGTCCAGCTGGTGTAGCCCTCGCCGCCCGCGCCAATACCCGCAAAGTTTGGCGCGTTCTTGACGAAGATGCTGGTGTTGATGACCCGGGCCATCCGCGAGAGGTTCTCGATGCTCGTCGAGTACATCATCGCAGTATGGCCGTAGCCGTGCTCGACGCGTTTGGCGCACTGAATCGCTGATTCCACGTCGGGCTGACGAACCACCCCGACGATCGGCATGAGCATTTCAGTCTGCACGAACGGGTGATCTTCGGGGAGCTCGGCGAACAAGAGCCGGAGGTCGTCGGAAACACGCTTACCTGCGCTCCCGAGCAGTACTCCCGCGTTTCGCCCGACAAACTCTCGGTTGATGTGCCCCTCTCCATCGAGGAGGGTCGTCTCGAGCTTGCGCACTTCACTCGGCGAAAGCTTGTAGGCGCCCTGCTGCTCCAGCTCCCGAAGCAATCGATCGCAGATATCCGAGACCGCCACGACTTCTTTTTCGCAGGTGCAGATCACGTTGTTGTCGAACGATGCTCCGGCAATGATCCCGCGCGCCGCCACTTCGAGGTGGGCCGTTTCATCGACCACCACCGGCGGATTGCCCGGGCCCGCGCTGATCGCGCGCTTTCCCGAACGCATCGCCTCCTTTACCACCGCGCCACCGCCGGTCACCACCACGAGGCGCACTCCCTCGTGCCGCATCGCCGACTGGGCGGACTCGATGGAAGGCTCGGCGAGGCAGTTGAGAAGCTCGCCGGGCCCTCCGGCGGAAGCGATCGCCTCGTTCAGCAGCGCGACGTACCAGGCGCTCGTCCGCTTGGCGAGCGGGTGCACGTTGAACAGCACCGCGTTGCCTCCGGCCACCATGCCGATCGCGTTATTGATAATCGTTTCGGTCGGATTCGTGCACGGAGTGATGGAAGTGATGACTCCGAACGGCGCGCGCTCGAGAAGCATCAAACCGTCGTCACCGCTCTGCGCAATCGGTTCGAGAAACTCGGGCCCCGGCGTCTTCTGGATCGCCACCCGATTCTTGATCCGCTTGTCCTCCACACGTCCAAGCGAAGTTTCCGCCACCGCCCGCTCACTCATTTCTTCGAGATGGGCCAACGCGGTGGTACGCATCGCGGAGACGACGTCGTAACGGACCCGAAGCGGCATCGCTTCGTACTCTTCGAACGCCGCCCGCGCCGTTTGCACCGCCCGATCGAGGTCGTCATGGATTCCCGGCCGGCGTCCCGCGTGCACGGCGGGCGCACGGTGGGCGGGCTTTTCCGCGGTAAACGGCGCCGCCGGGTGATCCGCCCGCACCGGTGCGGTCGGAGGCGACGCGTTTTGGCGAAGTCGCTGCTGCACCCGTCCGACGACGGCGTCGACGATCGCGTCGAGGGTGGGCTCGTCGAGGCCGCCGGTGGGAAGGCGGGCCATCAGCCGTCGCCTCGGTCACTGGACTTGTCGTAGCTCCCCTGGGTGCTGTCGACGGTGTCGACGATCGCCATCACCACTGCGTCCACGGGACGGTTCTGGGTTAGCTGGGTCTGTCGGGCACTTGAGCCGGACGCATAGAGGACCACCTCGCCGACCCCCGCACCGACCGCATCTGCGGCGACAAGGGTCGCTCCACTGGGTGTCCCGTCGAGATCGCAGGCCTTAAGGAGAAGGAACTTGAGCCCCTCGAGCTCGGGTTCCTTCCGACTGGCGACCACCGTCCCGATGACGCGCGCCAAATACACGGACGACTACTCGCCCGCTTGATCGCCCCGACCAAGGGGCAGGGCCGCGTCGATATTGGCGTGCGGACGGGGAATGACGTGAACGCTCACGAGTTCACCGACGCGCTCAGCGGCTCGGGCACCCGCCTCCGTCGCGGCCTTCACCGCCGCCACGTCCCCCCGAACCACGGCGGTCACATAGCCGCCGCCGATCTTCTCGTAAGAGAGAAGCTCGACGCGAGCGGCCTTCACCATTGCGTCTGCAGCTTCGACCATCGCGACGAAGCCCTTGGTCTCGATCATTCCCAGTGCGTCTGCCATGTGCGTTTCTCGGGTGCTTTCGTGTTGAAATCGGGGCTAGGTTGGATCCGGAGCGCTCGAAGGCGAGCGTCAGCGATTCAAATTCACTTCGCTCTCTTGGCCGGAGAGGGAATCGATGGCGGCCCGGGCGGCCTCGGCGGCGGCATCGATCTCGGCCTCGGGGCCGGCCATGTAGAGTCGGCCAAAAGCGCCGTAGGGGCGAATGTCCACCAGATACACTCGGGCCGCCTTTTCGGCTTCGTTGGCGGCGAATGAGATGTATCCCGCGGGGGACGTCTCCATAAGGAACAGCGACTGACCGGGGAGAATCATCATCCCGCTGCTGTTTCGATTGATGATCTGGGCCTGATACGGCTCGATCGCTCGAATGATCTGGTGGGTGACGACATTCGGCTTGAGCCGATCCTCTTCCTGCACCCCAAGCCCTTCGAGGATCGCCTTTCCCGCATCACGAACCTGGCCCTTGTCCTCGTGATGAACCTCGAGGAGGCCATATGCACGCTCGACCACCTGCACGGCCGGCGCGGTCTCGGTCGCTTTGAGCGCCGTGTCGGTCACTCGGTTGATCGCGATGCCCGGCGCGATCTCCACCCACAGCGAGGCCTGCCCCGGCACCGGAAGAAATCCCCGCGCGGTCTTGCCAATGAACGAGGCCAGCTGAGGTTGGAGGGAATCTAGAAACGCAAAGGTTCGTAGAGTTATCATGGGATGGCCCGGCGAAGGGGCCGGACCCTAGCAACCGCCATCCGCAAAGGGAAGGCGTTTGGCTAGACCGCGGTGCACCCCTCCTCGTCCTTCGCTACACTCGGCCCGGTCCGGTCCCCGATTCGACCATGCAGCCCCCCCAAGGAGCCATTCAACCCGGAGCAGTGATCGCCGATCGCTACCGTCTCCGCCGCCCCTTGGGCGAAGGCGGGATGGGAACCGTCTTCGAGGCCGAGCACCTGCTGCTCGGTCGGTCGTTCGCGTTGAAAGTGCTCCGGCTCGAGAAATGGAGCCCCGAGCTCGTGCAGCGGTTTCAACGGGAGGCGCGCGCCCTCGGCCGACTCTCGACCCCACGGGTGGCTCAGGTCACCGACTTTGGGGTGGAGCCCCACATTGGCCCGTTCTATGTGATGGAATTGGTCGACGGCGAGACGCTCGAGGCGCGGATCGAAAGGGAGGGGAGCGTCGATTTCCCCACCGCGCTCGATATCGCTATCGATACATGCCATGCGCTCGCAGACGTCCACAAAGCCGGGTTGGTGCATCGGGACTTGAAGCCTGGCAATGTCGCGCTTCCTCAGTCTGGGCCGGTCGGCGTAAAGCTCATTGATTTCGGGCTCGCGGCCGCCATGGACGACTCCTTCATGGAGCGGATCACCAAGAGCCAGCAGGTGTTGGGCTCCCTCCCC
This sequence comes from Myxococcota bacterium, assembly GCA_039187775.1. GTDB lineage: Bacteria > Myxococcota_A > Polyangia > Polyangiales > JBCCZL01 > JBCCZL01. Next base: position 16,765 of record JBCCZL010000082.1, read on the forward strand.
TACATGGCGCCAGAGCAATTCAATGGCGCGCCCCCAAACCCCCTCATCGACCTCTACGCCGTGGGCGTGCTGCTTTACGAAGCGTTGATGGGCGAGCTTCCGTTCTCCGGGCCGTCGGCCGCGGCGCTGATTCACAAGATCCTGGCGTCTCCGGTTCCGAACATCAGCGAGATATCATCCGATATCCCTCCACGTGTCGAATCTGTGCTCCACCGGTTGATGGCGAAAGATCCGAGCAAACGCTATCCCACCGCAGAGGCGTGCGCCACAGCCCTCGAGACCATAAAAACCGGTCAGGATCGGTCGACGCTCGGCGCGAAACCCTCTTCCTTCCCTCCCGCGCGCGCCGACATTCCGCCCACGATGGAAGGCGCGGGTTCAGCCTTTCCGGCAGAAGCAGACGTATCTCCAACGATACCAAAACCTGCAACGCCGTCCTACGCCGTTCAGGCACCCATTCCGACGTCCATTCCCCCAACGATGGCGATGGCCCAGGCCCAGGAAGCAGGGCTCGTTCAAGCCTCGGAGGCGATGCTCCCGAGCCAACAAAAGTGGTCGTCGGGGCAGGTCGTCCCCCCCACGAGCTACACCCCCGCGGCTCCGCGCAGCGCGGCATGGTGGATTCTGCCGATGGCGTTCGCTGTTGGTGTCGGGGCGGTGGTGGTGGTCGTGGTCGGTCTCTTTGTCGGGATGTCGCTCCGTGAACAACAGCCGGAGTTCACCGCGCAGGAAACCGTGCGTCCGACGCCTGCCCAGCCCGCGGATGCGGCCGCTCCGGTGACTCCGGACAGCGCGGTGGAGGAGGCCGCGGAAACGGCCGTTGCGGCCGGGATAGCGCCAAATCCAGAGCGACAGGGCTCGGAGCAACAGGGCTCGGAGCAACAGGGCTCGGAGCAACAGGGCTCGGAGCAACAGGGCTCGGTGCGAGAGGGCTCGGAGCGAGAGGGCTCGGAGCAACAGGGCTCGGTGCGACAGGCTTCGAACGCCGAGCCGGAGGGGGCAACTTCGGAAGAAGTCACCACCATGCGCGTACGACAACCCGAACGACCGGCGTCGAATCGCCCCCATCGGCCTTCACCCCGCCCCCCCGTCTACTCTCCTCCTCCTCAGCCCGTTCCCTCCCCCCCTGTTCCCACTCCTCGGAGCCCCATGTGGCAAGGCGAGATCATCGATCCTCCATTCTGACCGCGGCCGCCTGTGCTGTGGTGCTGGGCTTAATCGCCGGACCACTGGTGCCGACGGCGCACGGTCAAGACGCCCGCGCTCTGTTCCAGCAGGGCGCCGAAGCACTTCGACAGGGTCGGTACGCCGATGCAGAACAGGCCTTCCAGTCGAGCTATCGGCTTCGGCCTCACGCTGCCACGACATGCAATCTCGCGCTCACCTACGAGCGATGGGGACGAGGCGCCGATGCGGTGAACGCCTACGACCGTTGTGCCGCCGAAGATACCACCGGCGAGTACCGGCAACACGCACAAGAACGGTCGATCACGCTGCGTCGCCAACTCGCCGCCGCACCGACCCAGCCGACCCAGCCCATGCAGCACCTCGCTCCGGCTGGCCCAGTCATGACCGCCCAGCCGGCCGCGACCACCACGTGGACCCAGGCCCCGGTGGTCACCGAAGTGCCGAGCCGGCCCATCGGCTTTCTTATTGGCGGCCTGGTGGCCTTGGTGGCGGCGGGTGGCTCGCTGACGGCGGGAATTCTCTTCGCCAAAAGCGCCCGCGACGCGGACGACGAGCTTTTCGAACGCTACGGAGGAAGCCTCCAGATCCCCGAATTCGTAGGAGGAAACCCCAACCCCGACGTGCAGCTCCTCGAAGACGCGAAGCAAGATCGAACGCTCGCCATCGCGTTCTATGTCGGGGCCGGCGGGCTCGCCGCGTTAAGCGGGCTTCTCTTTATTCTCCAGGTTGCCCAGCCAGCGCCGCCGCCGATCGTGATGACTGCCACGCCTCTGGACGGAGGCGCGGCGTTCGGACTTCGAACGACCTTTTGAGTTGGACTCCAATCCATCCAACTCGAGACCGTCCTCTGGTCGCTGCGAGGGTTGGACCGTCGGTTAGGGCGTCGGTCGGCGCGCCGCGAACGGATTCGTGACAGGGCGGGCCGCGGTTCCGATGGTGTAGGAGACGACCGCGCGGCCCGCGGGCGGAGGAAACCGGAGCTGGGTAAGTGTGCCGATCGCGCATTGGGAAAGCCGCGGAGGCCAGCCTCGAGATTGACTTCCGACACTTTCGACGCCGCCTTGGGCGTCCAAATGAAGGTTCCAGGTATGCACCGAGGGCGGGGAGCCGAGCCGCGCCGCACAGCGTTGAATTCGAAAGCGAGCCTGCTCGCCGGTCATGCGAACGACGCCCGGATGATCGGGAAAGAACTCCTGCCCTCGCGCGTCGAACAGCACCAAGGTCTCGCTCGAAACGCTCGAAACGGGCGCCGGATCGCGGGGCGCCATCGCCGGAGTGTCGAGCCCGGTGGGGAGGTCCACCTCGTTGGGGACCATTTGCGCCACTTGATCGTCCGGCTCCGGGCTCTCCCCGGTGGGAACCATCGGACGAAGACCGCTCGGCTGAAGCGGTTCACCCGTGGCTACCGGCGGTGGTACCGGCGCGGGTGGCTCCGTAGTGGTCGCGTGAACCGGTGCTTCGGGCGTCGCTTCGTCGCTCGCGGCCTCTTCGGGTGGAGCCTCTTCAGGTGGAGCCTCTTCCGTGGGAGCGCTTCCACCAAGCGCGAATCCCACCCCAACCCCCAGGACGACCAGGCCTCCGATCACCGCGAGCCCGATCCCCGCCCCCAGCCACACCAGCCGAGACTTCTGACGCTTTTTGGGAACGTGCGCGGCGGGGGCGCGTTCCGGTGACGGGGCGAGCGAGGCGGGCCCCGGCGAAAAAGGTTCGGCCGCGGCCTTTAACCAACGTTCGAGCGCCCGACGAAATGCGTCCGCATCTGGATAGCGCTCGTCCGGATCGTGGCAAAGCGCGGTCTCCACGATCGTGAGAAGCTCCGGGTCGAGGTCCGGTCGGAACCGCGCCAGCGGATAGCGCTTACGATCGACGAGGTCTTGAAGGATGTGGCCTGGGTCCTTTCCGCGATATGGCAGCCGACCGGCCAACGCGCCGAACAGCACGACCCCCACCGCATAGAGGTCAGCGCGGCCGTCGACGGTGTCTCCCCGCGCCTGCTCCGGCGCCATGTAAGCAGGCGTTCCGACCACCGAGCCGATCGCCGTCAGACGACGACCGCCGTCCTCGATCATTTTCGCGATGCCAAAATCGACGACCTTCACCACGTCGCCGACCCCCGCGCTCGAGGTGAGGAGGATATTCGCCGGCTTCAGGTCTCGATGCACGATCCCCGCGGCGTGGGCGGCCGAGAGGGCGTCGAGCACCTGGATCGCGATTCGGCAGATCCGGGGGGGCGACATCTGCCCGGCGTCCTGCATCACCGCCGAAAGCGCCGGCCCATCCACGTGCTCCATCGCGATGAAGAGCCGCCCGTCCGGTTCGTGGACAAAATCGTCGATGTGCACGATGTGGGGATGCCCAAGCCGCGCTGACGCCTGCGCCTCTCGGCGAAATCGCTCGACCTGGTCCTCATCCGATTCAAGAAACGAATGGAGGACCTTCACCGCCACCCGTTTTCCCAGCGGTTGCTTGGTGGCTTCGTAGACCGTGCCCATCCCCCCACGCTCGATCAAGCGGTCGAGCCGATAGCGTCCAGCGAGGGTGGTACCGATGAGGGACTCGGGGGGGTCCATCCCCATGGATATAGTGTACGGAGCGGCGGCCAAAATATCTCCCATTCCTCGGCCGACCCATCGCTTCCGGCGAACAAGCCCACTCCCTCCAACCGCTCGTTGACACTGGCATTTCAAAAGCTACCTTTCGCGCCCAAGCCGTCATGTCCACCCCCACGGAGAGCAAAGAAGCCCTAAAAGAGCTCTCTCAGCGCGTCGATGCGCTGGGGAGGTATCTTTGACGTCGACGGATTGCGCCACGAGCGAGATCGCCTCGAATCGCTGACCCTCCGAGAGGGTTTCTGGGACGACAACGACGAGGCCCAGAAGGTCCTCCAGGCGCGCGCCGCCGCGGAAAACAAGGTCAACGCCTACGAGAAGCTCATCGAGGAGATCCCCGCGCTCACCGACCTGCTCGAGCTCGCGGCCGCCGAAGGCGACGAGGCGATGATCACCGAGGTCGCCGACCAGATTCCCGCGCTCGAAAAGAGCATTCGGCAGATGGAGCTCGAGCGGATGCTCTCCGGTTCGGAGGATTCGACCGACGCGATCGTGACCATTCATCCGGGGGCAGGCGGCATCGATGCGCAGGACTGGGCCGAAATGCTCGTCCGAATGTACCTTCGATGGTGCGAGCGACGCGGTTTTAAGACCGAGATCGTCAACCAGACACCTGGCGACGAGGCAGGTATCAAGGACGCTTCGTTTCTCGTCAAAGGCCAGTATGCGTACGGGTTTCTTCGCGCGGAGTCGGGCGTCCATCGACTGATTCGCATCAGTCCCTTCGACGCCAACGCTCGGCGCCACACCGCTTTCGCCGCGGTGTACGTCGTTCCCGATCTCGACGACAACGTCGGCGACATCGAGATTCGCCCGGAAGACCTCCGCGTCGATACCTATCGCGCGAGCGGGGCGGGCGGGCAGCACGTCAACAAGACCGAGTCCGCGATCCGACTCACCCATCTTCCGAGCGGCATCGTCGTGCAGTGCCAAGCCGAGCGTTCTCAGCATAAGAACCGCGCCACCGCAATGAAGATGCTCCGCGGGCGGTTGTACGAAAAAGCCCGGCGCGAAAAAGAGGCCGAATTCGAAGAGGCCTACGTGATCGCGCCCGTTTCTTACAAGAAATTCGTACCAATGGCACCCTGGCCAGCGTTTACGAAACCGTCAACCGAGCCTCTAAGCTGGCCACTAAAGGAGATTTAGATACCACCAGCCTGGATCCAGCCAATCTTGTAGACACCGGTTTATTCAAGTCCCCAGCAGAGACTGCATTCCACGAAAGCCTGCAGCAGCTAGTGCCCCAAACCGAGGCAGCCCAGGCGGAACGTGACTACCAAAAACTCATTGACGGGCTGAAAAAAGCGGCCCCCGTGGTGGCTGAATTCTTTGATGGTGAAAACAGCGTCATGGTGATGGATGACGATGCGGCAATTCGTAAAAATCGGCTCAATTTGTTAGGTCTATTGCGTAACCATGCGCGGGTGCTGGCGGACTTTGGGGCGATTGTTAAGGGTTAGGCCTACGGCCCTAGGTAATCTGCTACAGTATCTGACTTGAGGTAAAGGACGCGTTCACTATGGAATCAGCCAACCTAGGTCAGTTAGAATCTCAATCCGTTGCCTATGTGATTGGTTTGGGCCTGTCTGGCGTGGCCGCTGCCCGGCTTCTGAAAAAACAAGGTTGGCAGGTGGTGGTGAGCGATCGCAACAACGGCGACCGCCAAATCGCCCAGCAAAAACAACTGGAAGCCGAAGGCATTGAGGTTAAATTGGGCCACAGCTTTTCTGCTGAGGATCCCATGAGCCTGGCGGTGGCCAGCCCCGGCG
>JBCCZL010000083.1:0-22219 GCA_039187775.1 Myxococcota bacterium
CATTCGTCACTTCACGACGGGTCGCTGGGACCTCCCCGATGTGGTCGAGCTTCGCCAGGCCCTGATTCCTCTACTGTGTCTGCTGATCGTCGGGACCGCGGTGATCGCGTTCCAGCGCCGCCGAACCACCGCTCCGTTTGCCAAACGCTACGCCCAGATCGCGCTGATTCACTCGTGCTTCGCTCTCGTCGGCACCGCCCTTCTCCTCGCTCCGGCCCGCACCTGGTGGCTCGAAAGCATCGACGCGGAGCGCTACGGCTTTGCGGTGCTGGCCCCGGTCTGCGCCCTCGTCGGGGCGGTCGCGGCGTGGCGCTACACCCGGCCGCTCGCGGTGGTTGGCCTGGTGGTCCTCGCCCTTTGGCCGGCGAGTCGTCTCGTCCGCGCCACCTTCCGCCCGGGTCCGGACGGCGGGGTTTCGAACACCGCGGGAGGAGGGTTTCGCGGTTGGCGCACCGCGAGCAACGGCGTCGGCAGCGCGGAGCTCGTGTGGCGCGAGGTCGAACTTCTCCGCCGCGAGGGACCGGTGACCGTGGTCGTCACGGACTACTTCGGGCTGGGCGCGGTGCAGTTCCCGGTGCTCCGAAACGGCGGCGAGATGTTTCATGACACCGCCGAAGGAACGCGGCGCTGGTACTTTCCCGAAGCCAACGCCAAAGCACCGGACCGCGCTCCGGTGCGGCTCCTCCAGCGCGGGATGCCCTGGGACATGGCGCTCAAAGGAGGGACGATCGTGGTCCCGGTGTTCGCCGAAGAAGTGGTCGCGGGGTCGGGTTCCGAGGGATTTCGCCACATCGCCCGCGCACAGTTTCTGGGGCGCTTTCGAACTCACGCGAGAGACAGCAAGATCTACTACCAGCGCGACGGTACCCCATTCCTCGAGCTCCTGATCGCGGACGTGCCGGAGGAATAACCGCTCTGAAAGAGGAAGGGCTCGCTACACGACGATCTGCGGATCCTTGGGGTGCGCCCGATAGAGGATCTGAACCCGGCCGACGACGCCCACGTCGTGAGCGGAGAGGGGTCCGGCGAGGGATGAGCCCACCTCTTTTCGATCGATCGGGCACGACTCGAGGAGTTTGATCTTGATCAGCTCGTGATCGAGGAGCGCGCGATCGACGGCCTTCAGCAGGTCGCCGGTCACCCCCTTGTGGCCGACCAGGACCACCGGCTGAAGATGGTGGGCGAGGGAGCGAAGCTTTCGGCGCTGCGCCCCGGAGAGGGGCTTCGAATCTACTAGGGCCTGTTCGTCCATGTCCCGCCTCCCGTGCGCCATCCCCTCGCCTGAGATCAAAGCCTATAGTGTCTCGACCATGCACGCACCGGACCTTTCTCACGCCTGGCTCGTTTCGGCCTTTGCCGCCGTCCTCGGCTTCTCCGCCGGCTGCGGCGATGACGACACGGCTACCTTGATTGATGCCGCGGTAGACGCCACCACGGATACCTCGTCTACGGACGCTGGACCGATCGACTGGCCGGAGATGACGGTTCCCGACAGCCTGGTGCTCGAAAGCGGCGTGCGGCGCGACGCGTTCTGGGTGGACGGAGCCACGCCGCCGCCGAACCCCGATACGGGGACTGAGACCCCAAGCGACCTGAACCGTTCTCGCGTCCTCCGCTATCGAAGCGATCCGCCGGTCGCCCCGCGCGCGGTGGTCGTGGCTATGCCCGGGTTCCTCGGCGGAGGTCCGAGCTTTCACGGGCTCGCGCAGGCGCTGGTCGTGCTTGGCGAAGCTCGGGGAGAACCGATCGAAGTGTGGGCGGTCGACCGGCGCTCCAATGGCCTCGAAGATCTTCGCGGGCTCAACACCGCGGAGGCGGCCGGTAATCCGGAGATCGCCCAGGGCTACTACTTCGGTGGAGAGACCGTCGGTGGGGAGCGCTTTGCCGGGTTTCAGTCCGGAGAGAGCCTCGATTTCGTGAGCGAGTGGGGCCTTGCGGTGCACGTCGAAGACCTTCGGCAGATCGTGGCTCAGATTCCAGAGAGTGCGCGCGCCGGCCACGTGTTTCTCATGGGTCACTCGCTGGGCGCGTCCTTCGCCGAAGCGTATGCCTCCTGGCGTTTCCCCGACGGGACGCGCGCGGTCGACGAGCTTGCCGGAATCATTCTCATCGACGGCGGACTGAGCTCCCAGGCGATCGGCGAAACCGAATATCGCGAAGGCACGATGGGAGGGCTTCTCTCCACCCCCGGGGTCGATGCGATTCGCGCCGGATCAACGGTGAGCGAGCTACCGCTTCTCGGCCAGGCGGTGTTCGTGCGCGCGGAGATCATGGCGCTTCGGACGCTGGTGACTCCCGAAGAAGTGCTTCTCGACGGCGGGCGCAACGATGTTCTCGGCCTCTTGCTGGAAACGCCATCGCAGTTCCTGCCGCCGATGACCAACCGCGCGGCGTTTGGCTTTGCCTTCGACGAGGGATCGGAGCCGCTGGCGATCGCTTCGGTTTCGATCGGTGCGCCGATCGGTCCTACCGAAACGTTCACCAGTAGCCTGTTCGGGGGCACCTACGTGCGCCCGTCCGACCGTATGCTGACCTACCGATGGACCGATGCCCCCGATGCGGAGCCGCCCGAGGTCACTCCAATCAACACCCTCGCCCACGCCTTTGCCGACGGCGTCAGCAACTTCGCCGAATGGTATTTCCCCGCACGACTCTCCATCGACCTCGCCGCGGTCGCGGGCGATTCCGTGCCCGAAGGCGGCTATCAGGAACAGGCGGGGCTCCTCGCACTCGAACGGCCCCAGATGGACGCACCGGTGTTGGCGATCGCCGCGGCCCTGGTGGGACCCACGGGCTATCAGGGGATCGCGACCCGGATGGCTCCGGCGGTTGGGGCCGGACGACGCGCCGCCGGAGCGACGCGAACCGAGAGCGACGGGCTCACCGTAGTGGACGCCTCGACCCTTTCGCACATCGACCCGGTGATCGCACCGGACGGTCCGCTCAACGAGGTCCCGGAGACCATCGAGACCTTTCTCTTCACCCACGTCGCGGAAACCGGCACCGTCGATCTCAGCGCACTCGACTAGCCCTCGCTGAGCCCCGACTAGCCCGCACCGAGCCTCGCGTCAGCGGAGGAGTTCGGTATGGTCCTCGAACTCGGTCTCGTCGGGAGGACCGTCCGCAAATAGGTAACCGCCGACTCGAAGCGGGTCGGGTTCGAACCACAGGATGGTCGCGGAGCGTGTCCCGTAGTTCAGCGTGTGGATGCAGAGGGCCTGAAGCTCGCGAATGAACGCCTTCGAGAACGTTCCGGCGGGGGGATCGGGGAACGTGTCGAGCGGCGGGAGCGTGCGGTCCCGAAGCACGGAGCGAAGGGCAAGAGGCTCCACATCCACCGCCACCAAATCGCGCGCCCGCTGTTCCTTCGGAAAGTGCGGCGAGCCCATCCGGTCGTTGGCGAGGACATGGACGCCGGCGGAAAGCGCGACTCGCTCGACTCCGGTCTCCCGAACGTAGGCCACTTCGAGGGATCGGCCGTCTCCGTAGATCAGATTGAACTCTCGATACTCCCGCGGATCGATCTCCTCGAGCAGTGCCCGGGCCCCTTCCATGGAGCCCCGCCGAAGCGCTTCGAGGGGAATCGCTCCCCGCGACTTCGGGCGCTCTTCGCGTTGATAGGTGCGCTGGTTCGTGAGGCCCACAAAGAACGGAGTCGTGGAAAGCCCCATCCAGGTGCCGCCCCGTTCGAGATCCTTGCCACCCACCACCCTCGGCGCGGACACGAGCACCTGCGGCCCGCTCGCCGGACGCGCGTAGAGCTCATCGCGGTTCGCGGCGATGACCAACGGATAGCGCGGGTGAACGTGGTGAAGCGCGATGATCGTGCACATCGGAGAGAGCCTACACACAAGCGGTTGGGCACAGCCAGCCGCAGTTGCCGCTGGGATCCCGCGCCTGCAATCGATCTTCTCGGCGGCGCGAATAATTCGGCGCGCGACGGTTCCCCATCACTGTTCGACGGGACCCCGGGTCCGATTTTTCGGTTCGCGCGGCCGTTCTTTGCGAGTGACAGCAGTTACCGATCGCACCAGAAACTCATCAAGAAGGAGGATCGATGAAGCTACTTGTGTCCGTTTGTTGTTCGGCGCTGGCGCTCGCCGGATGCGGGACCGCGGTGCAGTTTGCCGCCACCAGTCCGTCTCCCCACCCTTACGTGCCGCGCTCGCCCGAAGAGGTGGCGCTGATCGCGAGCGGAACGCCCGAACGTGCGTACGCCGAGCTCGGCATCCTGCAGGCGCGTCAGGAGAGCCGGTTCAGCACCCATTCGCTCGCCGACGTGCTTCACGAGATGCGAACCAGAGCTGGCGCGATCGGCTGTGATGCGGTGATCATTCAAGGACGCGCGGACGGCGTCGACGGGGATCGGCATGGGACGTTCACCCTCGACGGCGTTTACGGCACCTGCATCGTGTGGCTCGACAACAATAGTTAACCCGAGAAGACGCACGTTCCTCGCCACAGGCGGGAGGATCGATACCGGCGAGGACTCGGCGCCGCTCGGCGCGGCGAATCGACGAAGGACATGCCGAGCACATTTGAGGAGAGTGCCCTGCTCGAGGGCGGTCTTCGAGGCCGAGTAGACCGACGTAGCGCTTCGAGTCAGCGTGGTCGAAACACTGACCACCCACCCTTTGGCGCCGGCCACCACGGCTTCGGGGTCGGAGATGTCGAATCCCGACGAGACCAGAGGGCCATTCGGTGATGCGGCCTCGCCAATTCACAGTGTCCACCCTACCGAACTCGGTCGGGGGGAAGACCCGTACTTCCACACTCTCTTATCAAGGGTTTTCCCTTGGCCAGATCAGAAAGATCCCACCTGGCTGAAGTCGCCGGGACACCAGAGGTCTGCAAAACACTAGGGGGCCACGTCGCGGAACCGATATGCTCGGTCTCGCAGCTCCGCTGGCGTATCCGCCGGGCGGCGACGACACCACAGGACTTCGTTGTTGTCGGTTCAACACCTTTGGAAGAGCTATCCGCTGGATGGGGGGCGGGTTCCCGCGCTGTGCGATGTGAGCCTCACCATTGGACAAAGCGAACACGTCGCGATCATGGGCTCCTCGGGCAGCGGAAAGTCGACGCTCCTGAATGTCCTCGGGATTCTCGATCGCTGGGACCGCGGAGCGTATCGGTTGGCCGGGCACGACGTGGGTGCGCTGGCCGAACGGCAGGCGGCACGACTCCGCAATGAGCTGATCGGCTTTGTATTTCAGTCCTTTCACCTTTTGCCGACAAAGAGCGCCTGGGAGAATGTGGCGCTTCCGCTTACCCACCGAGGGGTCTCTCGTCGATCGCGCAGGCGCCAAGCCGAAGCGATGCTCGACCGACTCGGTCTGGCGGATCGACGCACCCACAAGCCCAACGAGCTTAGCGGGGGCCAGCGCCAGCGGGTGGCGATCGCTCGGGCGCTGGTCACGAACCCTCCGCTCATTCTCGCCGATGAACCCACGGGAAACCTCGACTCCGAGACGACGGGTGAAGTTCTCGAAGTGCTCGACGCGATCCATCAGGAGGGTCGTACCGTGGTGGTGGTCACCCATGAGCACGAAGTGGCGTCGAGGGCTTCGCGCCGAATCGTGATGAAGGACGCACGGATCGTGGAGGGTTGACGGGAGACCATGCTCGACCTGCTGTCCGAGATCTGGGAAAGCGTGGCGCGCCGACCGCTGCGCACCGCCACCACCGCCTTCGGCGTCTTCTGGGGCATGTTCCTTCTCGTGGTGATGCTCGGAGCCGCGGGGGGCCTTCGGAACGGGATCGAGGCGCTATTCAGCGATGACGCGGCGACTTCCGTGTGGGTCGAGTCGGGCCCAACCAGCCTGTCGCACGACGGGATTCCCGCCGGCCGAAGGGTCGAACTCACGATCGAAGACGTCGCTGCCCTGGAAGCGCTTCCCGAGCTCTGGGATGTGACTCCCCGCCATGCGATTCAAACCCCGGTCTCCGCGCCGAAGACGGGAAGGTCCGCGGGTCTCCCAGTACTCGCCATCTACCCCGGCTACGGAACCGTCGAGCGGACTCACGCCTGGCGTGGGCGATTAATCAATGAACTCGATGTGGTTCGTGGCCGGAACGTCGCCATCCTTGGCCAACGGGCGGCGGAGATCCTGTTCGACCAAAGCGAAGCCGCGATGGGCGAATGGATCGACCTTGGCGGATCTCGATTTCACATCGTGGGGATCTTCACCGACTCGGGCGGGGACGGGGAGATGCGTCGAGTGTTCATTCCCTACAGCTCGCTTGCGAACACCTTCGATGCGAGTCGAAGGGTGTCTCTGATCGTGGCGATGTCCGATCCCCAGGCCCCACCGGCCCACATTCGCTCTCGGGTGCGTCGACTTTTGGCTCGGCGGCACCGATTCGCGGACGACGACCAAACCGCGCTTGACGTGTTCGTCGCGATGGAGCGGTACGAGACGACGGAGCAGCTGACATTCGCGGTGGAGCTCCTCGTTCTGATCGTTGGCCTCGGCACCCTCCTGACATCTCTTTCGGGCGTCAGCAATATCCTCCTCGTCTCGGTTCGCGAACGGACTCGAGAAATCGGCCTTCGTCGGGCGCTCGGTGCGTCCCAAGCACAGATCTTTGCGATGATCCTCGTCGAAGCGGTCGCGATCTCATCGGTCGCAGGACTCATCGGTACGGTCCTCGGGCTTGCCCTCCTGAAGGCGGTCCGAGAGGCCGAGGTGCGCACCGAGTATTTTGCCAACCCTGGGGTGGACTCTACCCTGCTCTTTTCCCTGCTTGGCGCGCTGGTTCTTTGTGGTGGCCTCGCGGGGATCTTTCCTGCGCGGCAAGCCGTGCGCAAGTCGCCTGCGGATGCTCTTCGTGACGAGTAGCGAACCAAAGCCATCGGATCCGTCGACGCCCGGTCCGGAGCCGCCGTCGCCTCCGCAACAAAGGCGGCGAAGACGTTGGGTCGTCCGGTTGCTCCAGCTGGCCGTGCTCGTGGCGGGGGCGATCGCCTTTACCCGCTACGTCACCGCCGGCAGCCAAACCTCATTCGACGGTCCCGTCGCTGTGGTCGAACGGGGATCTGTGGTGGAGCGGACGGTTGTCGTGGGACGCATCGTTCCACGGGACGAGGTGCAGGTTCGGCCGACGATCAATGGGCTCCTGACCGAGGTATTGGTGACGCCCGGACAGTCGGTGGAGGAGGGGGAGCTCGTCGCCACCGTCCGACCCGTCGCTGACCCGGTCAGCCTTGCCAACGCGCGGAATCGGGTTGACCGCGCCGTCATTCGCCTCGAGGCCGCACAGCGGGACGTCGCACGCCGCAACGCGGCAAACAGAGGAGGGGCTCAAGCGGTATCTCGAGAACAGGTCAACCGTCTGGAAGATGACGTGGCGCTCGCACGAACGGACTTGGCCGCCGCGCGACGAGAGGTCACTCTCCTCGCACGAGGCTCGAGCAGCGCCGAAGGTCAGGCGTCGACTCGGGTCGTATCTCCCATTTCCGGCACGGTGCTGGACGTTCCGGTCACGGTTGGAACCTTCGTCAGCGCGACGAATTCGTTTCGGGACGGTACCGCGGTTGCCCTCGTGGCCGAGATGGACGATCTCCTGTTCAAGGGCCGCGTCGATGAGGCGCACGTGGACGCCCTGCGCATCGGTATGCGGCTAGAACTGCAAGTGGGAGCCCGCTCGGGAGAGCGACTCACCGCGGTGCTGGAGCACATCGCCACGCAGGCGAGTATTCGGGGTGCGGAAGACAGCGAGAGCGCGGCCGCGGGAGGGGGCGTCACCACATTTGAGATCTGGGCGTCCCTCGACTCAGGGGAACTCGATCAGCTCCGGTCGGGCTACAGCGCGACCGCAGAGATCATCGTCGATCAGCGTGAAGATGTACTCCTGGTCGATGAAGGGAGTCTCGTGTTCAACGGCGGCAGTGCATTCGTGTATGTCGTCAATGAACAAAAGGAGCTCGACCGTCGACCGGTGCAGCTTGGCCTCTCGGATGGCATGCGCATCGAAGTGTTGGAGGGCCTCGACCTCGGTGAGCGAGTCGCCCTCCAGCTGGATCGCGCAGAACGCGATTAGCAGGTCGCTGCGAAGGGAGATCCGGCTTCGCGATGGCGTTCATGGCCGCAAGCCAACCACGAACCGTCGAACGACTTCGAGAAGGACGCCACACCGGCGAGTCGCGGTCGCATCGACGCGCTTCAAAAACCGGTGCCCGGCCGCCAGTGTTCGGTGAGCGTGGGGGTCGCCGGCGACAGGTCGACGACCACGGTTTGACCCGTGCGAACCGCAGGAAACGTCACCGGCGCTCGCCGGTCGCTTGGGGGAATAATGATCAAATCGACCTGGGCTCGGGTTCCCGCCCCGAGATGCCCCACCACATTGAGCCGACTGTGGGTGAACGAGTTCCGCATTTGCATCGATCGTTGCGCCACCAGCGTTCCGCCCTCGCGGAGTTCCAGCCGGCACCCCATGCAGCCGGGGTTCCCGTCGAGGCCTTTCACTCGAACTCGGAGCGATCGATAGATCCCGCCGGTGTCGTTCCGCATCAGCCGGGCCGAACTTCGACTGCACGAGGCATTGGCCACGCCCACGAGATCGAGGTCACCATCGTTGTCGTAGTCGTAGACATCGCCGGTCATCCGACCGGCACAGTCGCTCGACCATCCGCCAGCAAAGACGGTGCCGCACGGCTGAACTTCGAGTCGCCCAGCACGGGACTGCACCACGACATTGCACCGGGTTCGACCGTCGAGGCCTCCGAATCCGATCAGTTCTTCCCGACCGTCATTGTCGAGATCGGGGACGGTCGCCGACGACTTGTCGGTGATGCCGGAGGTCGATCCATACCCATCGATTCGCCCTTCGTCGTAAAACGCGAATGCGCCGTCGTTGCGTAGTGCGTGATAGCCGTCGGAGAAGCGGCACACGATGTCGAGGTCTTGGTCGAGGTCGTAGTCGAGCACGTGGAGGAGGCGGGCGCCCTCACAGCGGAGAAGATCCGGATCCAAATCGAACCGCACGGGCCTGCCACGGTCATTTCGTATTCCGCGGGCTCGACCCGGCTCGCTGTCGTCGAGGATGAGAACGTCCGGCCAGGAGTCGCCGTTGAAGTCGCCGACCACGAGGCCACCTTATCGGCGTCCACTCCCGCCCTCGCCCGAGTTGGCCCGGACTCGGCTCAAATTTTGAACGAACGCGCCGGTCGAAGCGGAGTACAGGTCGAGAAACTCCGTGACAAGCTCGAGTTCGCCGGTTCCATCCCAGTCGATGGGCACAACGTCGGTATACGCCAGACGTGTATGAACGGGCGCCGATCGGAACGGCTGCCCCCGCCTCGCAACGTTGAGCGCGATGCCGGTTGGCGACTCGCTCCCGTACCCCAGCAGATCGGTCAGGCCGTCGCCATCGATGTACGCGTCCCAGACCCACCAGTTCGTAGCCGAAGACCGGCCCCACACCCCACCCGGACGCAACTGGGCATGCACCGCATCGTTGAGAACGAAGCGCCCCGAACCATCGTTGATCCGCGCGCAGTGGCGATACTCTCCGCCGTGGGACCACGAGGCCACGTCGATGTGGCCATCATTGTTGAAATCGACGAACGTCGACCCGAACGGATTCCCCGATTCGCAGCTCCCATCGAGCTGGCTCGACTGATCGCTAAACAAAAGGTCGAGAGGGACCGCCGGCGTGCCTGCGTCGCCACTCCGAAACGCGAACTCAAAGCGGTACTCTTCGGAACGGCCGGCCGCCTGGGCCCGAAGGGTGGCCTCGCACGCGTGCTCGCCCACGGGCACCGAGGCAGGCACCACGATCTCGAACCGCTCCGCCGCCCCCGGAGGCAACGGCGCGTTCGGTCGCCCGCCAGCCTCGCAGGGAGGGGCGACGTCGATGGCGTCGATCATGAGTTCGACTTGGCCTCGGTTTTCCACGTGACCTTCGAGGACCCAACGGGTGCCCTGCGAGAGAAAGCCCGCGGTCCACCGACCGTCCGACACCTCTCGGACGGCGACGGCGAAGTCGCCCGGTGCATCTCCGTCGGGTAAGCTGGCGTCGGTCGTGGAAACCGATGCGTCGGGCGGGGCGGCGTCCGGCGCTCCGGCGGCGTCAGGGAGCGGGGGGGCATCCGGACCGCTCGAGGTCATCCCGCTGCAGCCTGCAACCATGATGAGCGTCGGGAGGAGGCGTGTCATGAGTTCGCGTACGCAGCAAGATCCACGCCCTCTCACGGGTTCACCAGAATCGAAGGCCAAGGCCCGGGGAAGTGTCGGATCTATCCGACATGGGGGCCAAAGCCGACACGAGCGCTCCGGTTCGGCCCTCACCCTTCGCGCGAAGCTCAGTCCGAGGCGAGCTCGACGAAAAGAAGCACCGCCGCGATCGCGGCCGCACCGATGGCGAGTCCGATCGCCACGTTGGTGAGGGTCACCATCGTCTCGCCTTCGTCGGCGGCCTCGGCGGTAGGCATCGCATCGTACTGGTCCCTGAGGTCGCGGGCGCGAAGGCCAAAACCCAAGGCGCCGCCGCCGCTCGCCACTGCGAGGCCTCCCAACGCGATCGACGCCGCGAGCCACGCCGAAGGCGCATCGCTCTCCCCGGAGTCTTCGATGGGGTCCCCCCGCTCTCGCGGCCGGTCCGCGGGGGCTTCCAGCTCGAGCCAGGCGCCGCGCTCGAGTTCGAGCCGGAAGGTCTGCTCTTCGTCGCCCCGCCGAAGCGTCACGACACGCGGGCCGGGATCCACTTCGGGCTCGCAGGGCGCACGGCAGCGAAGCTCACCATCGACTCGAAGCTCCGTTCCGTCCGGCCATGAACCGGTGCTCAGTCGCGCAAGGCGTCGATTCAGCTCCCGAGCTCGTTCGCCCGCCGTTGCTTGCACCTCGGCGGGAAGCTCGGGCACCTCTGCCACCGAGACAAAGGTATCCCTCGCTTCACGGTACCGCCCGAGGCGCTCGAGGCACCGCGCCATGTTGTACGCGACGTCGGGATGTGGAAGGATCTCGTAGGCCCGACGAAAGAGCCCGAGGGCCCGGTCAAAGTCGCCGTCGTCGAACGCGAGCACCGCTTGATCGAACGCGCGGCCGGGATCGTCGATCTCCTCTGGTGGGCGGTCCTGCGCAGCCACGCTCGACGACATCAACCCGATCCATAAGAGCGCGGCGCTACGAAACACAGGGGACACCTACCGGGAGTTCATCGACCCGTAAGGACTTGGGCGGAGAACCGGCATCGCCGCGGCTTGGTCTCGTCCACGCGCAGTCGTTCGATGCCGCGCACGCCCTGGAGACTGCACGCCCGGAGACTGCGCGGCCGGAGACTGCACGCCCGGAGACTGAGCGCCAGCAGACTGCGCGCCCGGAGACTGCGCGCGAGGAGACCGACGATGCCGCGACCGAGCGCGCGGCGCCTCGGTGACCGGCTCCACAGGATCGTCGGCCAACCTTGGCTCCGCGGCTTCGCTCACCGAAGGCGGTGCTTCGTTCTCTTCCTCCGGGACCTCTTCGTTCGCTTCTTGCCCCGGAAGCCCGGGGTTCGGTTCGGTCGGAACTGCGATCCCCGCCGAAGGCTCCGGTTCCCGAGGAGCCGAGCCAACCGGGCTCGCAAGCACGTACGCCGCGCCGCCAAGCACGAGAAGCAAGGCCAACGCTCCGCCGATCACCCACGGGCCGCGCCCCGGCCGTCGCGTCGGTTCCGCGCCGAGGACCTGCACCACCGTCGACGGGTCGGGCCCCAACGGTGGCGGGCTGCTCCGCCCCGCCGCCGCGATCCGCTCCTCGGCGATCACTCGCTCACGGGCAAATTTCTCGGAGACAAAGCGGCCGACCGCCTCCGGCGTCACGCCCCCCCGCGAGAGCGCCGCTTGTCCGAACGCCTCGGCGAGTTCCGCAGCGGTCGACGGGCGTGCCGCGGGACTCCGTTCGAGGCACGCCATCACGATCTCCGCCAGGTCCTCCGGCAGGTCGGCCCGAAGCGACCGGATATCCGGCACCTGCTTGTTCAAGATGTTCTGGATCGTCGCCCCGTCGCTCTCCCCTCGGAAGAGCCGCTCCCCGGTGAGTCCTTCGAAAGCCATGACCCCCAGCGCCCAAACATCGGTGCGCCGATCCACGCTTCGCCCCATCACCTGCTCGGGCGCGAGATAGGCCATCTTGCCTTTCACCTCCCCGGTCTGGGTTGCCGTCAGCCGGCCGCGGGCGCTCGCGATCCCAAAATCCACGACCTTGATCTGCCCCGCGTAGCTGACGTGGACATTTTGCGGGCTCACGTCCCGGTGCACGAGTTCGAGCGGCTCACCGTCCGCATCGCGCGTCTCGTGCGCCCCGTGGAGACCTCGGGCCACGTCCGCAAAGATCGCCGAGAGCACCGCCATCGGCAAAGCGTCGGGCCGCGTCGCGCGAAGCAGGGCCGACAAGGATTGGCCGCTCAGATATTCCATGACCAAGTACGGCAGACCGCGCACCCGACCGGTGTCGAACACCTGCACCACATTTGGGTGGTGAATTCGGGACACGATGCGTACTTCGTCAAGGAACATATCCACAAAGCGCGGCTCGGTCGCGAGGTGCGGCAAGAGCACCTTCAGCGCGAGAAGCTTGTCGAAGCCGGTTCCGACGATCCTCCGGGCAGCGAATACCGCGGCCATTCCGCCGTGCGCCACCTCCGCCGCCACCAGGTACCCATCGACGCGGTCTCCGACCTCGGGAAGCCGCACGAGTTGACTCATCGGCCGATATGGTACCGTCTTTTCGAAGTGGAAGGTACAGTCCGGACCGAGCGCTTCGGCGTCCCCGTAAACACGCTCTCGGTGGAGGTTGTGGCCGGGACCGACTCGGGCGCACGGGTCACCGGTCAGGAAGAGATCACGGTGGGGACCGCCTCCAACAATGTTCTCGTGCTCACCGACCCCACGGTGTCTCGCTACCACCTCGAGATCGAACGACAGCACGATCGTGTGCGCATCGCCGACCTCGGCACCACCAACGGCACCGTCGTAGGCCCGGCCCTGGTGAAAAACGGCACCGTCGCCGCCGCGGTGGGCGCGAAGCTCTCAGTCGGCAACACGGTGCTGCAAATCACCGAGGGTCAACCCGCGACGGTCGACCTTCGACACCGGTCCACCTATCACGGCATCGTCGGCTCCACCCCCGCGATGCAGCACCTGATGGACAACATCGAACGGCTGGGCGATAGCCCCGCGTCGGTGCTCATCCTCGGCGAAACAGGAACTGGAAAAGAACTCGTCGCCCGCGCGATTCACGAAGCCAGTGCGCGCGCGGAAGGCCCGTTCGTGACCGTCGACTGCGGAGCGATCCCCACCTCGCTCTTCGCGAGCGAGCTCTTTGGCCACGAGCGGGGAGCCTTCACCGGGGCGGACCGGAGCTACCCCGGGGCGATCGAGCGAGCCCACGGCGGGACGCTCTTTCTCGATGAAATCGGCGAACTTCCGCGGGACCAACAGCCCGCCCTTCTCGGTTCGCTCGAGCGCCGTCGGGTCCGGCGGGTCGGGGGGCGCGCAGAGATCGATGTTGACGTTCGGGTCGTCTGCGCAACCCACCGCGACCTTCGAGCCGAGGTCAACGCGGGCACGTTTCGGCAGGACCTCTACTACCGGCTCGCCGTCGTGCTCCTTCGAATCCCCGCGCTCCGCGAACGGGGCGATGACATTCCCGAGCTCATCCAGCACTTCCTTCGGGAGTCGCAGGACGAGCGGGGCCTCGAAGCGCTCTTCGAACCGCGAGCGCTCCGCGAAATGATGAAGTATCGGTGGCCGGGCAATGTGCGCGAACTTCGCAATGTGGTGTCTGCCGCGCAGGCCATGGGCGGCGCGCCAGAGCTCGACCCGTCCCCCATCGCCGCCGTCGGAGCGGGGGACACGATCGAAGCGGTGCTTTCGCTTCCCTACAAAAGTGCCCGTCGTACGCTCCTTGACCACTTCGAAGAGCGCTACGTTCGTCGCATCCTCGAGGCGTCCGGCGGAAATGTCCGAAAGGCCGCCCGGGACGCGGGGATGGACCGCTCCTACCTGAACGACCTCATCAAGCGCCACGGTCTACGGTGAGACTTCACTTCGTTTGCGTGTTCCTGCTGGTCGGCTGCTCGATCAGCTTCGACCGCTCTCGACTGAACCAAGACGCAGGCAGGGCCGATGGAGGCGGGGACGATGGAAGTGGGGACGACGGAGGTCGAGACGACGGCGCGGTGGAAGGCCCGTGCAACGAACCGGTGTTCGGCATGGACGTGCTCTCCGAACCCCCGCCCGGCTCCCTCCCTCCGGTGGGCGAACCGTTCGCGGACCCCTCATACCGGAGTTGCCTTCAACGCGTGGGCGACTGGGAGGAGGAGACCCTCCGATTTTCGTCCCCTGTCTCGGACCGCACGGGCAACTGGCTCCTGATCCTTCGAGGGGTGGGCAACGGGCTGGACTGGGTCGCGCTCGACCGAAGCACCGGCGAGGTATTCCCTGCGGTCCGGCTCGTCGACTACGCGGGGTTTGCCGGCTGGGACGTGTCGGACGATGGCACTCCGCGGACCCTCGCCCTCGTCCCCGCGGATCCGGCGGACCCAACCTCGGGCCCCCACTTCGACCGCTGCATCGTGGGAACGAGCTCCTGCGAAACGCTTCCCCTCCGCGGCACATTTTCCGGCGCGCTTTCCGCAGTGGGGGCGAGCGTCGATCGGCAGCACTGGTTGCTCACCGAAGAGCATGGCGGGGGCGACCGCATCCACCTAGTGGAACGAAGCGGCGCGTCGTTCGAGCTCCGATCGTCCCTCGGCAGCGAAGTCCCCGCTTCGAGTCAGTGGACCTTGAGCCCCGCCGGGCGCTATCTGAGCCAGCTCGACAACGAACAGCTCACCATCTACGACGAGTTTTCGCCGATCCGTTTCGAGACTTCGGTGGACGACGTAAGGTTCGTCACCCTGTCCGACGGTCGCGAGGCGGTGGTGTACCGCATGGACCGTTCGATCCTCTTCGATTCGCTGACGAGCCCCGTCACCCGGCGACTCCAGGTTCCGTTCGGCTCCGACACCACGTCGCTTCGGGTCGAGATGACGACCGGGCCTCCCGGATGGCTGTTTGTGTCGTTCGATCGATGCCGCGTCGAAGCCACCATGGACTGCGATGCGGGTGCCCAGTGGGCTCAGGACAAGATCGTCGCCCTCGAACTCGAAGGCGACGGTCGGGTGGTCAACCTCGCGTGGCATCGCAACCGGAAGAGAATCCACGGCACCCAGAGCTTTTCGATGGCGCGAGGCGCGGATGGACATGGCCTGTTCTTCGTGTCCGACTGGCAACGGACGCGGGAGCCAACCGGAGGAACGCGAACCAGCTACCCCTTCGAGCTGGTCCTCCCGAACCTTCTCCGCTGACCCCGCCAAGCGCCTGCGAGCAAGGTGTAGGATCGATCCGCCATGGCGGTCGTTACCTCCCCCTCATCGGGTAGTGGAACCGGGAATCACTGTGGTTTTTGCGACTTCACGGTGGGTCCGGTCCTTGCGACGGGCACCCGCATATGCGAACTCTCCCCTTCCTCGCGGTGTGGGTCGCCGGATGCACCGGGGCGATCGGCGATGGATCCGCGGCTCCGCCAAGCGCTGTCGATCGGCCGACGCGTCCCCCTCCGACCACTCCGCAACTCACGCCGGAGCTTCACCATCGAGAACCGTCGTTTGTGCGGCGCCTTTCGAACCAAGAGCTGCAAAATGCGGCGCGAGACCTCGCGGGCCTCGAGCGGTCCACAGCCCTTGCTCGGGTGCCGGACAAACGGGATGCGGTCTACGAGCGGGTCGCCGAAAGTCAGACGATAAGTCCCGCGCACCTCGAAGCCTTCGTGGGTTTCGCCGACGAAATCGCGGACGCGCTGCTTGGCGAAGCCTTGACCGCCCAGGTTCCGTTCTGCGAGGCCCGAAACCGCAGCTGCACCGAGGCGTTCATCGATGACGTGGGGCCGAAGGCGCTTCGTCGGCCCCTCACGTCGCGAGAGCGGACGGCCTGGCTCTCAATCTTTGATCTTGGAGAGACCTTCGACGAGGGGTTTCGCCTTGTAGTGCACGCGATGTTTCGAAGCCCAAACTTTCTCTACCTCGTAGAAATCGGCGCCGAGGACGGTCGCCTCACCGACCACGAGCTCGCCGCGCGGCTGTCCTTCGCCATCTGTGAGACGGTGCCCGATGAGGCCCTCCGCGCGGCCGCCAACGCCGGCGAATTGCGCGTGCCCGAGTCCTTGGCGATGCACGCAGCGCGCCTCCTTGCCGCGCCCTGCGCCCGCACGACTCTGGACCGGTTCTTCGCCCAGTGGCTCCGCCTCGACGAGGTGCCCTCCCTGGAGCGCGACCGCGAACGGTTTCCCGACTTCACGTCGGAACACGCGGCGGCGATGCATCGCGAGTCCACCGCGTTTCTCTCCCACGTGCTGTGGGAATCGTCGGGCGAACTGAAGGAGATCTTTTCCGCCGACTATTCGATCCTCGATGCGACGACCGCAGAGCTCTACGGCCTCTCCGAAGCCGACGGCAGGACCACCCTCCCCGGCCACCGGCGCGGCATCCTCACCCACCCGAGTATTCTCGCACTGACTTCGCGGCCCACCGAGACCGCGCCGATTCAGCGCGGCCTCTTTGTGATCGATCGACTGCTGTGTGGGGAGCTTCCGCACCCCCCGGAAGATCTCGAGATCGTTCCTCCCGAGTTCGACGATTCGATGACGACGCGAGAGCGATGGGAGCGCCATTCCTCCGACCCCGCCTGCTCTGGCTGCCACCGCCTCCTCGATCCGGTGGGCTTCGCAATGGAGGACTTTGACGCGGTCGGGCGCTTTCGCACCACCGAACATGAACTTCCCGTCGACGCCACGGGGGGCATTCCCCTCCTCGGCATTCCCGCGGGCGAGATCGTGGGCGGGGCCGAGCTCGCGGAGGCCCTCGCGACGAGCCCCGAACTTGCGTTCTGCGCGTCGCGTCATCTTCTCCGCTTCGTCCTCGCCCGACTCGAGTCATCGGTAGACCAAGCCTCGGTGGAAGCGACCTATGAGGTTCTTCGCGCCGGCGGAAGCATTCAGGACGGCCTTCTTCGCCTCTTCTCGACTCAGAGCTTTCGGTACCGAAAGGGATCCCCGGAATGACCCACGGAAACAGTCGACGTCAGTTTCTGCGGAGCGCGGCAGGGTTCACCCTCGGCCTTCCGTTTCTTCGGAGCGCCGCCGGAGCGCAGCCCACCGCCGCCCCCAAACGCCTCATCACCCTCTACATGCCGAACAATGAAACCGAAGGGTTCATGCCGACGGGGTCGGGGCGGTCATTTTCGCTCGTCGGCTCATATCTGGAAGCCTTCGAACCCTACAAGGACCGGCTCCTGCTGCTCCACAACCTGCGCGGCAAACACGGTCACCAGAACGGGCACTGCGAAAACCTCACCGGGTTCGGCGGCAACACGGACTTCAGCGCGCGCGGAGGTCCGAGCATCTGTCAGCTCATCGCGGCACGCCAGCAAGGCGAGGTGGCCGTTCCGTTCCTCGGGATGGGTCTCCTGAGCGCGCGCCGTTCGAGTTCGAATAGCGGCACCAGCGCTTGGTCGGCGGACGGTCTTCCGATTCCGCTCGACTACGAGCCCCGCGTCGCCTTCGAACGGGTGTTCGGGCCCATCGGCGGCACGCCCACAACTCCCGACGATGCCGAGCGCCGACGGAACCTTCAGCGAAGCCTTCTCGATGAGTTGATGGAAGACTACCGCGCCCTCGACTCGCAGCTCGGCGTCGAAGACCGGCGCCTCCTCGATGCACACCTGTCGCTCCTCCGCGACGAGGAACGACGACTTCAGAGCAACGTGTTGGAAATCGGCTGCGAGACCGAGCTCAGCCCGCCCCCGGAGTCTGATACACCAGATTGGAGCTCCGGCGACAAGTTAGAAAAGCTCGAGCACTTCATTCGCATCACCGCCCGAGCGGTGGCCTGCGACGCGACCCGGGTCGCCACGCTGTTCTTTGGAATGGCGCAAAGCGGCGGCCTCGTCAGTCAGGCCGGGGTCAACGAAGACTTTCACGATATCGCCCACCGCGCGGTTCCCAACGCAGCGGCCCTCCATTTTCAAGTGCGGGCCTTCGATGCGGCCCAGGTGGCCACGCTCATCCAAGCGCTCGACGCGATTCCCGAAGGCGACGGCACGGTGCTCGACCATTCGATCGTGGCCTGGCTCCCCGAACTTGGCCTTTGGGAAAGCACCCGCTCGGGGAACTCCCACTCTCGGAGCAATGTCCCCGCGCTCCTCATCGGAGGTGGCGGCGGTTTTTTGGATACGGGAAGGGTGGTTGACCTCCAGCAGGCGGCCTATCCCCGGCTTCTCCTGACGTTGGTCCACGCGATGGGCCTCACCGATGTCACCCGCGTCGGCGACGGTGGAGACGCGATCCTCTCCGAGCTCATCCGCTAGCGGGTCTGAAAGCATTCGCTGAGCCCCCGCACCGGGACGCGGACGGTCGAGCGGTGGGACGTCCCCCAAAGAGCGCAAATCCCTACGAAGCCCCGTTGCCCGGCACCGCGAACTCACGGCTCGTCGGTCCAGCTATCCTTGAGGAGGAGGGGCCGCACTAGTCCTTAACGCTCGTAAGCATCACGATGACGAAACGCAAACCTCGTGGCCCGGCCGGCAAGCTCGACCGATCGGGCCTCAGCGCTCGGGCCCGAAAGGTCCTCGAAGACGACGTCCAGGCCCGAGTGGCAGAAGCGTGGTCTCGAGGCCGGGCGCTCATTCTCAACGCCAATAAACCCGGCTATTCGGAAGCGTTTACGATCGAAGCCGAGCAATACACCCTGCTCCGCGCGACGATTCTGGAAGCGGTGGAACGACTGGGCGACTCAAACGGCGAAGTGTTTCTGAAGGACGTCCTGCCCTTCGTTCAGAAGCGGCTCGGAACCCATCCGCGGTTTCCCAAAGGACGCATGACCAACTACACCCGGTACACCAAGACCGACCTCGAGGCCCGCGGCGAGCTCGAGCGCATCCCCAAGCGTTCACCGCAGCGGATTCGTCGGCCACGCTAGCGATATGTCCACGAAAGAGAAGACCGGGGACAGCGGCGGCCGTCCCCGGTGATGGCAACGCGGCGTCAGCGCGGCTAACGGCGGGAGCTACAGGGACCCATCGCGTTCGCTACCGCGACTCCGGCGGCCTGGGCGTCGCACGAGTTGCAGTAGGTTCGCCCGTCGCAGCCACAGACGCCGGGGCAATCATCGGTGCAGATCGTGGGGCGCGGCTGGCAGGTACCCGCCGCGTCGGAGATGCTGCAGTCGAGGTCGCACCACTCATCGGGTCCGCAGGTGAGACCCGCGATGGTTCCGCAGACCGCGCCCATAGGGCAACCGCGGTGCGCATTCAGACAGTCCCGAATCGTCCGGTAGGCATTACCACAGTCCGGGCCTCGGCAGTCGCAGCCGCTCCGCAACTCGCAGGTCCTCCCATCCCAGTAGATCCCTAGCGCGAGGTCGCAGTCGCCATTGATCGTGACGTTCTGTGGTGCGCAGCTTCCACAGGAACCGTTCGCGGACACGTCGGTGCCCGCCTGCGCTGCGAGACACTCGTTGCAGTAGGTCTGACCGTCGCAGCCGCACACCCCGGGGCAGCTTCGGTCACAGATGGCATCGGGATCGATCTTTTGGCAGGTGCCACTCTCGTCGGTGATGCCGCAGGTGTTGAGGGGATAGTCACAGTACTCGTCGGGGTCGCACGCGCCGCCGAGGAGGCCGCCGCAACTCTCATCGCACACGAGCTCTCCACAGGTCAGACACGAGCCGCCTTCATAGCGGCACCCGAGCGGTGGCGCCGCGCAGTCGACACAGGACGTCGCGTCTTTGCCGGCGTCCGCGCCGCCGTCAGGCACGCAGGCGATCGCTGTACAGGACTCGGTGGGTGCGACGCAGGTGCCGCAGCTCGCGTTGCAGCACACCTCGTCACCAAAGCAGGTGTTGGGACCACAGGGGATGCCGCCGCCGTCCGCGCGACCGTCGGTTCCCGAGTCCTGCGAGCCGATGGGAACGTCTTCGGGCTGACAGCCGACCATTACAAAGCACAGACCTAGGAAACAGAAGAAGCGAAGGGTGAGCTGAAGCATGAACACAGATCCTCTCGATGGAAACGAACGCCTTATTCGTTTACCGCTACTCCTGGGTGGCCGGCGGCGCGCTCATCCATCACAAAAAATGCCGACTCAGTCGAGCGCGCTTCCCGCGCAGGAGTTCCGAATCCGCTCGCGGATCGGAGAGCCTTCGCTGCTGGCGGCAAACACCGCCGCGTAGCGGACCGCCTCGGAGTGCCTGCCCAGGCTACAAAGCACGAGAACTCGGGTCGCCTGACGTTCGGTCCGAAGCGCACTCGTCGGATAGAGGCGCCGATGTTCGTCGAGGATCGGAAGCGCGGCGGCCGCAGACCCCGAGCGCTGCGCCTGGTATGCGCGTCGAAGGAGCGCGAGCTCCGCGGCGAGGGTCGACTCTGCTGGCGCTTCCACGAGGGTCTCGCTCGCCTGTGCTTCGGGCACGGCGCGGGCCACGCGATCGTCGACCGGCGGTCGCGGAGGACTAGCAGGCCCCGACGCGGTGCGAAGCGGCCGAGGCACACCGGTCGTCACGGCGGGCTGGTCCATCGACGCCTCGACCTCGGAACTCGATGTCGCCCTCTCCGAACTCGGCGCCGGGGCCTCCGGGCCCACCAGAACGTCGGCTACCGAAGTCTCGTCTTCCACGAGGGCAGGAAGCTCCGGAGCAGAGCGCGAATCGCCAGCGACTTCGGCGACCATGGGTTCGCCGCTCGACGCGACCTCGGTCATCGACGGGGCCGCGGATACTGCGTCGTCGGAGGTTTCCCAAGGCGCGATCGCCACCGTGGTGCTTACCGCGCCCACGACCGTCACCACCGCCACCAACTTGGTGACCGCGCCTCCGGCGATCCCGGCGGCAAGACCTCCCGCCGCGGTTCCACTCGCCGCCACCCCGGTGGATGTCATGCCTCCAGTGAGGCCCGTAGCGACCGCCGAAGTCGTCGCGGTGGAGGCCGCGGCGGAGGTGGTGGCGGCGGAGGTGGTGGCGGCAGACGTGAGAGCGGCTCCGCCCGAAACCGAGGCGACCACCGCGCGCTTGATCCGCTCTCGATCGGCGGGGGTCGGATTGTCACCGTCGACCGCGGCATCGATGAGCGCTCGCGCCTCTTTGGAAAGATCGGTCACCGTTGCCTCCAGCCGTCCCGCGCCCGAAGACGCTTGATTCCTTCTTCGAAGCTCTGCCGGGCAAGCCGCAACCTCGAATACACCGTGTTGACCTTCACGCCGAGCGCCGCCGCCACCTCGGGCGCAGACATCTGCTCGAACTCCATCATCACGAACACCTCGCGTCGCTCGTCATCCATCCCATCGAGGAGCGCGTGAAGCGTCCGGACCGCCTCGGCCCGAGCCACGTTCTCCATCGGCCCTGCCGCTCGGTCATCCACGAGCGAATCACGAAGCGGTTCGGCTTCTGGTTTGCGCCGCCGACGCTCACTTCGCCGATGGTCCTTTACCACCCGAAGGGTGATGCCGAAGAGCCAGGTCTTGATCGTCGACCGACCCTCGAAGTCCTGGAGCCGGCGGTGCACCACCACGAACACATCCTGGACCGCATCATCAACCTGGCTCTCCGCCACCCCCAGGCGCCGACAGCTCCGCCACACGAAGTCAAACCACTGCTCGTATACCTCGTCGAAGGTGAGCACCGAGACCTCCAAGCGAGTCGGCCCGGTAGATGCAGCCCCGGTAGGAGCAGCCTTGGTAGAGGCAGCCTCCGCGGACGCGGCTTCGGCAGACGCAGCTTCGGCGAGGGCAAGACCCATCGGATCGTAGTGGCCAGCGCTTTGGGCATCCGTCATAAAAAGTGAACTTGAAGCGCGAGGGTTCCCCGGGCCGCGAGCGCCGACGGGCGATGCACCTCCCCAATATTTTCCAGCACAAACGCCGCCCGAACCAGCGGGACGGCCAGCCCCAGGGCCAACCGCACGGAAACAGGCCCCAAACGGAGTTCGGTGGCCATCCCGAACGCGAGCGCCGACCACGCGCTGCTTCCCGACGCGGGGTCGGTGACCCCGGCGCCTTCGCCCTGCATCGCACCGACCTCCGCGCCAAGGAATGCGTCCACCCCGAGCGGCCCCACGGTCAGCAAGACCACCTCCGCCGCGAGCCCTCCGGCGATCAGCTGGAGGTCGCCCTCCGCCGTCGGATGACCGGCGACCCGCTCCCCCACC
>JBCCZL010000084.1:0-21991 GCA_039187775.1 Myxococcota bacterium
ACGTACGCGCGGATGTGGGGTGACCAGATTTCGGTGAGTTACGAGTCGTGGTGGGGAAACAAATTACCTCGTCCCCGTGGGTTAGTCCCCGTGCGTTACGTACGCGCGGATGTGGGGTGACCAGATTTCGGTGAGTTACGAGTCGTGGTGGGGAAACAAATTACCTCGTCCCCGAAAGTTAGCTGGGGTCGCTGACTCGGCCAAGGAACATCAAGGTGCCGCTGCGCGTGTCGCGGATGGCGAAGAGGAACGGGTGATCGGCTCGGAACTCCGGAGGCTCTTCGATGACGGCGGCTTCGGTGGTCATCACCACGGCGGTGGCCGCGGCGGCTTCGGTGCCTTCTTCGTTGACCTCGACAAATGCCTTGTGGAACACGCTGTCGATGTAGAGGGGCCGCTCGTTGCTCATGCTTCGAAAGTCAGCCGTCGGTTCGAAGGGAAGCTCCATGCCGAGACCCTCGAGCGCCGGACGAAGGGCCATCGGCTCGGAAGGGTCGACACGAAAGCGGGGAAGGTAAATGGGGAGTTCGGTGTCCCGAGTGGTGCCAAGCCATGCTTCGATCTGCTCCGCCGTGAGATCTTCTTCGACCTCGGCGAGACCGTCGCGTTCTTCCGGAAGGATGAACACCATCTCGAGCTCGTTGCCGGTGTAGCCAAGGCGTAGGATCTTGGCTCCGTCCCCCTGTCCGAACTGGAAGCTCCCGTACTGGTGCATCATGGGCACGGACACCCCCGCCCCGCCCGCACGATAGAACGGTGCGTCCTGTGTTTCGTCTTCGTTGAACTGCGTGGCCCAGGTGCCCTTGAAGTAGATCGCATTCGCGAGAACCAAACGGGTGTCCGAGTCGAGCGCGCCCGAAGGGATGAGGTCGAGGATTCGATCTTCAGTCTGGTCTGCGACCCACTGGTTGATATGTTGCCGCGCCGGCTCGGCGGCGCCTCGGAAGTCGGCGGGCTCGAGCGGCGCACCATAGAAATCACCGGTCAGCGACACGAACGGGCGGTGCCACTCCGACGCCTGATCCCCGAACAAGCGGTTGGCGACGCGAAGCGAGTAGCTGGTCCGCTCCGGGTCGTTCCACCGCGAAAGCAGCGCTTGGTAGCCGCGATGGATGTCGGCGTCCTCGATGTCGGATACGCGCAGCGTGCTCGCCATTTGCTCGGCGGTTTCGCCCTGCGCGCCGGCATAGGTCATCGCGAGCGCCAACGAGATGCTGGACGGCGAATAGGCAAAGTTGCCCGGTGTCGCGGAGAGCGCCGGGTAGAGGTCCGCGGCGAATCGATTGTTCGCCTCCGCGATACTTCTAGCAGTGGGCCCCTCGACCGGCCCGGAGACCGGGATGACGGTGGCATGCTGGTTTTCGGCGGGTCGGGTGGAGCCACTGCCACAGCCGGCGAGGAGCGTAGCGGTGGCGGTCACAAGAGTGCGAAGTCGAAGCATAGGTAACCTGAGGGTGTGTCCTTTCCCCCGGTCTCGACGCGCGAAGGTAGTGATGGGTCTAGAAACCCCCTACCTGTCCGTCGATTTGAATACTCGTACGTATTGCGGGTCGAAGGCACCCGCGGTCGGGGATTGCATCCTGAAGCTCAAATTGGAATCTTTCGGGCCATGCGATTCTTTCTTCTCCTGATGATCTCAACCCTCACCGGCTGTTTTCTCGCTCACGAGAACGCCCCCGACACCCCCTCCGGCCTCGAGCGATCCGAGCGCTTCGTCGGTGACTGGGAGGTCGTGACCGATGCGGGCCGCGCACTCTTCGCGTCGGTCACCGCGTACCGCTTCTCGGCCGATGGCACGCTCGAAGAGCTTTTCATCGTCGAGGGATCCTATCGCGATGGCGAGGCCGGCCAGTTCGTGTTCGATGGAAACGTCTGTTTCTTCGGCAACCGATGGTGGAGCGAAGGCTCCGATCGTCTGTTCATCGAATCCGAGTGCACCGATGGCTCGGTCACCGTGGCCGAGATCCTGTTTCCCAACCCCGAGTCTCAAAACTCGGGTTGGACCGAAGCGACCCTCGTGGCCCCGGCGGTCGAAGGAGCCTGGGAGTTGGACGGCACCATCACGCGCTGTCCCCCGGAAGGCTGTCGCCGGGAATAGTCCTTCACGTTCGTGATCTCTCACCGAGCTCACAGCGGATTTCGCGCCGCCCGCGACCGCTGGCTCCTCGAAAGACCTTGGGCATTCCCCAGCCTGGCACGACTGATGGCGCGCCCGCCACGGGTTGGTGACGGTGTGCGCCGAGTTCCCTTGGCTTTCACTGCTCCGGTCCTCTACAAACGGCGACCGTGCTCGAGATGCGCGGAGTCCAAAAGCGGTTTGGTGCGGTCCGCGCGCTCGACGGAGTCGACCTTTCCGTGCGGGCCGGCGAGGTCCACGCCCTGCTCGGGGAGAACGGGGCCGGCAAAAGCACCCTGATGAAGATTCTGTCCGGCGCGCTCACCGCCGACGAAGGCCAGATCGAGCTCGACAGCCGCCCGTGGGCTCCCGCGGGGCCCGTCTCTGCCCGCGATGACGGCATCGCGATCATTTATCAGGAGCTCACCCTCGCGCCCGACCTGAGCGTGGAAGCGAACATTGTCCTCGGCCGCGAACCCCGCCGTTTCGGGTTGGTCGACCGTCGCCGGAGGCGAGCGGTCGCGACCGCCGCGCTCGCCAAGGTGGGAGCCGACATCGATCCTGGCGCCCTGGTGTCGACGCTCGGTCCCGGCCAGCGGCAGCGGGTGGAGATCGCTCGGGCGTTGGCGTTCGATGCGCGCATTGTCGTGATGGACGAACCCACGAGCTCCCTTTCCCACGACGACGTCGAGCGGCTTTTTTCAATCGTTGCGGGACTCCAGGAGAACGGCGTCACGGTGATCTACATCACCCACTTTCTCGAGGAGGCGCTCCGAATCGGAGACCGCTACACCGCGCTTCGGGATGGGCGGACCGTGGCGACCGGGGACATCGCCGGCGTTGAGGAAGGGGATCTGATTCGAAGCATGGTCGGCCGGCCGATCGACGAGCTCTTCCCGACGGTTCCGCACGAACCCGGGCCCCCGATCCTCGAGCTCGAGAACGTTCGCTGCGCGCCGTCATTTGCTCCGGTTAATCTCACCCTTCATCAAGGCGAAGTGCTCGGCGTGTTCGGGCTTCTCGGAGCGGGCCGGACCGAGCTGCTTCGTGCGATCTTTGGCCTAGCGCGAAGACGCGGTGTGGTTCGCGTGGGGGCGCACGGCCCGGTCCGGCCTTCGCCGCGGACGAGTCTCGCGGCCGGTGTCGGTCTTTTGTCGGAGGATCGAAAGGGCGAGGGGCTCCTCCTCGACGAAGCGATCGAGCTGAACGTCGCGCTGTCAAACCTCGCGTCGGTTAGTCAATTCTCTGTGCTCCGACGCCGGCACCTCCGACGACGCGCCGAGGAAGCCTGTCAGCGCATGAATGTTCGGGCCCCGTCGGTGCGGGTTTCGGTGGGCACCCTCAGCGGAGGGAACCAACAAAAGGTCGCCCTCGCGCGGCTGCTCTACCACGACGTGGATGTGTTTCTTCTCGACGAGCCCACCCGGGGCATCGATGTGGCGAGCAAGGCCGACATCTATCGATGGGTTGGCGAGCTCGCGGCGAAGGGAAAGGCGGTCCTGTTCGTGAGCTCCTACATTCCCGAGCTTCTCGGCGTGTGCGATCGGATCGCGGTGCTGAGAAAGGGCACCCTCTCCGCGCCTCGGTCCCGGAACGAGTGGAGCCAAGAAACGCTGCTTGCGCAGGCGGCGCTTGCCGATTCCGCCATGGAGGCGTCATGAGTGCGTCGAGCATGCGACTGCGAAGCGCGGTGTCGTTCCTCGCTCCGTTTCTCGGCGTGGTGGTGGTGTTTCTCGTCTTTTCGATTCTCACGCCGGAGTTTCTGTCGCTCTACAACCTGAAGACGATCCTGACGCAGACGGTGATCGTGGCGCTCGGCGCGATCGGCATGACCTATGTCATTGTGGCGGGGGGCATCGATCTGTCGGTGGGATCGGTGATCGCTCTCAGTTCGGTGCTGACCGCGATCGTGTTGCGGGATGGCGGAAGTGTGATCGTCGCCGTGGGGGCCGGCGTCGCCGCCGGGGCGCTGGTCGGACTGGTGAACGGCCTTCTCACCACCCGCCTATCCATCGTGCCGTTCATTGTGACCCTCGGGACGATGAGCGTGGCGCGTGGGGTGTCGAAGTGGTTTGCCGATGAGCAGAAGGTCGACGCCAACGCCCGGGGGCTTGAAACGGTGATGAGCAAGAGCCCGGACCCTGCCTGGCTGCTGGTGGGTCCCGGCGTGTGGCTCACCACGGGCCTTGCGCTCGCGATGGGATTCGTGCTCCTCCGCACGACCTTTGGCACCTACACCAAAGCCATCGGTTCGAACGAAGCCACCGCCCGACTCTGCGGGGTCCCGGTCGAGCGCGTGACGGTGGCGGTCTACGTGATCGCGGGAGTGTTTGCCGGTCTCGCCGGGGTGATGCAGTTTTCTCGACTGACCGTGGGCGACCCCACCGCGGCCCTCGGCCTCGAGCTCAACGTGATCGCGGCGGTGGTGATCGGCGGGGGGAGTCTCTCCGGTGGCCGCGGAGGGATCGGCGGCTCCATGATCGGAGCTCTGCTCATGGCGATGCTCGCCAACGGCTGCAACCTCGCCGGGCTGCCCAACTATGTGCAAGAGATCCTCGTCGGGGCGATCATCGTCGCCGCGGTTGCCGCAGATCGGCTTCGGAGTCGAAGCGGCTAGAGCTCGACTTCGGGGCCGCAGCACCGAACATCCAAGGCTTCGGCCGACCCACGACAGCGGGGACGCGCTGTGGCATCGTCCCTCGATGACCCCGCTGGCCACGGTCGACATCGTCATCATTGCGGCGTTCCTCGTCTTGGTGGTCATCGTGGGCTACGCGATGAGCCGGGTCGCGTCTCAGGGCCTCGACGACTACTTCCTTGGAGGAAAAAAGATTCCTTGGTGGGTCCTCGGGATCTCGACGTCGACTTCCAACTTCGACATGGCCGGCACCATGGTCATCGTCGCGATGGTGTTCACCCTTGGGTACAAGGGGTTTCTGGTCGAGCTTCGCGGCGGCGTCGGTCTCACCCTCGCATTCCTGATGGTGTTCCTCGCCAAGTGGCTTCGTCGAAGTCGGGTGATGACCTCGGCGGAGTGGATGAAGCTTCGTTTTGGCACCGGTCGGGACGGGCGGACGGCCCACCTTCTTTCGGCGATCGCCAACATCGTGCTCTCGCTGGGGATGATCATTTACTTCTCGAAGGGTGCGGGCGCGTTTCTCGTGAGCTTCATTCCGCTTCCCGAACTCGCATGCACCGCGGCGATGGTGGCGATCGGCCTCTTCTACACGCTGATGAGCGGCCTCTACGGAGTGGTGTTTACCGACGTCATTCAGATGATCCTTCTGACGTTTACCGCGCTGTTCATCACGGTGACCGCATTCGGAATGACCCCGGAAGTGACATTTCCCGATGGTTTCCTCGTCCTTGATCTCGAGTCGCCAGGAACCCTTGGTCAGAGCCTCGTCGATCGAGACGCGAGCTGGGAGCCGATCTTCTCGATGTTTGGCATCTCGGTCTTCATGTGGCTCTTCCGTTCGGTGCTCGAAGGTGGTGGGGGCGTCGGCGGCTACACCGACCAGCGGTTCTTTGCCGCGCGAAGCGAGCGAGAGGCGAGCCTTCTCACCGCCGAGGCGATCGTCCTTTCGCTTCTTCGTTGGATCATGGTGGGCGGGCTCGTGGTGATGGGTTATGCGCTGCTCCAGGAAGGTGGCGCGCCCGCCGAGAAGATCGCCGCCGACCCCGAGCAGGTGCTCCCCACTGTGCTCGGCCAGCTGCTCCCGGCGGGGGTTCGTGGCTTGGTGATCGCGGGCCTGATCGCGGCCGCGATGAGCACCTTCGACTCGACGCTCAACGCGGGAGCGTCCTACATCGTGAAAGACATCTATCAAAGCTACATCCGGCCGGAGGCGACCCCCCGACAACTCGTCCGGGCGTCCCACTACGCGACGATCGGGCTCTGCGTGGTCGGGGTGGCCTTGGCCGCGGTGGTCCCCAACATCAACTCGATCTGGGGCCTCCTCACGATGGGTCTCGGCGCGGGGCTCTTCGTTCCGCTCTTTCTTCGGTGGTACTGGCCGCGGTTCAATGGCTATGGGTTTGCCGCGGGAACCGGTGGCGGCATCGTCGCCGCTCTCGTGTTCAACGCAGCGCTCGGCTGGCCGTTGTATCTGTCGTTTCCCACCATCGTGGGCACTGCGTTGGTTGCCTCGGTCGTGACGACGTGGCTTACGCCTCCGCCCGACGACGAAGTGCTCGCCGAGTTCTATCAGCAGATCAACCCCTGGGGATTTTGGGGACGGATCGGGAGCCTTGCCCAGAAGATGGGGCTCCTCACCAAAGAGCAGGAGCTCGCTCGGACCTGGGAGAAGATCAACGACGCCATCGCGGTGGTATTGGCGGTGCCGTTTCAGCTTGCCCTGCTCCTTGGAGGCATGGCGGTCATGTTTCATGACTGGACCAAGTTCACGTTCTTCGGGCTCGTGGCACTCGTGAGCGGGGTTGGCCTCTACTTCTTCTGGTATCGAAACCTCCGTTCGGAGACCGAGTGCGAGGCGGACGACGAAGTCTTCGAGGCCCGGGTCAACGAGCGACTTCGATAGCTTCGCTGGCTCCACTGGCTCCTCCAACTCCGCTGGCTCCACCCATTCCGCTGGCTCCACCCATTCCACTGGCGCCACCCATTCCGCTGGCGCCACCCATTCCGCGCCACTGGCCGCAACAGAACGGGTTCACTTCGTCTTCGCGACGAAGGCGAAGAGTCCCGTCGCGACAAGAACTCCCAGCCCGGCCACAAGGATAAGCTCGACGGGCGTGGTGGCGGCTCCCACGGTCAGGCCGAGGAGAAGCATCCCCGCCGCCACCCAGATGCCAAGCTGGCGGGCGGGCGCGGGGAGGGGTCGAGAAAGGAAACAGAGGCGCTGCATGGGTGCGTTACAAATCACACCGTGTGCCACCCGGCGAGTCTATGTTTTCCCTGAAGAAATCGAGGTTTGGGGCATAGATGGTGACAAACGCCCAGGCGACGGGTGCAAATTACAGCGCTTGAGACCCGGAGCGAGCGCCTACGGTAGCTCGCTCTCGACTCGTTTGGCCTGCCCTGACGCCACCAACGCATCGAGAGCCGAGGCGAGCTCGGGGACCGGCTGGTCAAACTCGACTGCGATTTGGTAGCGCCACATTCCCCGTGGGTCTTCGGCCGAGGTCTCTTGACGCACGATCACTCCCTCGACCTCGACCTCTTGGCCGTCGGGGAGCTTGCATCGAACGTGGACGTCGGAGCCGATCGCCCCTCGTTCGCTCGTGGCGATCAGAATGCCCCGTTCGCTGACGTCGCGGGTGATGGCGAGGGCACCCCGAAGGGTTTCACCCTCGACCTCCATCGGAAACCACACCGCGTACCGCGCGGACTTTCGTCGCTCCGCCACCCCTCAACCGTCAGTCCCCGTCCGCCGGAGTGCCGCCAATAAAGGACAGCTCGCTCAGGGCGGTCTTTAGCACCACTGCATCGCCGACTCCAGACACTGTCTGCACCGTCACCTGGACGGTCTGCGATCCGAACATTGGCTTATCGAGGTCGAGGCTCTCGAGAAGATCTCGCCTCAGCTTGACCGAGATCGTGGTCACCGCCCAGGTCTTGGTGTCGATGTGCACGCCATCGATTTCGCCGACCTCGCGGCCGTCCTGAGACATCACCTTCTTCGATTTCAGTTCATCGTTGCTCATGACGCTCATGACGGCCTCCTGTCGTTCGCGATGCGAAACTCGGTCAGTCGCTGCCGCCAACCTCTTGTCGAGCGACGACAATGTCGCCCGGTTCGGCAATGCTCGTGTCTCGTTCGGCGGTCACCACGACCGTGAACTGGGTCATCGGAGTGGTCGCCGTAGCGGTGCCGGTCCGCTCGTCTTCGTCATACTCGAGGGCGCTCGCCATCGTGGACGTGTTGTCGGGGGCGCGGAACCAAACGACATAGGTGGCGAGGCCATCACCAAGCCGGCTTGGCGGAGGGAGGTGGTTGATATCGACCCGCACCATCCGGTTGCCGCCCTCGATCGTTTCCACGACGACCATCCCGTCGGCACCGGCCGCGCGGTCGGTTCCAGTGACGGCGTATTCGTCGGGGCCGCCGCAACCGGTCAGCGTCAGCACGAAGGTGGCCAAGGCACACGCAAAATAGTGAAGCTTCATGGAATCCTCTCAAATCGTTGGCCCCCGCCCCCGGGGAGCAGGACACCGCGATACTACCCTCTCCGCGGCCGAAGCAAAGCTCTCAAAGGTACGCGACGGCGGGTGGCGCTATCCTTGTCCTATGACCCCGGTCGATCTCCGCTCCGATACCCTGACCCAACCTACGGACGCCATGCGTCAGGCGATGGCCCGTGCCGAAGTTGGGGACGATGTATACCGAGAGGATCCCACCGCCCGACGTCTGGAGGAGGCGGCGGCCGGGATTTTGGGAAAAGAAGCGGCGATCTTCGTCCCCACCGGAACAATGGCCAATCAGATGGCGCTGATGCTCCACTGTCGGCGCGGCGAGGAAGTGATCATCGGCAAGGGCGCGCACCTTTTCTACTACGAAGGCGGGGCCGGAGGCGCGTTTGCCGGAGTGCAGTTTCTCGAGGTCGGGGAGACCGGCCTCTTTACCGCAGAGGAGATGGAGGCGGCGATCAAACCCGACGCTTACTACCTCGCCCGAACCCGATTGGTCGCCCTCGAGAACACCCACAATCGAGGCGGGGGTCGGGTCTTTCCTCAGGCGGACGTCCGGACGATTGGGGAAGCGGCGCGTGCCCGGGGGCTTTCGGTGCACATCGACGGCGCGCGACTCTGGAATGCGGCGGCAGCCTCGGGGCTTGCCGAGGCGGAGCTCACCGCCCCCGCGGACTCGGTGGCCGCCTGCTTCTCGAAGGGCCTTGGCGCCCCCATTGGCTCGGTCCTCGCGGGGTCAGCCGCGTTTATCGAGGAGGCCTGGCGTCTTCGGCGCATGATGGGGGGCGGCATGCGGCAAGTCGGCGTGATCTGCGCCGCCGCGCTTCATGCGCTCACCGAGCATCGCGGTCGCCTTCCCGAAGACCACGAACATGCGGCGGAGCTCGCCCAGCGCCTGTCGGAGAGTGAGACCATCGGATGCGACCGGTCCGCGGTGGAAACGAACATCGTGAACTTCAGCGTTTCCGGTTCGGCCGAAGCGTTTGTGCGTCGTGCGTCCGAGGCAGGAGTGCTGCTGAATGCGATCGGTCCTCACCGGATTCGCGCGGTCACCCACCTCGGCGTGGACCGGGC
The DNA here is from genome assembly GCA_039187775.1 of Myxococcota bacterium. GTDB lineage: Bacteria > Myxococcota_A > Polyangia > Polyangiales > JBCCZL01 > JBCCZL01. Next base: position 9,339 of record JBCCZL010000084.1, read on the forward strand.
GGGCATCGAGCGAGCCACCGATGTGTTGCTCACGCTCGCAGCGTCCGCTTGATTGGCGCTCCACACCAGAAAAATCACTAGCGGTGTTTTCGGGCGAACCGCATCCAGCAGACATCCTCATGGGGATCCGGTCGTGTCCTTCGTCGTTTCGACGCGCCGACCGGTCTTCCACCGACTCCGGGCGGACTCAGGACACGTTATAGCTCGTCGTCTTCGTCCTCGAACTCTTCGTCCTCTTCTTCTTCGTCCTCTTCGTCCTCTTCTTCGTCTTCGTTGAGGGTCGGCGTTGTGTATTTGAGCTCAACGCCGGCATCGGAGAGCTGACCTTCAAGGAGTTCGAACAGCTCGTCGACGTCTTCACCGGACCACTCATCCAGAATCTCGGACAAGAAGTCGTAGAAATCGGCCGTGTCTATGCGACGTTCGATTTCCTCGATGTGGTCGTCGTTGAACGCTTCCATGAGGTCTTCGCGAAGCGTTTCCGTGTCGCCTTCGTCCACGGCGTCCACGGCAGATAGGCGGATCTGTTTAACCGCACGTTTGTCGAGTCGAATTTCCATCGATCGCCTCGAGGTAGGCAGATTTAGCGCGCTAATACAGGCAGGCCGGTTATCCTGTCAACGACGTCGAATGCTCGTCTTTTCTTATCTTCGAAAGCCCCTTTTTTTGGGGCTTGTCCTGACGTGTTGGATCGGTGGAGGCGGGGCGCTCGAGGCTCAGTCTCCCGAGGAGCTCGAGGTTGTTCCCCGGCCCCCGGCGGAGCGGGAGCCGGTGCTCGGAGTTCATGTTTTTTTGTCTGGAGTCCTCCCCGTTCAGACCTCGTCGACACTTTGCCCGGACGAAGCGGAGTGCGTATTTGGGGTCGGCGGCGGCGTGGGCGCGGCCCTCGAGCAACGGTGGCCGACGGGGCCGGCCCTGGGTCTCGCGTACGAAGCTTGGTTCTTGGACAGCGCAGGCGTGTTCGAGGTCGGCCTGCTGCACACCCTTCGCGCCCAGGTGCGCTACCTGTTCTTCTCGTCGGGGGTGCTGCACCCCTATCTGGGCGGCGGGGTGAGTTTTCTTCTTTTTGGGGACAGCTTTCGGGCGCGGACCGCGGGCGTGGCCATCGATCTCATGGTGGGAGTGGAACTCGAGCTCACGGCGTCGATCTCGCTGGTCCTCGCCGCGCCCTGGCGCGTGTTCTCGCTCGCCCCGTTTACGAGCCCTCGCGATGGCGTTGCGCGATCCGAGAGCATCGGCATCAGCACTGCGTTCTCGCTTCAGGTCGGCCTGGCGATCATCGAGACGCCGTAGCGCGTCTAGGTCCAGTTCGCTCGACATTGGGCGGACCCTCGATGATGATCTCGGTGGCCCGGAGTGTGGCTTGACTCAAAGGACCCCCGGAGCCCCGGCCCCTGCCTCCCGGCGACTTTCTTCGAATTTTCAAGGGGGAATGACTCACGTCTGCCTTGACGGGTTGGGGGCTGGCGGGTTCCACTTGCGCTGAGATGCGTTGCGAGTCCTGCGGCCACGAAAACCCTTCCGGCAGCGTGTATTGTCAGCAGTGCGGTGCGCGGATCCAAGGAAACGCCGGCCGTAGCTCGCTGGGGCCCGCCTCCGCGGGGGGTGCCGCTCCCGGACCCGCGGTGGCGGCAGCACCCGTATCCGCGGCTGCGGGTCCGACCCCCGCCGCAGGTGGAGCGACACCTGCGGCGAACGGCGCGAAGGTCGCTTGTCCCCGGTGTGGCGCGGAGAACGCCGCTCACATGCGCTTTTGCGTTCAGTGTGGATACCAGTTAGCGGAGGCGGCGTCGGCGCCGGGACCCGCACCGGCTGCCGAAGCCCCGGGCCCGACGTTTCCCAAGCCGACTCCCAGTGAAGGCTCGGGCCGGGCCTGTTGGCGCTGCCGGGGGGTCGGTGATCCCGGCGCTGAGTTCTGCAAGTTCTGCGGTGCCCGGTACAGCGATGATCCGGCCCTCAAAGCTCCGGCGGCGCCGGCCGCATCGCCTGCGGCATCCCAGGCCGCATCGCCGGCCGCGTCGCCGGCTGCACCTCCGCCGGCCGCACCGCCCGCCGCTGTATCATCGGTGGCTGCATCCCCGGTGGCCCCGGCGGCATCGCCCACTCCCGACACTTCTCCCCAGCAGGGGCAGGCCTCTTCGAGCGCGGAGCCGCAGGCCCTTCTCGTCGCGATTCTCAAAGACGGCAGCGATGGCCGAGCCTATCCCCTTTACAACGATGTGACCGACATTGGCCGGACCGAGGGGGACGTCACGCTAAGCGACGATCCGTATCTCTCTCCGCGTCACGCGCGGATCAGCCGTCGAGGGAGCACCTGGCTCCTGCGAGATTTGGACAGCGTCAACGGAGTTTATTCTCGAATCCGGGAACCGGTGGACCTTGGAGACGGAGATCTCCTGCTCATAGGGCAACAGGTGTTACGATTCGAGACTCTCTCCGATGGCGAACTTCCCCTCGGTCCCGCCAGCATTCGAGGCGTACTCACGTTCGGTACGCCGGAGGTGCCGCGTATCGCCCGGCTCGTTCAGTACACCACGGAGGGGGTGGGCCGGGATGTCCACTACCTGTATCGGGACGAGACCGTGATCGGTCGTGAAACCGGCGATATCGTGTTCACCGATGACCCGTTCTTGTCGCGCCGCCACGCCGCGATCACGGTGGACCGGGCGGCCCGTCGCTTCGTGCTCCGAGATCTTGGCTCGTCCAACGGCACCGCGATTCGGTTCCGAGGAGAACGCACCCTTGGCGAGGGCGATCAGTTTCGCATCGGCCGGCACCTCTTCCGGTTTGATCTCAAGGGGGCGGCCGGATGAGCGGAGCGGAACGCGAGAGCACCCCGCCGGAAGCCGGCGAGGGCTCGAGGGAGGGGCGTCGCAACGGACGCGACGAAGACCAGACGCTCGCCTACGGGGGTCCAGACCTGCCGGAAGGGCTCGGCAAAAAGGCGAAGGCCCGGGCGGAAGCCACGTCAGGCAAACCGGAGTCGGAGAACGAACGGCCCGAGAGTGCCGGGTCCGAAGCAGCGGAGACTAAGGAAGCAAAGACTGAGGCCGCAGAGACCGGAAAAGCAGAGACCGGAAAAGCACAGACCGGAAAAGCACAGACCGGGGAAACAGAGACCGGAGAACCAGAGACCGGAGAACCAGAGACCGGAGAACCAGAGACCAGCCCTTCGAAAGAAGCCACCGCTGACGAAGCCCCGGTGACGCCGACGGAGACTCAGAAGATCGGCCAGCCCTCGCAAACCGAACACACCGAGGCCGCGAACCCTCAACCGTCATCGGATGCGCCCTCTGAAACGTCGGAGGGGTCGTCGAGCGCGGAAACCGACGAAGCTGCGGCGGCCAACGCCGCCGAGGAGGCGGCGACCGGGCCGGCCGAAGACACCGCGGGCGACGAGATCAAGATTCGCTACTTCGGAATGACCGACGTCGGTCTGGTTCGCGAACACAACGAAGACAACTTCACGACCCTCGACGTCACCGAGTCGCTGCGCAACTTCGGGCATCTGTCGGAGGATGCCCACAAGGCCGAGATGACCGTCGGCGAGCGCGGCGCCGTGTTCGCCGTGTGCGACGGAATGGGTGGCGCGGCGGCGGGCGAGGTCGCGAGCCAGATGGCCGTCGATACCGTTTACGAGTTTTTTAACCATCTCTCGGCAGCTCGGGACCGCGACCACTTTGCGCGGCGGATCGTTGCGTCGATCGAGGAAGCGGGAAACCGGATCTTCAGCGCAGCGAAGATGGATCGAAGTCGGCGCGGCATGGGAACGACCGCGACCGTCGCCGGCCTCGTCGACAAGGTGCTCTTCGTAGGCCAGGTCGGGGACAGCCGGGCCTATGTGCTGCGGGATAAGAAGCTCGGCCAGATCTCGAAAGATCAGTCGCTCGTGAACCAGCTGATCGAGGCGGGCCAGCTTACCGAGGACGAAGCCGAAGCGTTCGAGCATTCAAACATCATTCTCCAGGCGCTCGGGACAACCGAGGAAGTGACCGTCGACCTCACGTTCCTCGAGCTTCGCAAGGGCGACCGACTCATGATGTGCTCGGACGGCCTCAGCGGCCTTGTTCACCACGACATGATGGAGGAGGTGCTCGCCACCACTCCGGACCTCAAGGAAGCGTGTACCCGGCTCATCGAAATGGCCAATGTGGGCGGGGGTCACGACAACATCACCGTCATCTGCGCCGACTTCCACGGCGGAGGCCTCAAGGCAGCGGAGGCCGAGGACAACGTTCTCTATCAGCAGTATCCGCTTCCCCCGGGACCGGACGAAGACCGCGAGTCGCTTCCGCCACGCGATATTCGAATGAAGGCCGGCGGACCGAAGCCGGGCGCGGACGTAAAGCGCGGCCACGACCTCGAGGACACCGGCGCGATGACGATGCCCGCGGCTCGCGGTGCAGACCCACCATCCCGCTTTGGCCTTATCGCGGTCGTGCTTCTGATCTGCGTGCTCATCGCGGTGGTGGTGTTCATCGTGAGCGCCTCCTCCAGCGAGCCCGAGGAGCCTCCTACACCACCGCGGCAGACCGAACGGCTCCCCGACCCGGAGCCGGTGGTTCCGATCACCCCGGATATTCCTGCGACCTTTGAAGTGTATGTCGACAGCGATATCGAGGGGGAGCTCTACATTGATGGCGAGGCGGTGGGTCCGCTCATCGAAGGCCAGCGGATCACCGTCGACCTCGAGCCGGGACTGCATCTTTTTGAGGCGCGAAGCGGTGAGAGCCTCGTGGTGGAAGAGACGGTTCCGATCGGCGAGAACGGTCAGACGATCGACCTCCGGATGCCGGCAGGCTCCGAAGATGTCGCGCCGGGCGACGCGGTCGAAGTACCGAATCCGGACGACGTAGAGGAGGGCGGGGAGACAGGAGGGCGTTCGGAGGAGGAACGCGAGACTCGAGGCCAGTCGATGCGGTCTTCCTCTTCTTCGCGACCACAATCTCAGGGATCTTCCGATGATTCACCACGGGAACGATCCCGCCCCGCAACGATGATGAGCACTCCCATGACGTCGCCCCGGGAGGGCCCCATTCCGATCAATCCTTTCCTCTGATTCGAACGATGAGAGCCGGCGGTTTTCCGAGGGTGGGTCCGATGGCTCGCCGAAGGCAGGACGGGCGAGCGGAACACACAGCCGCACAAACCGCCGATTCGTCGACGGGTCCAAAGGTCTGGCGCCGAAGCTCGCTCCCATGGGGTAACGCGGCGGGCTCGACTCGGTCGCTGATGGGACCCTTTCTCACGGGACCCTTTCTCGCGGGGCCCCTTCTCGCGAGACACTGCCTTTCGAGACACTGCCTTTCGAGATGCTTCGCCTGACCCAAACCTTTGGCGCTCATACCGGACGAGTCGTCGAGTTCGATCAGGACCTCATTCGGTTGGGTCGGCTTCCGGAGAGCGATGTCGCGTTCGATCCCGACGCGGACCTCGATGCCTCGGGCCGCCACGCCGAAATCCAGCGGGTCGACGGCAAGTACATTCTGGTGGATTCGGGCTCTCGCAACGGGACCTGGGTCAACGGCATCCGAATCACCCGGCAGACCCTCCGAACGGGAGACGTGGTGGAATGTGGCCACGGCGGACCGCGCCTTCGGGTCGAAATTGGCGATGAAGCGGAAGAGATGACCGGCCCGATGGATCCGGCGGGAGCCGCGCTCGTCGGGGGGATGAACCTTCCTCGCCGAAACCAGCCCACCGCGGCGGCAACCCCGGTCCGACTTCGACCCCCGTCGGACCGACCCGGTCCGGTGGTGCCGCCAAGCAGTGGTCCTCCTCCTCGCCGGATTCCCGAGAGTCGTCGACCGGAGGCGCCACCCGGAGCAGCGGTGGGTCCGCCGATTGCGCACGCCGGTGCGGTGCATCCGATTCCTCCGACGCCATCGCCCGGGTCGGTACCCGCGGTCCGGCCCGGGGGCGCGAACCATGCAGCCGGCCAGAGCGCGCCCGGAAGTCCCTCCGGACATAGCGCCCCGGGAACCAATGCGCCGGGAACCAGTGCGGCGGGAACCAATGCGGCGGGAACCAATGCGGCGGGAAACCCGTCCGAAAAGAAATATGGCGCCAACACGGTTGGACTGATGATTCAGGACGCGGTGGCTCAGGCGACCCAGTCGTCTAGCAAACCTCGCTCCACGGCGTACATTCGTGCGGTCGCCCAGGATGCGGCATCCCGCTCGTCGCGCGGGCTCAAGTGGGCGGTGGGGCTTCTCAGCCTGGGGTTTCTTCTCGCATTGGCCGCGCTTGCGGTGGTCCTCTATTGGAACTTCACGGAGACCGACGAAGCGCGGCGCCAAACCGAAGAGCTTCAACATCAGATCGATCAGCAGGGGCCGGCGGGCACGCGGATCACCGACGCCTACAGCGCGGCGATGTATCTGCTGATCGAGTCGGGAAGTCGGGGAGAGCGCGGGATCTGTTCGGCGTTTGCCGTACGGCCCGACCTTCTTGCAACGAATGCGCACTGCGTGCTCGCGATGGAACGCGCCCACGGGCCGGGGGTTGCGATGACCGCGATGCCGAACGACGGCGCGTCGGCGCGGCTTCCCATCGTCGGCATGTGGTTTCATCCGGAGTATGTTCGGGGAGGCCAGAACCCGTCCCCCGACGTCGGCCTCGTCCAGGTGGCGGGGACGGTTCCGGTGCAGGTCGTGCTCGCCACCCAGTCGCAGCTTCAGGAACTCCGTGACGGCGAAGACATCTTCGTGTACGGCTTTCCCGGAGACCTTTCGAATCCTCAGTCGCCGGTGGCCACCATCACCAATGGCGTGATCGGTCGGATGACCGCGTTTGATGGAACGCCAGCCGACTTCTCTGGTGCACAGCTCATCCAGCACAGTGCGTTCACCTCCCCGGGGACGAGCGGAAGTCCGATCTTTAATGCGGCGGGACTCGTCGTCGCAGTCAACGCCGGGACGTTTCGGGGCACGCAGCAACAGGATGTCGTGGGACCGGGCGGGCGCGAACAGCAGACCGTGGTGACCGAGAGCGGCTACAAATACGGGGTTCGCGCGGACCTTTTGGCCGCGCTGATCAGCGGGATGGGTCGCTAGCCGCCGGGTTGCGCGCGATGCGGGGTCGAATATTCTCCGCCAAAATTCGTACAACGATGGGTGGTTCCTCGGCGTCTCATGGGGAGGCCACCTTTCGGGGACGTTCCCCACCGGAAGCTCAATGAACGCAAAAGTCTTGTTGGTTCGCGCGGTTAGCGCATGGGTTCTAGTTCTGTCGATATTCGCGACGGGTTCCGCGAATGCGCAAGATCGGGCGGTGGTGGGTCGACTCACCGAGTTCGGCCGCATGTCGAGCACCGATGCGCGGCGCGTCGTCCGCGCGGTGAATACGCGGCTCCAGGAGAACGCGGAGCGTGGAGGCGAGCGCTACGATCGACTGCGTCAGGCGGTGGGTCGGACCATGTTCGACGGGGCCGGCTCGACGCGAGAGATCTATGAGCAGCGACTTCAGCAGGTCTTCGACCGAATGCGTCGCGGCATGGACGAGCAGATTCTCGAGGCGCTTTTCCCCTCGCGGGAAAACGCCGCGGTGCTCTGTGCGAACGACTACGACGTGACCATGGCGGACTGCGATGCGCTCGTCGCGGCCGCGGCGCGAGAGGTCGCGATGCTCCCCTATGTGGCCCCCGACGACGGCCGCGCGCTTCAGAACGTGCTTCGAAGCGCCGGCCTCCGGCGCGAGTCCCGAGAGATTGCGCGGAAGCTGCGCTCGGGAATGCTCGGAGTGCCTCGTTCGCTTCGTCGGGATGAGCGCGGCCGGATGGTGCTTCGACTCCTGGAAGTCTGCCCCGGTGCCCTGACCACCCGCGAGTCGCAGATCCGAGCGTGGCACGTCGGTCCGACCGAAGGCATGGCTCGCTGCATCGGAGGCGCGGTGGCGAGTCGCCTCGACCGAGCTCGGGGCCGAGACATGATTCAAACCGTGTTCGCGATGAACGCGACGGCGGCGGAGGCGTTTCTTGGCTGGGCTTCGCCCGAGGAGGCTACGGGAGCGGCGCCGCCGGCACCCGAACCCCAGGCTCCGACTCTCTCGGCGAGTGACATTCTCACGCAAGCGCGGGACAACTACCGGTCGCGACGGTACGCCCAGGCGGCGCAGCTCTACGAGCAGGCGACGACCATCGACCCGACCAATGCGCGGGCGTTTGCCGGTCTTGGTTCCTCGAGCATGCGGCTCCGGGATGCTCGCCGCGCCATGCGCGCGTTCCAGAACGCGGTCGCGCTGATGCCCGGCAATCCGAACTTTCACGCCATGCTGGGAAATGCGCGATACCGTGCCGGAGACAGCAACGGTGCGCGCGCGGCGTTTGGACAGGCGCTTGCGATTCAGCCCGGCCACCCGGGAGCGACCCAGGGCCTGGCGCAACTTCAGTCAGCGCCCGCGCCGGCCCCGGCGGCTCCCGCGGCCGCCCCGCAGGGACCGTCCCCGTTCGAGCAATGGCGGACTCAGGCTCGGGAACACTTCCGAGCTCGGCGCTTTGCCGAAGCTGCCCAGGCCTATGAGCAGGCGACGCGGATCGACCCCGCCCATGCGGGGGCGCTCGCGGGGCTCGGAGCGGCCCGCCTCGCCCTCGGTGACGCCCCGGGCGCGATCCGCGCGTACCAGGGTGCTGTCCGCATCGACGGCAACCAGAGCGGGTTCTGGAGTGCCCTCGCCCGCGCGCAATCTCGAACCGGGGATCGAGATGGCGCGCTGGAGTCGCTCCAGCGCGCGCTCGCGATCGATCCGAACAACCGTTCGGCGCAGCGGGGCATGCAGGCCTTGAGCTCGGCGCCCGCGGCGGCTCCTCCGCCGCCGACGGAGGCTCTCCCCGCCGAAGCGGCTCCGCTCCCCGAGACCCCCGAGCGCGACGAGATCATTCGGGTGCTTCAGCCGCTTCGAGTCGACCTCTACAACTGCAATCCGAACTTTCAGGGACGCGTCCGATTCCGCCTGACCGTGGCGGGGGCGACCGGCATGGTGAGCGATGTGGCGATCGAGCACGAAACGCTTCCCGACGCCCCTGAAGCGGCGTGCATGACCGACGTCATGCAGTCGGTGACGTTTCCTCCGTTCTCCCGGGAGATGCTCGAAATCGCGTACCCCTACCAGCTTCCGTGAAGATCGCTGCTGGGAGAGCTATAGAAGCTTGTCGAGGAGCGCCCGGTCGCCCTGGACCGCAGTCCGCTGGGTGTAGAATGCGAGGCCGCGCTCGCCGCCGAGCTCTTCTCCTCCGCCGGCCCGTCCCGGGCCACCATGGACACACGACGGGAGAACAAGTCCCGGCGAGATCGCCTGGTCGGCGATCTTCTTGCTCCCGACGAGAATCCGACCGTTGTACGGCCCGAGGCCCACGATGAGCGTCTTGAGCACTTCTCGGTCGTCGCTGTACACCGAGCTCACGAGGCCGCCTTCGCCGAGGGCCACCAGCTCCGCCGCATCCTCGGGCGATCGATAGGGCATCACCGTCGCCACCGGACCGAACACTTCGTGTTCGTGGACGGCGCCCACATCGCGCGGAGAGTCTGCCCGGAGAAGGACAGGGCCGATGAAGAAGCCCGCGTCGGATCCGCCGATGCGGTCGACCTCGGTGGAGCTCCCATACACGATCTCGGCGCCCGCCTCGACGAGCCGAGCGATTCCTTGCCGCACGTCACGAAGCTGCTGGCCGGTGGCGAGCGGACCCATGCGAACGCCCTCCGCGGTGGGGTCGCCGACTTTGATCGTGTCGAGGTTTTCTGCGAGGTCGTCGCGCACCCGATCCAGCATTCCCTCCGCGATGAAGATCCGCCGAGTCGCCGTGCACTTCTGACCGGTTTTCTGCGTGATCTCCTTCGTGCAGTCGCGAATGAACATCTGATAGGTGTCGCTTCCCGGCTCGACGTCCGGCCCCAGGACCGCAGCGTTGAGGCTGTCGGCCTCGACGTTCACTCGAACCGAGCGACCCACCACGTTGCGCAGGCTTCGCAGCAGCGTGCCGGTGCTCCCCGACCCGGTAAACGCGAGCACGTCCTGGGCGGCGAGATGTTCGAGCATGTCCCCCGCGCTCCCGCAGACAAACTGGAGGACGCCGTCGGGAAGCACCTTTTCGTCGGTGAGTCGTCGCATCATTTCGTGGGCCACCAGCGAAGTGCTGGTCGCCGGTTTTGACACCACCGGCATGCCTGCGAGGATCGCGACCGCGGCCTTTTCGGCGAGGCCCCAGGCGGGAAAGTTAAACGCGTTGATATGCACCGCTGCGCCGCGGAGCGGCACCCGAACGTGGTGGCCCCAAAACCGGGCGGACTGAGTGAGCTGTTCGCCTTCGCCCTCGATGACATAGCTGCGGTCGCCCAGGCGTTTGCCGAGGCTTGCGTAATACGCGAGGGTGCCCGTCGCCCCATCGATGTCGAACTTGGAGTCCGAACGCGTGGTCCCGGCGTTGATCATCGATGCTTCGATCAGCGCGTCCCGCACGGCGTGGAGCGACTTGCTCATCGTCTTCAGTAGCGCCCCGCGTTCCGCAAAGCTCATCGCTCGGAGCGTCGGGCCTCCCACATCGCGGGCGTGCTCAAGGGCCGCCCGAAGGTCGAGGCCCCGGGTGCCGGTCTGGGCGATGGCTTCCCCATTCGAGGGGTTTACGAGGGTGGAAAGGTCCTCGCTCGCGGCCTGCCACGAGCCCGAGATATAGCTTTCGAGGGTACGCATGCTCCTTTTTAGCAGAATCCGGCAAGGATCCGTTTGCCGATCCGGTGCCCCTTCGCGAGGTCCCCGCACCTGCCATGTGACATCTCACGACCCCGCCCCTCGAATGCGGAAGACGCCGCGGGAACGCTGCGGTACACCTCAGCGCCATGGACGTGCAAAAGCGAGTGGAAGCCTGGATCGCAGAGGATCCGGACCCCAACACCCGGAGCGAGCTCGAGGAGCTCCTTCGTGAGGGAAAGACCGAAGAGCTCGAAGACCGCTTCCACAGTTCTCTGAAGTTTGGAACCGCGGGCCTCCGAGGCCTCCTCGGGGGCGGCCCCAACCGGATGAATCGAGCGGTGGTTCTTCGAGCGACCGCCGGCTTCTGTCGGTACCTCCTCGAGAAGGTTCCCGACGCAAAGGAACGGGGCATTTGCATCGGCTTCGACGGACGCGAGATGAGTCCGGAGTTTGCCGCCGATGTCGCGGAGGTGGTCGCCGGTCACGGGATCGTCGCTCGGGTGTTCGAAGCGGTAGCGCCGACGCCGCTCGTCGCGTTCTCGGTCCTGGATCGGAACGCCGCGGGGGGCGTGGTGGTGACCGCGAGTCACAACCCTCCCCGCTACAACGGCTACAAGGTCTATTGGCAAAACGGCGCCCAGATCATTCCGCCCCATGACGATGGCATCGCGGCGAAGATCGATGAGGTCGCATCCCTCGCGTCGATCCCGCGGCTTTCGCGCGACGAAGCGAAGCCGAAGGGCCTACTCAAGGTGCTCGAGGACGACCTTCGCGCTCGCTACATCGAAGGCGTGGAGAACCTTCTCGTCCATCGGGACCTTCCGTTTGGCGACGTAGGAATCGCCTACACCGCGCTCCACGGCGTGGGCGAAAGCACGGTGCGTGCGGTGATGAAGCGCCTCGGGTTTACGAAGTTCGTGAGCGTCTCCGAACAGGCGACGCCCGACGGTTCGTTTCCTACCGTGGACTTTCCGAATCCGGAAGAGCCCGGCGCGATGGACAAGGTGCTCGCCCTCGGGGAGCGGGAGCAGGCCGACCTTGTGTTGGCCAACGATCCGGACGCGGATCGGCTCGCGGTGGCGGTCCGATCGCCCGATGGGTCCTACGTGTCGCTGACCGGCAATGAAGTGGGATGCCTGTTTGCCCACTATCTTCTCACCGAGCGGAAGGTCGACGAACCGCTGGTGCTCAATACGATTGTGAGCTCGCCGATGCTCCGGGCGATCGCGGATGCCCACGATGCAGGCTTTGAGCAAACCCTCACCGGGTTCAAGTGGATCGCCAATCGTGCGATCGATCGAAGCGATCAGGGCGAAGCGTTCGTTTGCGGCTACGAAGAAGCCCTCGGCTACTGCGTAGGCAATTTGGTGCGGGACAAGGACGGCATCAGCGCGGTCGCCCTGATGGCGGAGATCGGTGCGCACTGCAAAGCCAAGGGCAAAACCGTGCTCGACGAGCTCGATGCGATGGCCAAGAAGTACGGCGTCTTCGTGAGCCGGCAGGTGTCGGTGGTGCACTCCGGGACCGATGGCGCGGCGCGGATCGCGGCGATCATGCAGAAGCTTCGTGAGGACCGGCCGAAGTCGCTCGGCGATCTCAAGGTGCAGGAGGTAACCGATCTTCAAGCGGGCACTCGCGAGCGCTCCGATGGCCGAGTGGATCGACTCGACATCCCGCCGAGCAATGTCCTGGTGCTCCACTTGGAAGATGGGCACCGAGCGATGGCTCGCCCGAGCGGCACCGAACCGAAGATCAAGTTCTATTTCGATACGCGGGCCGAGGTCACCGGGAACGAAACCACGCGCGACGCCAAGGTCCGGGCAACGGCGATCCTCGACAAGATCGCGGCTGACTTTTCCGCGGCGATCGAGGGCTAGTACCCCCGCCCCGAAGTTCGTTCCGGGTTCTGTCGAGGAATCGGGTTCGAGGTTGGTGGGCCTGGCGACGAAGGACGGCCCAAAGGCCATTCG
>JBCCZL010000085.1:0-21783 GCA_039187775.1 Myxococcota bacterium
CGATTCCCAGATCACCGCGCGGATCTCGACCTTGGGGATGAAGCGCCGCTCCTCCTCCTGAATCGCCGGACCGGCCTTCTTCGGCGATCCCGCGTTGAAGGGCGGGTCCGGGTCGTACTCCAGGGCCAGCTGCGTCATCTTCGCGAGGTCTTCGCCGAGCAACTCGGCCAGCAGCACGAGACCGAAGTCGATGCCGGCCGTCACCCCACCGCCGGAGATTCGGTTGCGGTCGATGACGACCCGCCCTTGTACGGGAGTCGCTCCGAACAGCCTCAACGCCTCCCATACGGACCAGTGCGAGGTCGCGTTGTACCCCTGAAGGAGACCCGCCGCGCCGAGGACGATCGAACCGCCGCAGACGCTCGTGACGTATCGCGCCCGCGGGCCTCGGTCAGCGAGGAACCGAAGAACGTCCTCGTCCTCCATGACATCAAACGCCCCCCCGGGCACGAACAGCACGTCCAGGTCCTTCGGGCAATCGTCCAGAGTCGAGGTCGCCTTCATGACCACGCCGCTGTCCGTCTCGAGTAAATCGGTGTTCTTCCAGACTAGATGCGTGTTGCAGGATGGCGCCAGAACAGTCTGCGGGCCCAGCAAGTCCAGGAGGGTTACGCCGGGATAGAGGAGCATGGCGACCTCTGGTCTTCGCCGTTTGTGCATATTCGGCATATCGAAGCGGGCCCGCTGCACTTCGCCGATTTCACTCTTGGTCACCATGTCGTTCTCCTTCGTCGCACCGAGTTTTCCGGTGCTCGGGCCGTGATGGCTTGCGCACAACCGCGACTCCCAAAGAAAACGTGGCGGACATGACGCCTGGCGTAAATGACAATGTCCCGACAAATTCGGCCAATGCCGCGACAAACGCCGTCAGCGAGCTGGTCTCCTGCGCGTCCGACAATCTTCATGCCGACCTCTCGGTCGCATCCATGGCGGAGCAGGCTCGTATAGCCTCCGGAACTTCTCCCGCGTGTTCTGCAAGGCCGTCGGGGAGACGCCAGCGGCATTCGTCGAGAAGCTGCGGGTGGACGCCGCAAGACGGCACTTGGAAGACGCAGAGCTCTCGCTCGCCGCGATCGCGGAGACGTGTGGATTTGGCAGTGCCGATTCGATGAGGCAGTGCCGATTCGATGAGGCGCTCGTTCCACCGCGTCGTCGACGTTGCACCAAGCGACTACCGTCGTCGGTTCGCCGCCAATGCTTGACGAGCGCTTCCTGAACGCCGAGGTGGGTCACGCCGCGGTAGGCCAGACCAAGTTACACCACCGGTAATCGCTCACCGAGCGTCGGCGACTGGCCCCGTGCCAATGCAAACTCCGCATCCCCGAAGCGCTCGACATAGTCTTCACGGATCCCAGGGCAGATCGCTCGAAACGAACAACCATCACAGGCTGGCACGTAGCGGCTTCCAGTGAGTTTGCTTCGTCGAAGCTCGAACGTCGCATCCGGCGTCACCACTCGGACCCGCTCCAATCCCGGATCGTAGGCCCGAGGAATATGCGCCTCCGGAAGCAGGCATCGAGGCACATGGAGCGTACGCATCGCCACTCCGCGCGCCTCACCTCGAACAAATGCCTCCTCCATGAACGGTACGACCGCCGTCATTCGAGGCATCGACGCGACATTGCTCCGATTCTGATCAGTGAGCGACACAAACCAAAGGTCGAGAGTACGGACTCCCCGATCCGCCACCCAGTCGACCGCCGCGGCAAGGTCTCGGTACGTGTCTTCCTTCATGATGAGATCGACACCAAACTCGATCGGCGCCACCGCGAGCGCCTCAAGCGCAGCCACCATCTGAGGGTACGTCCCCTCGCGGCGCACGAGCGCGTCATACATGTCGGCGCGGTGGGTATGAATGGACTGGTGGACCCGCGTCACGCCCGCCTCAAAGAGCCGACGTCGGTTCGGTTCCGCGGCAAGCAGAAGGCCATTGCTCTGAACCTTGATGTCCCGATAACCCGCCGCCGCGGCAAACCGAACAAGAGGAAGAAGGTCGGATCGGATCGTCGGCTCGCCCCCGGTGAACTGCACACGGTCGTACGAGTCGGGAATTCCCCGCCGAAGCTCACTCGCAATCGCCTTCGGGGACAGGGCTCGCAATCGCATGTCGGGCGAGATCGTGCAGTAGTCGCAGAAGACATTGCAGTCGTAGCCCATGATGATGTCGAGGAGCCCGGGCACCGCCCTAAGCTAGCCTTCCAAAGACGACTTCGCCCTCCCCCTTTCCGCAGGAACGCGTTCGTGGGGTCCCCTCGGCTCGCGCAAGGCGCCCCGGCCCCCTTTCGGCGCGACGCCCATCACCGACGTTTGGTTCGGAGCCCGTGGCGCCAAGAAAAGCCTTGGATTGGCCCCTTTCCACTCCATTCACACGCACTCGCCGGACACCGACGCTCTCGTGTTGAGGTCAAGCCTTGCAAACCGACGGCTCCTTATCTGAGCTGAGTCACGCCGGTCCGGCTTGACCGCTCAGGGCTCCTTGTCTCGGCCAAGCCCGTCGGGCTTGACCGCTGAGGGCTCCTGACCCGACGTCCCACGATCGACGCCGTTTTTCGCTCAAACGGCCCGCTGCCTTGACGGGGTCGGGGAGAGCCGCCTACCCTGAATTTGCTTGTGAGTACTAACAAACAGCTGGGGCTGTGTGCTGGTGAGGACCGCGTGCCTGAGGACCATACCCACGAAGACGATTTACTCGAAGTGTCGAACGGGGTCGGCCGGCGCCGATTCGCTCGCACGTTAGTCTCGGGCGCGGTCGGAGCCGCGGCCGTGGCCGCCGCTCCGGTGTCCGCGCAGGGGCCGACAGCGCCCTCGTCCGAGCAGGTGGCTCGAGTGACCCGAGAGCGGATTCTCCTCGGCATCGAGGCGGGCCATGAGCTCGAGCTTCAACCCGACGGCCCTCGCTGGCGCGTCGAGGCGGTGTACGATCTTCAGCTCGGTGCGGTGCCGGTCGTGCTCCGTGGACCGACCGGCGCCCGATTTCAGGTCGACGTGCTGCGCCGCGACGCGAGCCCCGGGGCACCGTCGGCGATCGCCGATGCGGGTCCAGTGAGCGTGTTTCTCGCCAACCATGGCGACGGTGCGAAGGCAACCGACGAAGAGCAGGGCCTCGGTGCGATGGCCCTTGCGCGAAGCCTTCGCGCGGCCGACGACGACGCTTCGATGCTTCTCACGTTCCGGGAGCGTCTCCTCGCCCATCCGGACGGCGCCTTCGAAGCCCGCTGAGCGAAGCTGGATGGATGCGAAGCGCCCCACTTGGGCGATCGCTTCGGATTGTCAGAACCGCTGCGTCTTTTGCTCCCAGGCGGACGCGCCGATCGCGGTAGCTGCAAGTCCACCGGCAAAGGCCGCGGATCAAGCTCCCATGACTTTGGGGCTAATCGGAGGAGATCCGTCCACCGACCCGGGCCTCCAAGCGCGCATCGCCTCCCTCAAAGCCACCGGCATCCGGGTGGGAATGCAAACGCACGGCCGTGGACTCGCGGAAACGCTCCCCGCCCTGGTTGAGGCCGGCCTCCGCGACATTCACTTCTCCATCCACGGCCCCCACGCCGGTCTCCACGACTACCACACGGGGGTCGAAGGTAGTTTCGAAGAGAGTCGCGCGAGCCTTCGAAGAGCGAGGGACCTCGGACTCACCATCGCGGTGACCACCGTCCTCACCCGCTCGAACTATCGCGTCCTCGCGGAGTTTCCCGCATTTCTCCGGCGCCATCGAGTGACAGCCTGGGCCATCGCCGGGGTGCGCGGCGTCGGGCGCGCGGCCACCAACTATCCGAGGCTTCAGCCATCGCTCTCGCTCGCCGTCCCATTTGCCCTTCACGCACTGCACCAGGCCGAGCGAGAAGGCATCGAGCCCTACACATTGGACCTTCCTCTCTGCGTCCTCGGACCCTACGCCCGCTGGTCTCTCACCCGAAGCGTCGGAGCCTACGGGCAACCGTGCAACGATTGCCCAGCTCGACCTCGCTGCCCCGGCATCGACCCGCACTACCTCGACCGCTTCGGACCGCGGGAACTTCGTCCGCGAAGCCTACCTCCGGCGCGGACGCTCGACGCGGCACCTCTCTTTGATGGCCCGGGCATGCCGGAGTCCGAAACGGAGCCCTAGTCACCGGTGTAGACCTCGCCTTCGTCGTCCTCGTCGTCCTCGTCGTACTCCTCGTCCTCGACGTCCTCGTCCCACTCTTCGTCGAGGTCGCCCTCCGGCGCCCCGCCGTAGTAAATGCCCACGCCCATCACGAAGGAAAGTGCGCCAAACGGATCGTTCGAGAGCGGAACGTAGAGATTCACCTCCGGGGCGAGCCAGAACGTCTCGATCAAGATCGGGACGCCCAGAAAGAGGCCTCCGTAGAGTCCCTCGGGAAGCGCGTTGTCTTCGGCTTCACTCCCTGCAAGGGCCGCCAAAAAGAACTTCAGGCCGAACGCGATCTGCACCGCCTCGGTGACGTCGACGCCAAAGAGAAGCGGGAGATGAAAGAGAAACGAAAACGCACTCCCCGCGTCGCTTCCCGTCCCAAAGACCGCGACCGCGGGGGCCACCGAAAAGTCGAGGTCGCCATCGAGGAACTGGAGCTTGGCGCCGAGTTCACCGCCTGCGGGAAACACTTTGACCCCGAGGTCGAGCCAAGGCGTCGCCCCGTAGCGGGCCGCGAGCTCCACCTGAGGCCGGAGGAGTCCGTTCTCGTCGCGGTTCAGACCGACCGCATGCGCCCCAAAGTGGACTCGAACCTCCCCTTCGGGGACGGTGTCCGGCGTCTGCAGGGTGCTGAGGGACGCGCAGCCGAAGGAAAGCGACAGGACCACAAGGAGCGCCCCGGAACGAAGTGCCCGAGGTACAGTGGGGCGCGCCTCCCATGGACCGCCGAAGCCAACCGCGTTCGATCGCACACCGCCACGTTGAGTCTGTTGCGCAAGCAAGGTCCCTCCGATCCCAACCGCATCGTAAACGAGTTGGCTCAGAGAACGCGCGAATTCTCGGCCGGTCGTGTCTCCGGAAGACATCGGTCCAACAGACGTTCCTCGCCGCCGCGCTGATCGCTCTGGCGTGGATCGTCTCCGGCTCGTCCTCACGGGCCCACGCCCAGCAGCATGGCGAACCATGCCCCGGCGCTATCGCCGACTGGGTTAGCGAAGCCGGCGAGGCGATCGGCGCACCCGCCGAGGCGTTGGGTTGCCCGCCGGGACTCCTCGTTCTCGAGCTCCGTCCGCCCGGCGCCCCACCGATCGATGTCGAGGTCTCGAGCGATCCGGCGCGGGGATTCCTCCCCGCGGGGGACTTTGCCCTCTCTCCCCTGGTCGAAGTGGCGGAATATGGGGACCTCCCTGCGCCACAGCGGGACGCCATCGAAGCCCTCGCCGCCTACCTTCGCGATGGCTCGCTCGAACTGACGGAAAACAACGCAGGAACCCGCGGCCCGTCCGGGCGCGAACACTTTCGTGATCGAGCCGTTGCCGAACCGCTGCCGCTCCTCGGGCCCCTCGTATTCTTCGCGGCCCTCCTGCTCGCGATTCGACGCCCTGCGACTCGAAAGGAGCGCCGGCATGAGGTCGCGGTGTTTGGCTTCGCGCTCCTTTTCCGCGGGGTCCTCGGGATCTGGGGGCCGTACCACATCAACGGTCAGGGGCCGATGTGGATCGCCGGCGTGATCGGCGAGCCCGAGATTCTCGGCGCGTACGGCCCCGGTTATGCCGAAGCCCTCGGCACGCTCGCGATCCTCCCGGTGCCGATCGACTTTGCAGTCTTTTCGTTTCTTGCTCTCTTGTCGGCTGGCGCAGCGTTCTACGGACTCCGTCTCGCGCGCCGACTCGGACTTCGGGAGAGTCAGGCCCTCGCGGTCGGCGGACTCCTCGCCGCGCATCCGATCCTGGTCCGCATCGCGTCGACCGAGAGCTACTTCACGCTGATCGTGTTTCTTTCGGTGTTCATTGCGTGGGCGGTCGTCGAAGCGGCATCCCACAACCGCCGCGGGACCGCGCTCGGGTATGGCGCCCTCGCCCTCGTTTCCACGCTGCTTGCGCTCCGGATCCACCCGGTGGCCTGGCCCGCCACCGGACTCGCCCTCGGACTCGTCATCGCGGCGGAAGTCCCGCTTCGCCGTCGCGCTTGGGTCGGCTTCGGCCTCGGAGTGGGACTCACCGTCACCCTGCTCCTGGCGGGCGCCTGGCTGTCCACCGTTCTTGCCTCGGTGGGACGCCATCGCGGCGGCATGGGGGATCCCCTCAGCCCCGAACCGGTGCTCCTCGGCCTGGGTGCGGCCGTGCTTTGCCTCGTCGTTCGAAGACCGGCGCTCTTCGTGCCGGTCGCGATCGCCCTCCCCTACGCGGTGATCACTCGTTACGCGTACGGCCAAAGCGAGGCGTGGAAAGCGACCTATGACTCGGTCTTCCTCTTATTTCCAGCCTTGGCGGTTGCCTCACTTCTGCCGACGGTTTCACCGGTTCGGGGAGCCGCGATCGGTACCGCCGGTGCAGGAGTGCTGCTTTTGTTGTTGCCACCCACCACTCCGACGACGGAGCAGCTCGAGTACGCGGTGCTTCGGCGGGAACTTCCGGGCATTGACGAACCGTGCGACCTCGCGTTCGTGCATGTGGCAGGCAACCGACGTCTGCATCTACCCACCTATCTCATCCAGGAGCTTCGTCCGGTTCGAATCGAGGGTGGAGACGACCTTCTTCGTCGACTCCGCCCCGAAGGCTGCACCTACTTTCTCGAAGGCTCGATCTGCAGTAGCGAGGAAGGTCGGCCGATATGCTCGGAGGTCCTGTCCGCGGTCGAGACGGACACGCTCCAGAGCTACACGCTCCCCGCCGTACCGAGCTACGACGGCTTGCCCTACGACCGACCGCGGGTTCGGCTCGCCCTCTACCGGGTGAGGACACCGCGACGATGACCTCGCGGATTCCGATTGCGATCGGTCTTGGCTGGGGCCTCGTTCTGCTGCTGCTCGGCGCGGTCCCGTCGCTTCGGTTCCTGGCCGAAAAAGAAGGACCGGTGGAACAGCTTTCCCACCTTGTCCTGATTGGGGGAATCGTCCACTGGGCGGTTCACGGCAGACGGCAGCGGCTTCGTGGGGTGGTGCTCATCTGCCTCTACCTCGGAGTGCTCCTCGGCGAGGAAACGGACTGGGGTGCGGTGTACGGACTCTTTCACACCACGGGAGAAGCGAACCTTCACAACCGATTCGACGGTCATAGCTATCCTTTGTTTGGTATTCCCGCAGCGGCCCTGCTGTTTGCCACCGCCTTTGCGCGTAGCCGAAGCTGGCTCGAACGATGGCTCGAAATTCGCGCCGGGCCGAGCTTTGCCGTCGCGTTCTTTGTCCTCGCCGCCGGCTCACTGGGGATCGCCGTGGCCGTTCCGACCTTCGACACCTTCGCGGATGAGCTGACCGAGCTTGGCGTGTACCTCCTTCTTGCGTTTCTTCCGATCTCGGGGCCCAAACCCGCGAGTGACGATCGAGTGCGCAATATCAAACCTCCGCCGACGCTCTGAAAGTCCCGCCATTGCTCGAAGAATGCACCCGTGCGACGGTTAGCGGGTGCATAAGAAGTCCTTCCTTGTTCTAACGAGCCGCCGTTCCCTCGCTCGCGTGTTTGTGCTCTTGTCGGCGCTTCCCCTCGTCCTGTTTGTTGCCTGCAGTTCCGATGATGACGACACCCCGCCGGGATCGAATCTTCCGGCGATGTGGTCGCTGAGCGCCGACGGGATCCAAGTCGAGGTCCAACGCGAGCCCTACGGATACGTCGTGCGGAACACCTCCGGCGATGCGGTGCTGCAAACCTTGGGGGCCGACGGCGCGAGGCGCGCCGACGATGATGGCTATGCGCCGGTCAGCTACACCACCGGGGAGGTCAGCTGGCTCGAAGGAGCCCTCACCAAGGGGCACTACACCTTCATCGACAACTTCGATCCGTGGCGAGAGGACTGGGTCGTGGTCAACGCCACCGAGGAAGCGACGGCACTGACGCTCGAGCTCCGCCGGGGTGGCGAAGGCGAAGACGTCGTCCGGATTCGTCACGCGCTCCGAAGCTCCGATGTCGGAAGCGCACTCCGGGTCGAGGTCGAAACCGAAGGAACGGTCCCCCGCGCGGTCGCCGCCGCGTTTGCCACGGACCCCAGTGAAGGATTTCTTGGCCTTGGCGAGCGCTTCACCCGCACAAACCATCGGGGTACGAGTGTGTTTTCGTGGTCGGAAGAGGGAGGCATCGGCGACGGTGAAGGCAGTATTCCCGGCCCAACCAACCCCGCGCCGAACGGCGAAGCGATGACCTATTACCCCGTGCCGTTCTTCATCTCGACGAACGGGTACGGGTTCTGGCTCGATACCACCTGGCGGAACACCTTCGACTTCAGCACCGACCACGAGGACGCGTGGCGGGCGTGGGAGATCGGCCCCTCGACCACCTACGAAGTTTATCTTCCGAGCGACACCGATACGCGGCTCTGGCCGTATCAGCTCATCGATCAGTTCACCGCCACCACCGGTCGCCCGATGGTTCCGCCGGAGTGGACCTATGGACCCCGTCGCCGGGTCGGCCGAAACTCGGTGGTCGGGGGGGCCTCGGAAATCGAGACCATGCGCACCGAAGATCTGGCGATCACCGCGGTCGACGACGCCGTCCACTTTCTTCCTGAAGGAAGCCACGTGGGGGTCGAAGACGCGCTCCGCGCGTGGGTCGCCGATGGGCATCGCCTCGGCTACCGGGTGAACTGCTACTACAACTCGCTCTACGCCGCGAACGAAGACAATCCGCTTCGCGCCGAGGTGGTGCGTGGCGTCGACAACGATCATTTCTTGCTCGATCAGAACGGGGGAGTCAGCGCGGTCGAGCTGATCAGCGGCACATTCCTTACCGTCTACCAGGTCGACTTCACGAGCCCCGAGGCCACGACCTTCTTTCAGTCGTCGCTCGATTGGGCGATCGACCTCGACTACGACGGCTTCATGTACGACTTCGGCGAGTACGTTCAACCGCGGGCGGTCGCCCAGAACGGCATGACCGGGGAAGAGCTCCACAACCTCTACCCGGTCCTCTACGACAAGGCGGTCTTCGATCACATGGAAGCGAGCACCAAGGCGGGGGAGTGGCTCGCGTTCGCTCGGAGCGGCTACACCGGAAGCTCGCAGTACATTCCGATGGTCTGGGCCGGCGACCCCGCCGCGTCCTTCGAGGAGCCCGACGGTCTCCCCTCGATGATCCCCGCGGGAGTCAATCTCTCGATGAGCGGGGCGCCCAACTGGGGCGGCGACATCGGAGGGTTTCACTGCGCCGCGGACGGTGCCTCCCTCGCCGACGGCGAGCTCCTCGCACGCTGGATTCAGCAGGGCGCCCTCACCCCAAACATGCAGGACCAGAGCGCCTGTTCGCTTTCGCTCGATGGCGGAACCAAGGCTACGATCTGGACCGCGGCGGAGGCCTTCGAGAGCTGGCGGGTCTACGCTCGACTCCACACTCGGCTCTTCCCGTACCTTTGGGCGATGGCCCAGCGGGCCCACGCCACCGGCGAACCGATGATGCGTCAGCTGTTCCTCGAGCACCCCGACCAGCCAGCGCTCGCCGATGACAAGACGAGCTATTACTTTGGCCCGGGTCTGTTTGTGGCTCCGATCCTCGAGCGGGGCGCGCGATCTCGACGCGTGGCGTTCCCCCCGGGGCGCTTCCTCGATTGGCGCGACTTTGCCGTCTACGAAGGGGGCACCGAGGCCACGATCGATGCGCCGCTCACCGAGCTGCCGCTCTTTCTTCGGGACGGCCACCTGATTCCGCTTCTCGACCCCACCATCGACACGCTCGCGGAGGAGACCAACGCCGACGTCATCGGCCGGGCAGATGTCGCTGACGTCTACGATGTGGTGGGCTTTGTTTCGACCGCGACGGGTGAGGCGAGCTTTACGTTGGCGGGTGGGGAGGTCCTTCAAGCCCGCTGGACCGGCGGCTTTCAGGCTCCCACCGGTACCGAAACGGCGGACGAGGCAGAGCTTTCGACCTGCACCGAGCTCTGCTTCCTCGTCGAAGACCTTGCGTCGGGGGTTCGACGAGTCCGGATCTCTTCGCCGAGTGGGGCTGCCACCGCGGGAGGCTTAGCGCTGGAGAGCGCCGCCGGCCGACGGATTCGCTGGGACCTCTTCCTCCACGAGTAGCCCGCGGTCCCGCTGCAGCCGCTACGGTGGTTCGGGAACCTCACCGAGCGCTTCGAGCGCCTCGGAGGTCGGTGGAGTGGCGGGCACCGCGGGTTCGGGCCTTACCGCGACCTCGCCGGCAATCCTCCGGAAGAGGCTCGGCGGAGGCCCCGACGGATAACGGGCGTAGGCAAAGAGTGCGTCGAGACCGTCGGCTCCGACCCCCGGGGTTCGGCCAGACCGCCGCCCAAGGAGTGCCGAGGACCCCGACTCCCGGACCAGTGTTTGGAGGATCCGGTTGGCGCGCGTGGCGTGGCTCCCACGGCGGACGATGCGCACCGCCGCGACCTCGGAGCGCGGAACCGCGAAGGGGTGGGGTTCGGCACTGGTGATGGCGCTAAGGAAGAGCGCCTGTTCATCGATCGCCAAGAGCTCGGCGGCGATCGGTTCGTAGGCTCCCCGGAACGACACGATCACCGGATATCCCCGGTAGCTCGCCAAGGCCCCGGGAGCCACATTGCCACGGGCGGCGCAGCCAAGGAATCCGAGCGCGGTGATGATGAGCATGCACGTTCGCACAGGCTCATTATACTGATGCCGAGGGGATGGCTTCACCCATCGAGCGCGGGGTCGGGCAAGCGGGGGCGGCACTCCTGCTGGCATTCGTCGTTGGCTGTGCGCGGGAAACCACTAGCACCGTCCCGGTAGCGGTATGGGGGGATGTCCCTCGCCTCGTTCGAGCGCCTGGGGAGCCGGTCTACGAAGAGCAGACTGGCCCACCCGAGCTTTCGATGAGCTCGGGTCGGATCGCGGTGCTGGACTTTACCGGCGCAAGCACCGAGGACGGCGCATTTCAGGCGGAGCTCCTCCGCCGCCAGCTTCGGGCGGAAATCGGAGGCCGGGATATTGAAGGACCGTTCTGCGGAGACCGGGCTCCCTGCTTCACCATCCTCGACCACGCCGAGACCGAAGCCCTTGGCGTCGACCCGGCGGCTCCCACGGTCGTCGGGCCACGCGAGGCGGGCGTCGAGCATTTGATCGTCGGAAGGTTTATCTCACCGCCCGGGGTCACCACGTTGGTCGAACTTCGGGTCTTGAAGACGGCCGACGGCACACAAGCGTGGGGGAGCCGGCTCGAAGTGGCGGATGGGTTGGCGATCGCGCAGCGCCTTGCCCGTGCGTATCTCGGACGCATCGAACGTCGCGAGGTTGGCGTCCGCTATCCAACCCACTACGAGAGCCGGCGCGAGGTCGTTGGCGTCGAGGCCCAGGACATCACCACGCTCCGGTTCTCGCCCCGGTTCAGCTTCTTCGGGGAGCTCGGCTACCGGGTCGAGATCGACACCCGAACCCTCGAGCCCATGGTGTATCTCGGGATGGTGTTCGACGACGGCGCACTCCGCCACTCGATTCTCTTCGGCGCGGGCCTCACGTTGCCGGTCTGGAACTGTGGCGAGCAAGTCGGCGGCGGCACTCGGGTGCTCTACGGCCTCACGGGCCGTCTCAACGAGTTCTATTTCATCGGGGCGCAAGTTGGCCTCAGCTTCGTGTACGCGGTGTGCGAAGGCGAAACGACGTTCGCCGATACGAGCGTATTCGAGCTGGTAAGCGCAAGTCTCACCACCGGGGCGGTCGTCGGTCCGGTAGAGATTGGCGTGCAGGCGCGATTCAGCGGCGGATTTCGGACGGACCCCGACGGCCCCAACGACGATTTTGGCGTCGGGTTTTCGATCGGGCCCCAGTTCCAATGGGTCCGCTGATGGCTGCGTTCCCAAGCACGACTACGGCGTGGGCACCGGCTTAAACTCGTCCCAGCCGTAGCGCTTGAGATAGTTGCGCCACACCCCTTCGCAACTCGCGGTGTAGCGGCAGGTCGCGCACTCCGCACGCTTTTCGCGCACCGCGTCGTCGAGGTCGCTCCGACGAATCTGAACGAGGTCGCCGTTCGGACCGGTGCGTGCCCCCGCCTCTTCCGGGGCGAGACGCACGTCGTGGCCGTCGGTCGGTAGCTCGTAGTGCACATAGCTCTCCACGTACCCGCGGTTGAAGTCGGGGAGTCGCGTGGTCGTGCAGAGCGGAATGTCGACAAGGAACGCCATCACCCGCCGCTCTCGCGTTCCCTGATCGCGAAGGAACGCGTCGGCGGTATCGGCAATCTCGGTGTAGGTAGGAAAGATCTTGTCGAAGTAGGTGTTCGCCCGGCCGTTGGCCTGCATCACGTTGAAGACCACCTGGTCCACTCCGTGATTGCGAAGGAATCGGTAAATGTCCCCCATATGCGGCAGATTCCGCTTGGTGATCACCGTGCTCGTATGGAGCTCGACCCCGTAGCGCTTGAGCGCCGCGATCCCATCGATTCCCGCCACCGTCTGCTCAAAGGAATCAGGGGTCCGGGTAAGGCCTTCGTGGAGGCGCTTTTCGTGCCCGTGAATCGACACGTAAAAACGGTTCATCCCCGCTTTGACGAGCGCCTTCGCGTAGCGGTCGTAGGAGAGCTTTCGCCCGTTGGTCATCACGCTGACCCGCCGAACCCCCGCCTCCTTCGCCCAGCGCGTCCACTGGGGCAGCCGCGGATTGAGGGTCGGTTCACCGGACGTGAAGCACACCTCTTCGCAGCCGGGCTTCTCCTTGAGGATCCATTGGACAACCTCGTCGGTGGTGGCCGAGTTGGTGACGTAGCGGGCGTCCCGGTCCTCTTCCATGCAGAAGATGCAGTTGTTGTTACAGACCGCCCCAGTGAGAATGTGAACTCGCTCGTCGCGCGCCGCGAGGCGCTGTTCGATGCTCACCTCAAGCGGCGCATCGGTACTACTCGGGGCGGCACGGCTCGGAGCGGCACTACTCGGAGCGGCACGGCTCGGAGCGGCACGGCTCGGAGCGGCACTACTCGGAGCGGCACGGCTCGGAGCGGCACGGCTCGGAGCGGCACGGCTCGGAGCGGCACGGCTCGGAGCGGCACGGCTCGGAGCGGCAGAGACCGGCGTCGCACTCTGGTGGACGCTACGTTCGGTATCGGCTCGCGCCCGAGGCGAGCTCACCAGCTTCCGTGCGAACCGTGGGACCCGTGCGAGCCATGGGACCCGTGCGAGCCGTGGGACCCGTGCGAGCCGTGGGACCCGTGCGAGCCGTGGGACCCGTGCGAGCCATGCGACCCGTGCGAGCAGTGCTGACCGCTCCGCTGGGCGTCGTCACCGGGGAAGCCCCCGTTGTCGGCGTTCGCGAGGGCGCGATCGCTGATATCGCGCTGGTCACCGACGAGGCCGTCGTGCAGGTCGCGCTTGAAGGTCGGTAGCTCTTCGAGTTCCTCGTCGGCCCCGTCGCCGACGGGGTCGTCGCCTTTGTGCTCGTCACCAGCCATATCCCGTCCTTCAGCCTACTAGAGGAAGGCCGACTTGGCGAGGAAGAGTGGCCCACACCGGCATTTCCTTGGCCAAATCGGCGAGAACGGACCGCCCGAGCGACCCGGGAGGGCAGGGAGGTGACTCTAGCTGTCCTGCATGAAGTGGGTCCGAGGGCGCGACGTCGTCCACTTCTCCAAGATATCGAGGGTTTCCGGATCTTCTTCGGCGATCTTCGCAAAAAGATAGTCCTGGATGTGCTTGTGAACGTGGCACAGGGTGCTCTCTCGCATTCGGCCGAAGATCGTCCCCTGCGTCTTGTGGGAATGAACCGGTGGAATCCCGCAGTACGGCAGATACGAGCAACTCACGCAGTCGGGATTCTGCTCGAGGTTGGACGCAAGGGCGACGGCGCGCACCGTCGGGTGGCCCACGATCTCCCGATAGCTGCTCGTGCGGACATCCCCGAGATAGAACGTGTCGTCCCCCATCTCATGAAGCATTCGCCCTTCGTCGCACGTGAAGATCTTGCCGTCGTAGTTGTAGGCGAGCTGGCCGATCCCCGCGCCGGACGGCCAGCGAATGTCGAGAAAGTTCGGGTCCTCACCCCGCAGGATCTTGGTCAGGAAGATCGCCGCATACCGCTCGAGGATCTGCACCCCGCCCTTATTGAGCTCGATCATGTAGTCCACCGCCTGGCGATAGAACTCCATGTACTCCTCTCGTGGATACTCGATCTTGTGGGCGGTCTTTTCGGCAAAGCCGAAGGGGTCGAGGGGGCGAAGGAAGAGGGCCCGGCAACCGAGATCGACGTAGCTGTCGACCACCCGCTTGAAGTGCGTCAGCGTCGCTCGGGTCGTGGTGAGGAGCGCCTCGACCCGGTAGAGGGTCGGGTCGAGGCCGATCTCTTCGTAACGCTGATTGATGCGCTTGACCCAGTAGACCGCCTTGTCGTGAGAGCTCGCCGTAGGGAGCTTTCGCTGCTTGTCGTGCACCTCCGGAGGGCCGTCGATGCTGGTGCAGATCTGGACCTTGTTTTCCAGAAGATAATCGAGCTTCTCGTCGTCCATCAGGGCGAGATTCGACACCATCGTGAACTCGAGCTGCTTGCCCACCGCCTTGTTCTTCTCGCGGGCGTAGTCGATGAGATGACGAATCCCGTCGAAATTCACGAGGGGCTCGCCGCCCTGAAACTCGATGGTGACGTAGGGGTTGGTGCTCCGGAGGATCATGTCGACCGTCCGTTCGATCGTCTCGGCACCCATGTCGGTATGGAGCGCGTCCATGTTGGCGCGCGACGCGTGGCAATAGACGCAGGTCTCGTTGCAGCGAAGGGTGATCACCGCGATATGAAGATTCGGCCCGTAGTGGACGAACTCCTTCCGTCCCCGAAGCATCGCCACCGCTTTGGGCACGTCGTAGTGATCGCGAAGAAAGTTCCGATCCTTCAGCCGCGCAAAAAGCGAGCTCGCTTCGTCGACATCTCCCGAGACGTAGCGCCCGAACTCTTCGTCGCTGAGGAGCACCCACTGGCCTTCCTGATTCGTGAGAAGGGTCTTGTGCTGGCCGGATCCATACGGGATGCGTCGCGTTCGCACCGGGACCTGAATACTGCTCTTGCGCGTCGGCAGCGATGAGAACGCGGGGGCTCCACCAACTTCAGCCATGGCTCTCCTCCTGGGCTGCGCCTTCGTCCTCCGACGAGGCTTCGTTTCGTTTGCGAATCGTGAGGCCGAGGGCGTAGTTCGAAAGCTCACCGGCCACCCGCCGGACCCGCTTCGGATCCCGGTGTTCCACCTTCACCACCCACGCGTCGGGCTCTTCGACGAGCTCGAACTCGGCAAAGCGACGAAATACCCCGACCGCTTCGTCGATCGCGGTCCCGAAATAGAGATCCTTATCGAATCGAAGCGCTCTCATTCCTCGGCGCCCTCCCCTTCCGGGGCCGGCTTTTTGTACTTCTCCTCCCAGGACTGGGCGATGCCAAGCGGATCGTCGAAGGGCTCCTCGGTGAAATCAAAGTCCTCCAGCTCATCGAGGGACGGCGGTCCCATCGCCCCGGCGATCGCCTGCATCGTCACCGCCTCGATGGTTGCCCGATTGTCTTTGGTGATCTGCCCCCGCCACGCCGCGGAGAGGAGCTCGTTCGAAAACTCGCCGACCAGGTTGCGCAGAGGGTCCGTTTCGCCGGACGGTTTCTTTTCCGCGAGGCGCACCCGAAGAGACTCGGGCCGCGGGCCGTCTTTCGGGCGGTCGATGAACACAAAACAACGATCGATAAACACAAAACTCGCCGAGTAGACGGCGGAGAGTGGGTAGACGGCCTCGTCCAATAGGACGACCACGGCTCCGTCCTCGAGATCGACCTGGGCTTGCTCTTCCGGAATCCCCGGCAGCGCACGTTCCGACATAAGTATGCTCTATTCCTCGATGATGATCGGGCCCTCGGCGATTCCGCCGGGCAGGGCGTCATTTCCCACCTGCACAAGCTGAAGCCGAACATCGTAGGTGCCCGCTTCGACCATCGCGCTTTGTTCGGTGGTGAC
Source organism: Myxococcota bacterium (assembly GCA_039187775.1). Classification (GTDB taxonomy): domain Bacteria; phylum Myxococcota_A; class Polyangia; order Polyangiales; family JBCCZL01; genus JBCCZL01. The sequence continues at coordinate 16,003 of JBCCZL010000085.1, forward strand.
CCGCATCGTCCCGGGCCCCGCCGGGAGACTGGCCAGTGCGGCGGTACTGATCTGCAGGTCGGTGTTCCCGCCGCTTTGCGTGCAGCGAAGGGCAAGCGATCGGGTGGTGTTGCCCATCATCTCGGTCGCAAACAGCGCAACCGTCACCGGACTGTCTGCCACATCCCAATCCACATCGAGCGGCATCGCTTTGGAGACTGTCGGTCCGCCGTCGATCGTGGGCATCAACAGGGTGACACGCCCCGGGGCGTTGGCACTGGCGGAAAACATCGGGACATCCGCGCCCACTGCGTTGGCGGTCACCATGTCGCCACCCTTAAAGAAATCTGCCGCAGTCATGCTCGCGGGGTAGAGGCCCATCGGGTCGGGCATCAGCACCGTTGGATCCGCATCCGCCACTATCGATACGTCCCCCGCGTTGGCCGCGGCGGGCATGCCGGCATCGCCGGCGTCACCGCCGTCGCCCGCGTCCACCGCCGCATCCATTCCTCCGTCCGCCATGGGAGCGACGGTGACGCACTCTTGGAGGGTGCAGCCTCCGACGCTCCGTGAGCTACAGTTCGACATCGCCTCCGGTTCCGTGAAGGTGACGCCGATCCGGGTGGAGTCCCGCCGCTGAAACACCTGCACGACGCCGGACCCCCGGGGCACCGGCGCGTCCGCGTCCGATGGCGAAATGTCCGCGTCGACGCTTGCATCGCCTGCATCTCGCGGACCGGTCTCCGGCGCGGAAAGCGCTACGCACGAGTTCTGACTGCAGCGCTGAAAGAGGGGGCAGTCGCTGTCGAGGGCGCATTCGTCGCCGGAACAGGCCGAACCGCTTCCGACAAGCAAGGCGAGAGCGAAGAACCGATACACAAAGCAAGGCTAGCAGAAGGCCCCACCATTTCGCAGCGTTAGCTCGCCTTGCCTTCGGTATCGGTCCTTCCTTGCCCATGAGGTGAGCGAGGCCGAAGCCGCCGGCCATCACGCCGAATGCCGAGACGAGACAAAAGGACCCGCTCCGCCTCGCCCGAGAGCCGGAGCTCGACAAGGATTGGCGGCGCGCTGCTCCGACCTCGAAGAGCGACCGCTACCCGTTCAAACACATCGACCCGAAGTGCCTCACGGCCGAGCGGGACATATCCGTAAGCGCGGGCGTCGGGAGCCCGTCCGAGACGCGAAAGGGACACCACCTCGGTCGCGGGCACGCCGTCGGGGATCCCGACTTTTCGGTGGAGCGCGACCAGAAGGGCCCGCCGCTCGAGGGCTGTGGGCTGGAGCGCGCCGGCGACATACACATGACGGGCCCCACGGACGAGGCCATCCAAGCCCGAGCGCCGGAGCTCCGCTTCATCGAGGGCGGCGAGCCGCGACTCGGCCGCCTTGGCCAGCGCCACCCCGAAGCCCTGCGCGAGGAGGTAGCCGAGGGCTCGCGCTTCCGGGTGTTCGACCGGTCGCGGGACGAATCCACCGCTCGCCTCGACGACAAGGTCGCGTACCGCGGCCTGAAGGCGGCGCTCGAGCCGGCGGCGGGACCCGGCGCCCTCGATGACGCCCTCGATCACCGCCTCCGGCTGGGTGGGCGCTTTGCCGCGGACCACCCGCCCGATGGGCTCCGCTTCGAAGGACACCCGCCCTCGGCGGTCAATGGTGAGCTCCTCGTAGGGTGCTGCCACCACTCGCTCGACAAACGCCTCTTCGGTTTCATCGGGGTTGGCCGAAGGAAGCGACGCCGCCAGCGCATGAAGCTCCGCAAAGGGCGAGTCCGCGGGCGGAGGGGAAGGCTTTGGTTCGGTGGCTCGTCGACGGCGGCGCCGAGGTGCCACGCTCCGCCCGCGTTCGACAAATCGCTCGACGAGCCGCTGATGGAGCGCGTCGCCAAGTGCATCCTCGATCGCGCGGGTCTCTTTTCGCCAGCGTCCGGGGTCGGCAAGCCAGGCCGCCCGCTGACTGACATAGGTCCACGTCCGGACCGCTGCGAGGCGCGCGGTCAGGGTGTCGATGCCCCCCGTGGTGTCGCGGAGCCGGCCGAGCTGTCCGACGAGCCACTCGTCTCGAAGCACCCCATCGCCGACGCAGAGCTGAAGGAAGATCTCTCGAAGCAGGCCGACGTGACGATGAAGAAGGAGCTTACGAAAGTCTGGGATTTGGCAGACCTCCCACAGCAGCCGAACCCGCGCCTCGCCTTCGGCGAGCTCGCGAACATCGGCCCGAGCCGACACTTCCTGAAGCGACCGAAAATCCTCCGCCCGGTCTACGCGCCGAAGTTCATTCCGCGGTGGCGCCACACTCAGCGACTCGAGCAACGCATCGACACTCTCGAAGCAGAGGTCCGGGTTTCGCCAGATGAGGCGCCGAACGGGAATGAACTGATGGGCCTCGATCGCCTGCACCACCCGTGGCCGAAGCGCCTCCCCGTGAGTCAGGGTTCCGAACGTCCCGTCGTTCAGATGGCGGCCAGCACGACCAGCGATCTGGCCGAGCTCTGCGGCGGTGAGGGGCCGGTGCTCGCGACCATCGAACTTACGGATGCCGGCGAACGCGACGTGATCAATGTCGAGGTTGAGGCCCATCCCAATCGCGTCGGTGGCGACCACATACTGAACTTCCCCCGCCTGATACATCGCAACCTGAGCGTTTCGCGTGCGGGGCGAGAGCGCTCCGAGAACCACCGCCACGCCGCCCCGAAGGCGACGGAGGCGTTCCGCAAGTTCGTAGACCTGGTCCGTCGAAAACCCCACCACCGCGCTCCGCGGCGGAAGGCTCCGGAGCGAGCGAACCCCCGCGTAGCGAAGCTGGGACAGGCGCTGCGCCGGGCGGAGCGACGAGACGGGCAGCAGTCGCTCGACCATCGGGCGCATTGTGTCGCTGCCGAGGAACCAGGTTTCCCGTCGGCCGCGCCGGTACAAGAGTCGATCGGTAAACACGTGTCCCCGATCCCGATCCGCGGCGAGCTGGATTTCATCCACCGCGACAAAGTCGACTTCGAGCTCCGGGGGCATCGCTTCGACGGTGCACACCCAGTAGGCGGGCTTTGCGGGAACCCGTCGCTCTTCGCCGGTCACCAGCGCAACCTGCCCTTCGCCGAGTCGCACGGTGAGGCGGTCGTACACCTCGCGCGCAAGGAGCCGGAGCGGCAATCCGAGCATGCCGGTGTCATGGTCGAGCATTCGCTCGACGGCCCGGTGCGTCTTGCCGGTATTGGTCGGGCCGAGGGCGGCCGTGAGGGCCGTGGCCTCCGCCGCCGGGGCGTACGCCATAACGCAAGCTACCAGACCGGGCGCTTATCGCTCGAGGGGAGGCCCTACTTTTTGCAGCGGTAGCGCAGGAACCATTGGTTGCTGGTCTCGGGACCCACGTCGTGCCGTTCGAGGAGCTCAAATCCGAGACCGGAAAGAAGCCGATCGGCGTCCTCGGCGGCGTCGTTTCGATAGTGCTCGAGCGCGCTCGTCGACCCTTCGCCCCGCGACGCCTGCCGTCGACTCCGCGCGAGGCCAAACGCCACGTTGTCCACGACCGAGAGTGTCCCGTCTGACGCAAGAAGACCTCGGATCGCCCGCACAACTTTGAGCGGGTCGCGAAGATGGTTCCAGCTTCGGAGGATCAGAACGTGATCGAACTCGCCGGGCGACGAGAGTTCCTCGGCGCTCGCCTCGACCACAGAGGCGAAGGGCGCGCGCTTCCGAAGGAGTGCGGCAGATTCGGCATCCGGTTCCACGAGCGTGAGCTCGAGGGCGCCCTGCGAGGCGGGCTCGGCCAGGGCCTCGAGATAAGGTCCGTGGCCTGCGCCGAGGTCGAGGACTCGACCGGTGAGCCCCGCGACGTAGTCCTTCACCCGCTGGTCGTCGCGCGAAAACACATCGGCGGGAAGCACTTCGTGAAGCCCGGTGCACCGGTCGTATTCGGGGCAACCGGTGCATTGCGCGCTCCGAACGAGCTTGCGAAGGTCGACGCGAAAATCGTCGGGGGCGTTCTTTTGTGAAATATCGACGTAGAGCTGGCCGCGCCGCTTGACCTCCTGCATCTCGGCGTCTGAGAAATCACGGGAGTCTGCGCGGTAGAGGACGATCTTTCGCTCGTGCCGGACAAAGAGATGGCGCCCCCGATCCCACGGGGTCACCCCATCGCGGGCGATCGGGCAGGGCTCCGTATCCGAAAACGCCACGCGCTCGAACACGTAGTTGTAGCTATTGGATCGCGCCCGTGCGTGGGCCGGTCGAAGCTCCGCGGCGCCAAACGTCTCGTGATAGCCCCGATAGAGCCCGGGACATGGGCCGGAGAGCGGACAGCCGGCGCAGGTGTCCGCGGGCTGGAGTTTGTTTTCGTCGTCGACGGGAAAGAAATCGGCTTCGCCGACCTCCACCATCGTGAGAAAACGGTGGGTCTTGAGATCGTCGAAGCGGTCCTCGAGGCCGGGAAGAAGACAAAGCGGGATCGCGCCATGGGCAAAACGCGGTCCCGCGCCCGCCTCGGCGACCTTCGCTTCGCCGTAGACGATCGCGTCGGCGACTCGCTCGGCCACGTACCCCACGCGGGGCATGAGATGATTAAACAGGCGGTTTCCTCCGCCCTTGGGCTCGATCATCGAAAACTTGCAGGTGAGGTCCGGATAGGGGAGCACCGCATCCACGAGCTCGCGCAGATGATCGACATTGCCCTTGGCAACCACGCAGTTCACGTGCAGGTCGATGCCGTGGCCAGTAAGCCGCGCGAGCGCGCCGAACGTCTCGTCAAACGCATCCGAGCGAACCATCGCGTTGTGCACCTTGGCGCTTCCCCCGTGAAGCGAAAGATAAACGTAGCGAAGCCGGTGGCGGAGCAGCGCCTCGACGACTTTAGGATAGCTCAGCATCCGGCCGTTGGTCACGAGACCAAAATCCATGCCGAGGCGCGCCACGTGCGCAGCCCACCGCGTGAGCTCCGGTCGAATCGTCGGTTCTCCACCCGAGAGCACGACCATCCGGTGCCCAAGGACCTTCGCCCGCTCGATCTTTCGGTGCACTTCCTCGGCGGGACCATCGATGTGGCGGACGTCGAGGGTGTGGCAGAACGAACAGTGGTCGTTGCAGCTGTAGCCCACCTTGATCAGCGCCTTGGTGGGCGGCCCGGCTTGAGGCGACGACGTCTGAGCGGACGGTAGGGAGGCGGCAGGCATGCGAGAGCGGAGCGCTTCAGTATAGAACGGATTTCGGGGGGCCCTAGCCCGTCGGCTCCGATTCGGCGTCGCTTTCCGGAACGCGGTGCTTTTCGAAGAGCGCTCGGTAGACGTCGGGGATCGGCTTCCCCCGAAAGCTGTCCATATCGATGCAGACCACCGTCACGCGGCCGGTGACGATATGCACGTCTTGTGCTTCCTCGCGACGATAGCCCCGGTAACGGAACGATGCCGATTTTTCGCCCACGCGCTCGACCTCGAGCACCATCCTGAGGGTGTCGCCAAACCGGAGCGGCGAATGGTAGTCCGCCTCGGCGCGGACCGCGGGCCAGCCGGTCCGATGGGTGTCGAGCACCTCCCGGTAGGGGTGACCCTGGTCGTTAAAGAAATCCTCGAAGGCGCGGTGGAAGAAATCGAAGAACCGCGGGTAGTAGACGATGCCCGCGTGGTCCTCGTCGTCGAAACGAACCCGAATGGCTAGCTCAAAGCTCACCCGCGGGGTGATAGCACAGCCACTCCGCGATCGGGCGGTAGAGGACAGCTGGGGCCGGCCTGGTAAGCTGCGGGCTTGGCGACCGACTTCGATATCCGTTCCGATGAGCTTCGGAAGGCCCCGCTTCGGAAGGCCCCGCTTCGGAAGGCCC
>JBCCZL010000086.1:0-21767 GCA_039187775.1 Myxococcota bacterium
CAGCTCGAGGCGCTCGTCGACGCGGTCATCGACGTGACGAATGCCGGCAAGGGGTTTGTCATTCTCCTGCAGAACGGGGAGCCCCGGGTCACGGTGGCTCGAAACCTGAAGCAGAAGAATCTCGCGGCGGACGTAGCGAGCCTGTCCGACAGCATCATCAGCAAGGTTGTCGAAAGCAAGCGCCCCCTCATTGTGAGCGATGCGGTGAACGACACGATGTTCCGCGGCAGCCAGAGCGTCATGAACCTACAGCTGAGCTCGGTGATGTGCGCTCCCCTCCTCGCGCAGGGCCAGCTCCTCGGCATCATCTACGTTGGCAACAACAACGTGGTCGCGCTCTTTGAAGAGTCGAGCCTCGACATCTTGAGCGTGTTCGCGACGCAGGGCGCGCTCATTCTGCAGAACGCCCTCCTGCGGGATGAACTCAAGAGCGACCGCGACAACCTCGCGGAGATGCTCGAAGAGAAACGCTTTGGCGACATCATCGGAAGCAACCCGAGCGTCGTCGCAGTGTTTCGAAAGGTGGAGAAGGTTGCCGAGGCGGACATCAGTGTTCTCATCACCGGAGAAACCGGAACTGGCAAGGAGCTGATCGCGCGCGAGATTCACCGTCGGTCGAAACGGGGGGAGGGGCCCTTCGTCGTAGTGAACTGTGGCGCGATTCCCGAGAACCTGATGGAGTCGGAGCTCTTCGGGCACGTGCGCGGGGCGTTTACCGGGGCGGTCAACACCCGCGAGGGCAAGTTTCAGATCGCTGACAAGGGCACACTGTTCCTCGACGAGATCGGCGAGATGCCGATCAACCTCCAGGTGAAGCTCCTGCGTGCCCTCCAAGAGCGGATCGTGATGAAGGTCGGTGATACCAAAGCCGAGCCGGTCGATATTCGGGTGCTCGCCGCCACCAACCGCGACCTCGAGCACGAGATCAAAAAGGGCAACTTCCGTGAAGACCTCTTCTACCGCCTGAACGTGGTCAACCTGCACCTTCCGCCACTCCGAGACCGTGGCGACGATGTGGTGGTGATCGCGAAGCATCTCCTCCAGAAGTCCGCCGACGAATACGGCTCGAAGGTCAAAGGTTTCACCCCCAACGCCCTTTCGGCTCTCAAGAAGTACGACTGGCCGGGCAACGTCCGCCAGCTCGAAAATCGCATCAAGAAGGCGATCGTCCTCTGCGACAAGACCTTGGTTGGCCCCGAGGACCTCGACCTTACGCCCGAAGCGCTCAAGCCAGTGGTGCCGCTTGCCGAAGCGCGAGAGGACTTTCAGCGGAACTACATCCTCGAGGTGCTCGAGCGCAACAATGGCAATCGTACGAAGACGGCGAGGGATCTGGGCGTCGATCCGCGAACGGTGTTTCGTTATCTCGAGCGCGAACCCGACGCTCCCGACCCTTCCTCGTAGACGACTCGACCTACCGGTCCCGGCAGCGGGGCCGATCGTTGGCGGGGCACGCGATCCGAATGTGAAAGTGGTTGCGGTGCGGGTGGCGGACCCGCGGCTGACGAATCGTTCGTCGGAGTCGGTCCATGAGCTCATCGGAGACGCCTTGCCGCTCGCCCTCGGCGAGGAGCCGGGCTTCGAGGCCTCGCGACACAAACACCAGGTGCGCCGGCTGGATCTCGTCTTCGATGAGGGCCCGGACGAGCACAAAGTTTCGCGCATCGTCGAAGCGAAGCATCGTCAACGGCTCGATCCCAACGCCATCATCGCCAAAGTGCACGAATCCCGAGGCTTCGACCGAGTGACCATCTTCATGCCGCATGTAGAATGAGAGATCGGCATCGCGCCCGTTCTGATGGGACCGATGCCACGGGATGCGTCCTCCCCGCTCCGCGGAAAGGTCTCCCACCCGCAGGACCGACCCGGGATACGCCTCGGCGACGGCCGCCGCGGCCCGTTCAAGGAGTCCGAGCAGCTCCACGGTCGCATAGCGGTTCGCGCTCCCCCGATAGACCCGGAGCCGCTGAAGGTGGTCGCTTGGTCGAAGTGCTACGCCCCGGACCAGCGATCCTCGCGATGGGGAGCCCTCGGCGCGCGAGCGGTTGGTTTCTGCTCTGGCGTCCGGTGCTTCGGTGCCCTCGGCCTCGGTGGGTCCCGGGTCGGCGCATATTGCCAATCCTAGACAACAACCGATCAGAAACCGCACAGGGAGGATGTAGCGCTTTCGGGAGGTTGGACCCACCCGAGAAGTGTTGGCTATGCTTCAAAATCACCTCGGGCACGTTGGCATTCGCCCTGACACGGATGTCGTGGATCCGGGAGCTTTCCAATATGGCGCAGCCCCCAAAATTCAATGATCCCAGATTATTGGTGAGCCAGCGGCGCTCTGGCATCCTGGTTGCAGCTTCGTTCCCTGTGCGGCTCGCCGCTCCCTGCTTACTCGTGATGACGCTGTTCCCCCTCGCTCTTTCTTCCGGCTGCTTGATTACCAGCGAGGCGGATGTCCCAGCCACGGCTGCCTGCGCCCCGTCCATCCTTCCGAACGCGGTGCCCCCGGCCGACCGCATCGTGGATGTGGTGCTCGACCCGGAAGTGCCAGGGTCGACCGAGTTCACGATCGAGATCGAGGACTGCAATGAAACGCAGGTGTTGGAGCTGAAGGCGCCGCTTGACTTCAATCCAGACTTTGGCGGCCGCCCCGACCTGATCGTGGAGACGACCGTTCAGCCCGAAAACCGACAGCAGTTCTCGTTCACGCTTCCCCACTCGATGCTCGAGATGGGGGAGTGCCATCGCTTTGAAGTGTTTGTCACCGGCGAGTTCATGTTCGGCGAGCTCCAGCCGGTCATCGAGAACGACGTAGGCCAGGAGACCTGGTGGATCGCGGTCCGAAGCTCCGCCGAGGACCCCATCGACGTGGCGGCATGCAACTGATGGCTCGCCTTCTCCCCGTGTTTCTGCTGTTCGTGTTCGCCGGGTGCAGCTTTGTCATCGACGAGCCGACCCTTCGCAACGAGTGCAATGGGGACAGCGATTGCGAGACTGGAACCTGCGACCTCATGATGCGCGCATGCATCACCGAGACGGTCGCGCCGATGGCGGTGAGCATCGAGGTCACGCCGCCGGAGCCGGACACCGGCCGAACCGTGATCGCCCAGCCGTTCGATCTGTTCAGCATCAGCGGGACCCTTCAGCAGGACCTCCAGGTGAAGGGCGCGATCAGCGTCATCGGGTTGGTGACCCACCCCAACTTCGAGACGGCGGTGCCCGCGAACGTATATTTCCGCGCCCCGCATCCCGTCGACGGAGCCGACGACCTTGTCTATCAGGGCGAGTCGGACGATGCGCTGACCGAAGCTGCCGATCGAAACGACGCCAGCTATGTGGTTCGCGTCGTTCGGAACACCACCTACGATGTTTGGGTCGAGCCCACCGGGGAGGCCGCGAGCCAACTCCCGCCGTTCAACTTCGGGGGAGTCACCGTCCCGGAGACCGGCGAGTTCACCCGGGTCGACATCGCGTTTCCCACCGAGTTCGAAACGCTCGAAGCGCGGCTCGTGGACGACAACGAGAGCGGCGTTGCAGGCCTCGAGGTTCGGGCCTTCGAGCGAGAGACCGGCCGGCAGGTATCGTCGGCGGTGGTGAGCGATGCCGAGGGGAACTTCGACCTCCACCTCCTTCCCGGTGCCGACTTTTTCCTTCAGATCGAGAGCACCGAGGAGAACTCGTTCGTGCCGACCCTCGCCCAGGATCCGGCGAACTTGTTTGTGAGCGGTGCGAACCGGCCGGAGATTCTCATCCCGAGCCTCCTCCCCGTGCTCTACCGTGGCCGAGTCGATTCGGAGTCGCGGTCGAACGCTCGGATCGAAGGGGCGCGGGTCACGTTCCGGTCCACCAGCGTCCTGGAAGAGGACACGAATATTGCCGGTTCCTTCCAGGCGACGACGTTCACCGACGCCAATGGGGATTTCGAAATCGATGTTCTTCCAGGAATGTACGACATCGTGGTCACGCCCCCAGTGGACGAGCCCCGCCTTGGCGTCCGGCTGACCGAGGGGATCATGATTCGAAAGCCCCGCGACTCGAATGTCCTTCAGGGACAGAGCTTCGAGGTGCCAGATCGGGTAGCGGTCGGGGGCACGGTTCGTGGAGACCGTCGGCAGATGACCAACGTGGAAGTGCGCGCCGACGCGCTCCCCGAGCTCGCGCTGGTCGACATGCCCGCCAGTCAGTTCAACCGGGATGGCGATGCTCTCACCGATGCGAGCGGCCTCTTCACGATTCCCTTGGACGTGGGTCGCTATGACTTGTCGGTCCGACCCGACCCGGAGAGCGGGTTCCCTTGGGTGGTGCGCTCGGGGTTCGCGGTGCAGCAGAACAGCCGGGTCATTCAGATGGATTTCACCGCGAGCGCGCCGGTCATCATGCGAGGCCGGGTGACAGATGCCGGCAATCAAACGCTTCCAGGCGCCATGGTTCGCGCTTGGGTGATGGCGGAGGGCGCCGAAGGAACCATGCGCCGAGTGCTCGCCGGTGAAGTCGAGGCTGATGAAGAGGGCAGCTACACCCTGCTTCTCCCCCCTCAACTCCCCCCTCAACAATAGACGCACCCCGCCTCGGCCTTGACCGAGGTGTGACCCCAGGGCGAGTCGCCGATCACACCGTCTCGGCGGCGGGCTTCACCGCAGGTCGCTCCCGCCGACGGAATGAACAGAAGACGATCAGGACGAGGCTCCCGTACGCAAACCAATCACCAGCGTATTGGTAAACGGTGGCCCCCTCCATCATTGCGACCTCTGCGTGAAGGGTCTCCCGGGTAAACGAGCCGCTGTGAGTGACCATGCGTCCCACGGGGTCGACGACCGCGCTCACGCCGCTGTTGGTGGACCGAACGAGGTAGCGGTGATGCTCGATCGCGCGAAAGCGGGCAAGCGCAAGATGCTCCCAGGGCGCGGTGGTGTCCCCAAACCACGCGTCATTCGTGATGTTGACCAGGAGGTGTGGATTGCCTTCGCTGACCGCCGATCGCACGAACCGCGGGATGATGTCCTCGTAGCAAACGAGCGCCGCGATGCGGTAGCCGTTCCATTCGAGCGGTCGAACGTGGTCGCCTGGCGTGAATCGCCCGCTGTTCGGCGACCATTCGTAAAGGATGGGAAAGGTCTCTCCGAGGGGAAGGTATTCGCCGAAGTGGAGGAGGAATGTCTTGTCGTAGGTTCCGAGGATCTCGCCGTTCTCGTCGACCATGAACGCGGTGTTGTAATGATGCGTTCGGTCCTCGCCTTCACGGCGCTGAAGTCCTCCAAAGATCAACGGCGTGTTGACGGGGCCCATCACCCGGTCGCGCACATTGGTCGTGTTCGGCGGCAGGAACCAGTTGTACGCGGACTCGGGCCATACGAGGAGGTCGAGGTCGACCGTTTGTTCCAGCGCCACGCTGTCCTGGATGTGCCGGTTGAGGCCTTCGAGCGGGTCCTCTCGCTTTTCGAAGATGCCCATATTGACCTGCACGAGGCCCACGGTGAGTTTGGGAGCCGCGTCGCGCCGCGCATCGACCTCCGCGATCCGGTAGGCGCCATAGCCGAGGGTGAACAGGAGCGAGGCCGCCGCGACGATGGGACCGGTCTTCTGAACTGGCTGGCGTCGAACCAGAGCGATCCCGGTCTCGTAGAGCACGATATTGATCAGGGCGATGAGGCCGGTGACCAGCATCGGCCCCCCGAGGTCTGCGATCTGAATGAGGATCGGGACGTCGTAAAGATGATTGCCGTGATAGAACGGAAAAATCAGCGGCCAGATAAGCTCGGCGCTGGCGAACGCTGCGGGAGCGATCACGTAGCCCGGCCAGCCTCGCTTGCGGCAACGCCACGTGAGCCAGACAAAGAGCGCCATCATCGCGCCCTGGTAGGTGCACACGAAGAAGGTGAAGAAGCTTCGAAGAAACCAGCCGAAGCCCGAGAAGTTCTCGAGCATCTCCGCGATCCAGTAGAAGCCTCCGACGTTTCCGATCGCGCCGTACGTCAACGCGATGAGCCAGACGCGGCGATTGTTGTGACCGACCGGCCCGTCGGGGCCTTCCCGGGTCATGTCCACGGCGTACAGCACTGGGATCAGTGCTACGAAGGCGAGAGGCCACAGATCGAATCCGGGAAAGGCGAGGAAGTCGAGGACCCCGGAGAGGACCGCGAGCGCGAGGGCGACGAAGAGCGACGGGCGCTTCAGTTCTCGGTTGCTCTTCTTGCCCGACTTCTTGCCTTTCTTCGTCTTGTTTTTTTCGGCGCTCTTTCCCTCAGGGCCGGGCTGTTCGCTTGAATTCTTGGCGCCCTTCGTGGGCGCGGTGTTCGACCGTTTGCTTTTGCCCGCCGAAGGCTTCCGCTTCTTCTTCGACGCCATGGCGGTCTAGGGAAGCCGAAGGAGCTTGCGAGCTTTCGTAATCAGCTCGTCCTGCTTGAACGGCTTGGTGAGATACGTGCGAGCACCCGCGTTGATGCCCTTGATCACGTCCAACGAGGAGTTCTTCGCGGTGAGCATGATGATCGGAATCCGCCCAAGGCGCGCATCGGCCTTGAGCTCGCGGGCCAGCGTCAGGCCGTCCATCAAAGGCATCATCACGTCGGTCACAATCAAATCAAACGAAGGCGTACCGGGAGCCAGGGTGGCCTGCACCACCTCCAGCGCCTCTTTCCCATTGCTTGCCATCTCGACGTCTGCGAACTCCGAGATGAGCCTGCTCACCAAACGTAGAAGGGCGGCATCATCTTCCACCACAAGGACGCGAGGCCGTTGATTTCTTGCTCCTGCCATGATCGCCGCCGGAACGTAGCATGGGCAACCCAGCTTCGGGAGAGCTAGCTAACTGCCGGGAAAGGCGAGGGTGTAGCTGAACTGGGCGCTGCCGCCGCTGGGGCCGGGGCTGGTTCGGCCTCGGCGTGCGCCGGTTTGAAGGCAGCGGTTGAAGCTTGCGGGGAAGGCGCTCTGGTCGGTCCGGACTCGGTGGATGGCGCCCCTTGCGTCGATCGTGAAGGTGAGCATGACCTGACCGCGTTGGAGCGCTCCCCGGCCGACCATCCGGTCGTAGCAGCGGCCGAGGTGTGGAGCCATGCTTCGCACCGCGCGGCGAACCGCGTCATCGCCGATGCGACCCCGACCGTCGACACGTTCTCCACGCACCACCCGCACATTGGTCCCGAGGGTGAGATTCTCATCGACGACATGCGTGGCGGAGTTGGGTTGGCCAACCCGTTCGACCGCGGGGTCGCGGCTCGGCGGCTGATAGACTACGCCTTCGATTGGGGCGTCGCTCCGGGCGGTGCGAGACGCGGGTTGGCGGCACCCGAGGGCTTCGCGTTCGATGCGGACGCGGCGTTGGCGGAGCGAACGAATGGCGTCCCGCGCATCCTGCCGGGCTCGCTCGCCGGCGCTGGGGTTGCGCATTTGGGCGATGGCCTCGTTCATCAGCATGAGCGTCCGCTCGAGGCGCTGGGCTTGCTCGCGGATGCAGTTGGCCTCCTGACGAAGCCGCTGTTCGACCGCCTGAGTCTCCTGAAGCTCGGCTTGAACGTCGACCTCTTGGGCATGGACGGTGGGGGCGACGGCCAGGACGCACCCAGCCAAGAGAGCGAACCGCATGGTCATAGGACGCAGGCTACCGGAGCGATGTTCAGCGACGTCGAAGCGATTTTCACCGGAACCCATGGGATGCCTCGATCGTAGAGCCTTCCTAGGGTTTCGGTATCGGGCTCGTTCGTTCGGCAACATTCAGTATTGAATTAATGTAAGTAATGCAGATTGCAACTCTGTCAATCGGTAGTGCGTGGCAAGCCAGCACCGGCATAAATAATCGACCAAAAACGACATATAATGGCCTAAAGGTGCCTTGGAAGGGACTCTTTTGCTCCTTGGAAGTCATGGGCTATTTGCTAATTTTCAGACTCAAAGTCTGGGTTTCTTTGAAGGAAGTTGGCGAGTTATGGCTGAAAAACAAATATATAAATCAGACGATATTGAAGTGTTGGAAGGGTTGGAAGCGATTCGCCGTCGCCCGGGAATGTACATCGGCGATGTCCGCGATGGTTCGGGCCTTCACCACCTGCTGTGGGAGGCGGTGGGCAACGGGATCGACCTTCATCTCCGACGCCAAGCCGCTCATCTCAAGGTGTGGGTCGCTGGGTCCGAGATCACCGTGGAAGACGATGGTCCAGGGTTTCCGCTTCGAAAGGACGGTCTACCGGTCTTCGCGGAAGCGCTGGAGCTTATCCATGGGAGCGCGACCCTCTACGACGACCATCGACCCCGCGTCCATATCGGCCCAGCCATCTTCGGGGTGGGTTTGGCGGTGGTCAACGCTCTCTCGAGCCGCCTCCTTGTCGAAACGCGCACCGAAGGCCGAGGATTTCGCCAGCGCTACGCACAGGGAGTTCGGGTCGGGCCTCTCGAGCATCTGGGCCCGGCGGCCAAGACCGGGACACGGATTCAGTTCACGCCAGACCCCACGATCTTTGGCGACGGTCAGGTGTCGCCGGTCCGGATCGAGACGCGGCTCCGCGAACTCGCGTATCTCAATCCGGGACTCACGATTCGAACCCAGGACACCACGCTTCGGGCTCGGGATGGGCTACGGGGCTGGCTGCGCGCAAGGATGCCTGCCGATGCCACGGCTCCGATCTGTTGTTTTTCCGCTCGCCACTCCAACCACGTGTGGGTGGAGGTGGCGCTCACGTGGGTGGACGATTCGTCGCCGGCGGACGTTCAGTCCTTTGTGAGCCAGTTCGCAACGTACGACCACGGCGCCCACCTCCTCGGCCTGTGGGAGGGGATCGTTCGGGCGCTGCGCGACACGTCGCAAGGGCCCTCTATTCCCAAACGCTTGCGAGAGTCGGTGCGGGACGAGTGCCTCCGTCCAGGCCTGATCGCGGTCGTCCACGCCGGCCTCTACGATCCTCGATTCGGCAGCCCCACTCGTGATCGGCTGATGAGCCCCGAGGCAAGGGTCGCGGTTCGGGAGCTCACGACGGGGCATCTCACGAGCTTCTTCCTCCGGAACCCCGTGCTCCGACGTCAGCTTGTGACGCGGTTTCAGCACGCCGGCGCGGCGTCCTGAGGGCCGGCGCGTCCACTGCAGCCCGGGGCTTGGTGCGCGGGCCCCAGGTTGCGGTGTGCCCATTGAACGCTCCGCCGTGCGGAGACTGTGTCTATGTCGGCATGCCTATGTTGACTTTGGCGGCTTGGCACTTCGAAGGATCAGATAGCCGACGACTCCGGCGAGGAGCGAGCCACTGAGAATGCCGATCTTTGCGCTCGACAGCATGGATGGGTCCGTCGGAAACGCGAGCGAGCCAATAAACAGCGCCATGGTAAAGCCCACTCCGGCGAGGAGCGATACGCCGTACACGTGGCGCCAGCCGACGCCTTCCGGAAGGTCGGCGATCCCGGCCTTCACTGCGACCCAAGAAAAGCCGGTGATCCCGATCTGTTTTCCAATGAAGAGGCCAGCGATGATCGCGAGCACCAACGTGGTGTCGATGCCGCTGCCTTCCTCCGAGCGAAGACTCACTCCAGCGTTCGCAAACGCAAAGATCGGCAACACGACGAACGAGACGATCGGGGTGAGGGCATGCTCGATCCGCAGGAGTGGCGCCGACGCGTTGTCGACCTCGATCGCCATCTCATCGATCACGTGCTGTTGGTCGATGGTGTTGATGCGGGTGTCTTTCGGAACGCCGATATCGCGGAGGTGGTCGACGTGTTTCTTGAGGGCCCCGAGGAGCTCGGTCCCGTTGACCTTTGTGCGAGACGGGATCGTAAACGCCATGAGAAGCGCGGCGATCGTGGCGTGCACCCCGGACTTCAGAAACGCGAGCCACACCAGCGTTCCCAAGATGAAATAGAGCGGGGCGCTCCGGACCTGGAGTCGGTTGCAGCCGATCGCGACGGCGTAGAGCACGAGGCCCGCGATCAATGAGCCGATCGCGATCGTGTCGGTGTAGAAGATCGCGATGACGAGCACCGCGCCAATGTCGTCCACGATCGCGAGGGCGGTGAGAAAGATCTTGAGGGTCACCGGCACCCGGTCGCCGAGCAGCGCGAGAATACCGAGCGCAAACGCGATGTCGGTGGCCATCGGGATGCCCCAGCCGGCGGCGAGGGGCGTTCCCCACGTCATCGCTGCGTAGACCCCGGCGGGAACCACCATTCCTCCGATCGCGGCGACGCCGGGCAGCGTGGCTTTTCGAACCGAGGCGAGTTCGCCCGCGATGACCTCGCGCTTGATCTCCATCCCTACGAGGAAGAAGAAGATCGCCATCAGGCCGTCGTTGATCCACAGGAGTGCAGGTTTCTCGACGACGAAGGTGCTGATGCTGAACGAAAGTGGGGTCTCGAGCAGCGCGGTGTAGTTGTCGGCCCAGCCGCTGTTCGCAAGGATGAGGGCAAGGATCGCCGAACCCATCAGGAGGCCCGCTCCGGCGAGCTTATGGGCCGCGAACACCTGGATCGGCTGAATCAGACGTTCGAGTAAGATCGGATCAGCACGCCGCGATGTGGTTTCCAAGGGCCCTCCATTCCCGTGGAGTTGTTGGTGTTCGGGGGGCGGTTCGTCAACCTTGATCGGAATTCTACGGGAGCCGCTAAAGGCTCTGAATCAGCACTTCGCGCCGGCCTCCAGCCTTGCTGGTCGGTGGACCGACCACGCCTTCTTTCTCCATCCGCTCGACGAGTTTGGCGGCCTTGTTGTAGCCCACGCTGAGTTGGCGCTGGATATGGCTGATCGAGCAGTATCCGGCCTGCGCCACCACCGCGACCGCCTTGTCGTAAATCGGATCGTCGCTCTTGGCTCCGCCCCCCGGCTCCTCGTCGTCGCGGGGCTTGAGGATCTCATTGTCATAGACCGGCTTGCCCTGGGCCCGGAGGAAATCGCAGACCTCTTTGACTTCGTCTTCTGAGATATACGCGGAGTGGACTCGCTTGAGGTCGCTCGAACCCGGCGGGATCATGAGCATGTCACCCATGCCGAGCAGGTGTTCGGCGCCCACTCGGCCGAGGATCGTCTTGGAGTCTTCCCGCTGTGAGACCTTAAACGCCATCCGCGCGGGGAAGTTCGCTTTGATCATGCCGGTGATCACGTCAACACTGGGCCGCTGCGTCGCGAGGATGACGTGGATTCCGGCGGCGCGGGCTTTCTGCGCGAGCCGAGCGATCGCTGCTTCGACGTCCTTCGCGGCGACCATCATGAGGTCGGCGAACTCGTCGACCACCACGACGACATAGGGAAGCTTCTCGGGCTTGGCATCGACTGCATTGGGCGTCTCCCCGTCCACCGGATTGAGGAGCACTTCCTTACCTTCGTGATCCTGGGCTCGGACCTTGCCCTTCCGGGATGGAGTGAGCTTTTCCGGGGCCATCGTCCCGTCGAGCACCTTTTGGACCCGCTCGTTGTAGGTCTTGATGTTTCGAGCGCCAGCATCCGCGAAGAGCTGGTAACGCCGTTCCATTTCGTCGACAGCCCAACGAAGGCTCAGCGCGGCCTTCTTCATGTCGGTGACCACAGGCAGCAGCATGTGCGGACTGCCGTCGAATACCGCGAGCTCGACCACCTTGGGGTCGATCATCAGAAGGCGAACCTCTTCGGGCGTCTTCTTCAACAGGAGCGACGCGAGCATGACGTTGAGCCCCACGCTCTTGCCCGACCCGGTGGCCCCGGCGACCAACAGATGCGGCATCTTTGCGAGGTCGCCGTAGACGGGCTGGCCGGCGATGTCCTGTCCGAGGGCGATCGGGAGATTGGCTTTGCTTCGGTTCCAACGTTCGTCCTCGAGGATGGCGCGGAGGTACACCGTCTGTCGCGTGTCGTTCGGCAGTTCGAAGCCGACGCGAGCCTTGCCCGGAATCGGCGCGACGATCCGGACCTTCTGAGCGGCCAGCGCCATTGCGAGGTCGTCGGCAAGGCCTGCGATCTTCGAGACCTTGGTTCCGCTTTGAGGCTCGAACTCGTACATCGTCACCACTGGACCCGGATGGATCTCGTCGACTCGACCCTTCACGCCATAGGCTTCGAGCTTCTCCACCAGCCGCACCGCATTCTCCCGGAGGGTGACCGCATCGATGCGCATCGTGCCGTTCGGGGCCTGGTCAAGAAGGGTGGTGGGAGGCAACACGAACGGCTCATCGTTCTTGCGCTTCGGCGGAACGATCGGGCCCACCTCGAGCTCGTCTTTCGGGGGATCCTGCTTCGCGAGGGAAACCGGGGGAACGATCTTCGGTGCAGTCTCGCTCGGCGAGTCGGACTCCGGGGGGGAGGCCGCGCCGGCTCGGGCCTTGGCCGCCTGCGCGGTCTTGGCTGCTTTTGCCTTTGCTTTGTTTTTGGAGCTGGGCCTTTTGCGTTTCTTGCCTTTGGTCGGAGCGTGGTCTTCGGGGTCGTCTTCGCCGAGAAACGCGTCTTCCAGCTCCTGGTCGGTGAGGCCCTCGGCCGCGGGCCCCTTGTCTTCGGCGTGCCTCGGCGCGGGAAGGTCGACGACCGTCGCGGGACCTTCCAACTCTTCGTCGTCGATCACGAAGTCATGCACCGAGTGCTGGTCCTTCACGATCTTGGGCGCGGCTTCGCGACGGTGTCGCTTGCGCTCCTCCCGCTCGAGGAGTTTGGCTTCGCGCCAAGCCCGAAACAGCTTCTTCGTTCCGTCGCCGAGGGAGCGGAGTCCTGCGCCGGTGGTGCGGGCCGAACGGTGCACCATCGTGATCAGCGATACCGGAGTGCGGAGGACCAGGGTGATGAGCAGCACGGCGCTCCCCACCACGTATGCTCCGGCGGTGCCGAGGAGGGAACGAAGCACTTCGCCGAGGACCTCCCCCAGCACTCCGCCGGGAAGGTGCCCTCCGAACACTTCTTCACCGTCGAGGGCGAGGTGAACCATCGCGCAACCCACGAGCACGATGACGAGCGTCGAGGCGATGGTTGCGAGCCCGAGCAGCGACCGGCTCCGGGCAAACAGTCGAATGGTCGCTAAGCCAAACTCGATCGGGAGAAGCCAGGCGGCAAAGCCAAAGGCGGTGGCCGCCAAGCTTGCGACGCCGCTACCGACGGGGCCGATCCAGTTCTCACCCCCGCGGGCGTCGTAGGACCAGAGCGCGAGGGCAAGGAGTACTGTGATCGCCAGTGAGACGATCGCCAGCACCTCGTGGCGTCGTCCCTCCTCGGCCACCAACTCGCCCGGAGATGTAGTCTGAGGTGCGCCCAAGTAAGATTCCTTCCCACACCGAGCTTAGAGGGAGGGGGCGCCAAAGGTCAACAATTCGGCAGGGAACGGGGAAAGAAGAATGATGGGAACTCGCTTAACGAAGAGCGCATCTCTAGTATCATCCGAAGCCGTTACACCACGCGTACGTAAGGAACCAGGAAACAGAGCCATCCGGGGGGTTTAGCAGCGCTTCCAAACTCCCGTTTGCGGGGTGATGGAACCCCGTCGCAGCAGCGGGCAGGCTGAGAAGGAGCTATGCGATCTAAGTCCATCCTGAGTGTTGTCCTCGCGACCTTGGCCCTGTTTGGCGCCGCTGGCTGCAAAGTCACGGAATCGGACATCGAGTACTGGAAGGGTACGGTTAAGGGTCCGGGCAAAATCAAAGCCGTTCTTCTGAGCGACAACTACGACATGTCGCTTCGCACCAAGGCGGCGCTGGCGCTCGTCGAAATGGAGCCTCGGAGCAATCCGCAGCTCGATCCTGTCGGCGAACTTCAAGACGCGTTAAACGATCCGCGGGTCAGCGATGAAACGCGGCGCCAGCTGATCACCGACATGGTCGACGGCCTCGAACGCCTGATGGCGGGCGAGGAAACGTCGGGCAATCAGGAGGAAGGTCCGCAGCAGCAGCAGATACGAGCGAAGGACGCAGCGTTTGTCCTGATTGGACATGCCGAAGGCGATGCGAAGCAGCGCCTGATGCGCGCGGTCGTGCAGTGGTACGCGGAAGACTTCAACGGGCGGAACCTGGCGGGGAACTTCAGCGCGGAGCAGGTCACTCGCTCGCTCGGCGCACCCGCCGCGGAGATGCTGGTGGATGCCTTAGAACCCGAGCTCCCCTCGCCCGCGCTGGTGAAGCTCGCGGAGCTTTTGGGTGACGTGGGGACGGAAGAGACCCGCGCGCGGGCGGGAGCCCGGCTTGTGGAGATCGAAATCCATATGGAAGGCGATGAGTTCCTCGACTGGCTCAAAGGCAAGGTGCGGGAGCAGCTGCGCGCGGTGACCGCGGAAGGCCAGGAAGTCGACGAGGGTCGGGTGACGAGCATCGCGGTACTCAACCGAGAGAACTTCATCAACAACGGTGCGCTCCCCGCGATGAAGCACATGAATCGGGTGAGCGCAGTGTCGGAGCGGCTTCTCGCGGTGGCGGAGGTTTCGGAGGCGAACGAGGCGATTACCAATCGGCGCACGAAGGCGCTTCAGGCGCTCGAAGGCGCCGCGACCGAAGCGATGCTGGAGCGGCTCCTCACCCTGGCGCTCACCCCGGCGAATCCCGACGGCGTACGCGACTACGCGTTCGATCGCGTGGGCGACATTCGGAGTCGGTCGGCGCTGACGCGGCTCTGGCCCCTGGTGGAAAAGAGCGAAGACGAAGCGCAACGTCAGCGGTGGCGCGCTGGAGAAATGGTTCTCTTCATCGGTGGCAGCGACATCGTCGCCGAGTTTATTCGGCGTCTTCCGAGCGAAGATGAAATCAAGTACGAGCCCGAAGAGCTCGAAGGCTACGCCACTCGGATGAGTCAGATGACCCCGCCTCCGACGGCCCTCATGCGGACTCAGCTGACGTCCACTAACTGGTGGAACCGCGTGATAGGATTGCGCTTTTTCGAACGCCAGGGCGTCGAAAGCGACATTCCCGCGATGGAGCGGCTCAAGACGGACACCGCGGCGGTGAACGGCGAAGCGTGGGAGCGGCTCGAAATCGAGAACGTCGGTGGTGTGGCCGAGGCGGCAATCGAGGGATTGCGCGAGCGCCTCGAGGGCGGCGATGATGAGGACGGCGAGGAGGAGTCTTCGGACTCGGAGGATGGAGAGTAGGCCCAGAAGCCATGACGCATGATCAGAACAAGAAGACGCTCCGTCACTTTCAGTGCCGCGACTATCTCTGGGAGATCTTCGAGCAGATGAGTCGGGAGCTGGAGTGCTCCACCGATTATCTGATCAACGAGGCCATGCGTCAGTACGCGCGTTCGCGCAACTACGGAACCCGTTCTCCATCCAATCCTTCGAGGCCCGCGCCGGGGGCGGCGCCGCCCCCGGTCGGTGGTGGCCCAGCCCGCATTCCTTCGCTCGGCAATCAGCCGCCCGCGCCTTCGGCTCCACCGCCGCCTCAGCCTCCACCCCAGCAGAGCTACGGGAACCCCGGCTACGGGAGCGCACCGGGAGGTTATGGTGCACCGCCTCCCCAGCAGTACGGAGCGCCGCCGCCATCGTACGGGGGACCGCCTCCGGTTCAGCCGCCGCAGCAGAACTCGTACGGCGCGCCATCCTATGGTGCAGCGCCGGCCCCGGCCCCATCGCCGGGTTACGGTCCGCCACCGGTGAGTCCTCCGGCCTACGGGAACCCTGGATCGCAAATGCCTCCGCCGCTTCCTGGTGGGGGCGCGGCGGCGCCTGCGTATGGGCAGCAACCGGCGATGCCTGGTCTCTTCGTAATCTTCAATGGTCAGAAGATTCCGGTGAACAAGCCCGAGTTCGTGATCGGCCGGGGCTCCAAGACCGCGGACCTGCCGATCAAGGACGGCAATATCTCTCGGCGACACGCGGCGGTGGTGTACGAGAACGGTGCCTTCTATATGAAAGACCTTGGAAGCACGAATGGCATCGAATTCGCGGGACAACGGGTCGACAATCGGCAGATTCAGGAAGGCGATGTTTTCCAGCTCTGCGATTACGAGCTTCGCTTCACCTTCCGATAGCCTGCCCTGCGTGAGAATCGCGATCGCGGCGTTTCTGGTGGTTCTGGCTGCGGGATGCCAGTCGAAGTTCGCGGGGATGATGGCGATGTGTGATGCGCCGATCCACTGCGCGGAGTGCATGAACGCGCCGCCCGACATGCGGGCGACGTTTCTCGCGGCGCACATCGAGGAGGAAGTGAGCAACGACGAAGTCCTCGAGATGTTTCAGGCTCTTGCGCACGCCGATGCCGCGACGCGGCGAGACATCCTCCGCCAGGAGTCCGGCGCGGTCGGGATCGCGAACTGCGAGCTCGCCGAGATGTTCGAGCCGGCCGAGCCCGAACCGGCCGAGCCCTGATCGGCGATCGAGGAACTGTGTTTAGGCTCCGGGGTCGGGGCCGGGACCCGCACAGGCAGCAGTGACCGTCGATGTCTGAAACGTGCTTTCGATCGTGGTGTCGATGCACGTGAAGAAGGACTGAAGGCACATCGCGGCGCCCGGCTCGGGCACGCAGACCCGAAGGAACTCGCTCACCAACCGGTCCGAGTACCGGAAATAGCTTGCTCCGCTTCCGCTCACCACCACGGTTCCGTCGTTTCGAGGCGCGGCACGAAAGAAGAAATCATCGAGGCAGGTGGCGTCGTCTGGGCGGCAGTTGTCGCACAGGGCCTGGGCGAGCGTCATTTGCATCGCGGTGGGTTGCACGGCTTCGGTGCGCTGATGGACGCAGAGTCGCTCGTCGAACGTCTGAGCGCTCCCGCAGGCGTAGGGGAATCCACACTCGGCACGAGCTTCGATGTACTCCTCACGCTCGAGCGTCGCGACCTCGCGGCACTCGGTCAGCGTTTGTCGATCGCAGCGATCGAGAGTATCGCCGCACTGGGCTACGAATGCGTCGGCGGCGATGCAGTAGCGGTCGAGGGCCGCGGTGGCGATCGTAGCGTCACCGCCATCGGGCACCCGACCGTCGACGGAGCCGTCCACGGTGACCGCTCCGTCGCGTGGGGTGCTCCCACGATCGTCGTCGCCGCACGCCGAGAGTCCAAAGATGAAAGAGATGGAGATCAAGAGAAGAAAGCGCATGCCTGAAACCTAGCATTCAGGCTGCTTAAACCCCTGCTTAACCCAGCTTCGAATTTGCGCCGATGCTCCCTCGCCGGCCTCGATACTCCCGGCGTTGTCCTATCCCGGGGACTCTTCGCGAAGCGTCGTGCCGAAGCACGATCGCAAGGCGGTCATCGTGCGTCAGGGGTCGTGAACACCGCGGTGAACCGCTGTCGCAGCGCACTCAACAACCAGTGACCGGCGGGACCGAGGGTCCGGTCTTTTCGGTGCGCGGCGTAAATGGTGAGACCTTCGACGGGCGTCGAATCATGCTCGATTTGAAAGACGATGAGCGAACCGTCGGCGAGATGCTCGCGGATAAGGTGCTCCGGCATTCGACACCAACCGAACCCCGCGGATAGAACATCGAGCCGCCGGCTGAGGTCGACAAACCGCCATAGTCTTGCGCTCACCACGCCATAGTTCGCCTCTTCGGGCTCGACCGGATCCGACAAGACGAGTTGGATGTGCGATTCGAGATCATCCGGTCGTGCCGGACGAGTGAGCGCCGCCAAGGGATGACTTGGTGCGACCACCGGTCGCAGCGGAACCTTCAGCAGCGGATACGCGACGATATCCTCCGGGACCGCCGGAAGCAGGAGACAGATCGCGAGCGAAACCACGTCTCGTCTGAGGCTTCGAAGTGAGCCTCCGAGGCCTTCGGTGGAGAAACGAAGCGGAAGGTCGGGAAAGGTGTGGCTTAGATCGCGAAGTGTGTCGACGAGTGGTTCGCTCGGCACCAGCGGGTCGATCGCGACCGCGAGTTCCGCTTCGAGCCCCACGCGTGTCCCTGCCGCGACGGCTTCGAACCGGGCCGCGCTGGCCAGGACGAGCCTCGCCTGATCCACGAGCACTCGCCCCACCTCGGTCAGCTGCGGGCGATAGCCACTCCGGTCAAAGAGCGTCACGCCCTGATGGGCTTCAAGCGTCGCGACCGCCTGGCTGACCGCCGACTGAGCCCGAAAGAGTGCACGGCCGGCCGCGGAGAAGCTGCCGGAGTCCGCGATCGTCACGAGGACGCGCAGCTGGTCTAGGGTGAGGGTGCTCGTCACTAAGACCATCGTTTGAAGTGATGGAGAACATCAGAATTCTATCACTTCCGAAGGAGGACTTGGAGCCGTAGAGCACCCCAGCAGCATCTTTCCCCTCTACGGAGCCCAACATGAGCCGACTTCTCCTCGTTGAAACCAGCCCTCGTGGTGCGGCGTCGATCTCTCGACAGATGGCGCGCCGATTCCTGGCCGACTGGCAGATCGCACATCCGGATGGCGAGGTCGTTCGTCGTGATCTCGTCGACACCGATCTTCAGTTCGCGACCGCCCCCTGGCTCGAGGCGTACTTCACGCCCACCGAACATCAAACCCCCCACATGAAGCAGGCGTTGCATCTCTCGGACGAGCTCGTCGCGGAAGTCCTTGCGGCCGACCACATCGCCATCTCGACGCCGGTGTACAACTACAACGTCCCGGCGGCGTTGAAAGCCTGGGTCGACCACATCGTTCGCAAAGGAATCACCCTTGGCTTCGACGGTGCCGGTCTCGTGTCGGGGACGAAGGCGACCATCCTGCTCGCGTCGGGCGGAGTCTATGGCGAGGGCTCACCGATTCGAGATCGAAACATCGCGCCGAAGTATCTACAGCTCATTCTCAACGTCATCGGCGTGACCGACGTCACCGTCGTCGCGGGCGGCAACGCAAAATCCGTCGATCTCGGCGAGCAGACCATGGCCCACTTTATCGCCGGTCTCGCCGAAGAGATCCGTCAGGCGGCGAGGTAGGGGTCTTTCGGAAGAGCGCCTCTCGAACTTTGAAGGATCGGGCAATTCCTTCGGAGATTCGTTCTGCATCGGTCGTCGGTTCCGACGCCGTCGAAGACGCAGCCTACCGCGTCGGATACCAAAGCCCGTCGCAGTTCAGCCGCGACTACGCCCGGACGTTTGGCAAACCCCTGCGCGGCAACGCGGACTCGCAGTGACCTCGCCGCAAGGTGAGTCGTCGGGGGCGCTCCACGTTCTCGCGAGGTGAGTCGAGAGGCTAGACGAGTGGGTTGTCGTTCGCCGTCCCGAGGTTCCGCGTGGCGGCAAAGCCGCAATGAAGTCAATGGGGCCGCCGGGCGGCGAAAGACTGCCGCCAGTGTTTGGGACTCACCGTGACAAGGCGCTTGAAGTGTTGCCGGAATGTAGGCGTCGAACCAAAGCCTGTTGCCTCCGCGATTCGTTCGATGGAGAGATCGCTGGTCTCGAGGAGGCGCTGCGCATGCTCGATGCGGACCCGGATGAGCCACTGCAGCGGACTCACGCCGAGTTGATCCTTAAAGCGCCGAGTGAGGGTTCGGACGCTGACATTCGCTTCGGCCGCGATGTCTCCCAAGGTGAGGGGATCGGACGCGTGATCCTCGATCCACGCGAGCACTTGGGTAAGGGTTTCGACCTCGACGGGCGACGGTCGGGAAACGAACTGAGCCTGTCCACCCTCCCGTTCGAGCGGCATCACCGACAGCCGCGCGACTCTCGCCGCGGTGGTCGCGCCGAAGTCTTTCCGAACCATATGAAGGCAAAGGTCGAGGGCCGCGGCGGCCCCTGCCGAGGTGAGAAACTGACCCTCGTCGATGTAGAGAACATCCGGGTCCACCGTCACATCGGGAAAGCGCTCGGCCAGCCGTGGAGCCGCCCGCCAGTGGGTCGTGGCGCGTCGTCCGTCGAGGAGGCCGGTGCTCGCGAGCAAGAACGCTCCGCTGCATATCGATGCGATGCGAGCTCCCCGATCCGCCGCCGCTCGCAGGGTTCCACAGGCGACGGACGAGAGGGAGCTCTCGAGGTCGCGGGTGCCGGCAATGACGATGGTGTCCGCGTCGTTCAACGCTTCGAGGCCGGACGAGACTTCGATTGCGAATGGACCTGCGTCGATCCTGAGAGTCTCGGCGCAGACCCGAACCTCGTAGAGGCTGTCTCCGTCGGTTGACCATGCGTGCCGAAAGGTGTCGCAAGGAACCGAAAGATCGAACGGAACCACATCGAACGGAGCCAGGACCGCGACTCGGTGGGCGTTTGTCTGAATCCCACTGCTATTTGGCATTCTGGCCACTTTATCAGGTTCTGCGAGGGGGGCAGGTTGAAGCTTCCGGCTCCGTGAGATGCGGGCCGCTCTCCACATGATGGATTTCTTGCACTGGTGGGCGGTTGTCCGAACGCTGAAGTTCTTGGGCCTCTCGTGGTTCCTCCTCGGTGTGGGCGGAGCCACCATGACGTCCTCCCGCGCCGCGCGTCTGCGTGCGACCTATCTGGCATTGGTTCCGGGCTTCGTTCTTACGTACGCGAGCGGGTGGGGGCTCATGAAGCTCAGCGGACGCACCCTTTTGACGCCGTGGCTCCTCGCCGGTGCGGTGGCGGGCCTTGGCTGTCTTCACCTCGCGTTCATGGTGAGCCACCGCCAGCGGTCGCGCCCGATCACGCCAGCCCTGACCTGGGGATGTGTGTCGGCTGGCGTTTCGGTGATGACTCTCCGACCAGAACAACCCGCGGGGGTGTTGGCGCTGTTCGGCATCGGGCTCGGAGTGGGTTCGCTCGGGGCCTGGCCCTTCGCCCGGACGTTCGTGGCGGTTGACGATGCGGCAGACGAAGCGATCGCCTGGAACGGCCTTCGATGGCTCACCTGGCTCGAGGGCGCGTCATTGGTTTTCATGGTGCTCGTCGCCATGCCGTGGCGTGCGGTCACCGGAACCCGTCTCGATGGCGGGACGGGCCTTATCGGGTGGAGCCACGGCGTGCTCGTCTTGGTGTTCGCTCAGTCGCTCAGTTCGACGCTGAGGCTCTTCGGGTGGTCGCAGAAGGAATGGGTGATCGGCGTACTGAGCTCGCTGGTTCCGGGGGGGAGCTTCTGGTTCGAATGGCGCCTCCGGCGTCGTGTGAGTGCCGGTGATCCCTCGAGGGTTTCCAGCGGTGCCGAGGTTGGGTTCCGAGATGCCGCCTCCGAGCGATGATCCTATGGCGCCGGCGGCGTCCATCCGGTTGACCGCCCTCGGCGCGCTCATGATCGCCACCTGCGCTATCGGCTGCACGCACCCCGTGGAGGCTCCGCCGAAAGAGCGCTGCTTGCCCGGCGAACACGCCACCGGGTCCCCCGGTTCGATCGCCGAAGCCATCGAACTCATCAACTCGCTTCCGATGCCCGTCACCGCCAAGTGCTTCGCCGAAAGCCTCGACCGCCCCCTTCGCATCGAGGCCACCAACAGCATCTCCAGCGCTCAGCCGGCGGCCGGCGCCCGGAGTCCGCGGATCTTCATCTTCAAAAAAGCCCTGATCCTTTCCATCGTCCCCGACGGGCCAGGCGCCGAGCTCCTCGAGTTCGGCGAACTCGTCGGACGAAACAACCGAAGCATCAAAGGCGAGATCGAGTTCCCCGTCGAAGCCCCGCTCCCCGAGAGCGCACCCTATGAGCATCTGCTCATCAACGGTGCGCCCGTCACCTTCTGCGCGCTTTGTCACGCCGATGAGCAGCCCGTCGACGGCATCGGCGGCGCCTTCGAGTCTGTCGCCATGCGTCCAACCTTGCGGAGCATTGTTCCCGTCGAGCGCATCCTCGACGAAGCCGCCGAATGCGACCCCGAAGAGGAACCCGAACGGTGCGCCTATCTCGAGGCCATCGTCGGACACGGACCCATCGAACATCAGCCCTTCCCCGACGCCCTTCCGACCTTCTTCTAGCGAGTCGGCTTCGGAAAGGGTCGCCGGGAGCGTTACCGTCGAGGGAGCTGGCATGTCGCAACCTGCGTCGTCGTGTTCGATACTCAGCATCTCCAGCCATCGAACACGAC
>JBCCZL010000087.1:0-21527 GCA_039187775.1 Myxococcota bacterium
CCGCCGGGTAGCTCAGGCCGTCGATCGCGCAGCCCGGATGGGTGGAGAGCTCCCGGTAGCTGAGTGCGTCAGCGGCCGCCGCCGCATAGTTGCCGCGTGCCGAGAGCTGGGCATCGAGGGCCGAGCCGTCCTGGGTGCTCGTCCCCGCGTCGCGCCGGAAGTCGGGGGCGGGCTTGCATCCGACGAGCGCCAGGAGCGCCCCGACCCCTGCCCATCTGTTCCAACCTCGAACCATGCCCAAGCTCCTTCTCGAGTGCGCTCCTGCGCCGGCCGCTTTCGGCGGAGGCCCGCGCCTCTGCCGTTCGTCCTGGGATAGGCGGCGGCCGAAATCTTGCCCAGCGATAGCGTGTTACGCGCCTTGCGCGCGAGATCGACGCGATGCGCGATCCCACCTGGTACCTTGGTTTCGGTGGAGCGATCCTTCGAAGAAGCCAAAACGCGCGCCCAACGCGGGGACTACGCGCTGGTGGAGTCGCTCCTCGAGGAGAATCCCCCCGAGTCGGTTCGGCTTGCCCTTCGGTCGCTCCTCGTGACCATGTCGTCCGAGACGATCAGCCTCGAAGACGCCACTCGCGCCGGTGGAGAGGTGGGTCGAGGTGCGGCCGAACAGATGGCGCTTCGCTGCTTCCTCGCCTTCGATCGAGAAAACCTCGAGCGCTACGCGGCGATGGGTTCATCATCCTATCTCGCCGCATCGCATCTCGGCGCAGCATTTCCGCACGATGCATCGCCGTATCTCCACGCATCGCCGTATCTCCACGCATTGTCTGCGGTGGCTGCCGGTCATCCGGATGCCCTCCGCCGGGCGGAACAGCTCCGCGCGTTTGGGGTCGACCATGGTGACGGTTGCGCCGTGGCGGATGCGGCGTCGCTTGGGGCCCTTGCTCTCTTGCAGGAAGGCCACATCGAGGAAGCGCTGGCCCGCGCCCGTCGAGCCGCGCGCATCGCCCGGACCGAGTCGCTCCTTCGTCAGGAGTATTTTGCCAACATCGTGCTCGCCCGAGCCCGCCGCTACGAAGGGCGGCCGCATCTCGGCGCACGGATCCTTGGGCAGCTTGCCACCGTGGTCCCCGAACCGTGGCGCCAATGGGTGGAGTGGGAACTCGCCTGCGCCGGAGGAGCGACCGCCGAGACCCACCCGATCGCGCGGATCTTTCATGCGGCGCGACACGGCGACCGGCCGGGGTTCGAGAGCGCTCGGGCGTCCCTCCGCTGGCATGCGGGGGGGCTGGCTCCCATCGTGCGCGAAGCGAATCAGCTGATTCTTCTTCTCGATCCCATGGCAGAAACCGACGCTGCAGGGACCGAGAAAGCAGAGACCGATGCCAACGCCGAAGCGTGGAACCGGGGCGAAGGCACGGTGCCGCCGGCGGGCCTCGTGGATCCGTTTGAAGAGGTGGTCGCGTACGTCGTGTCCGAGCCCGGTCGGCGAGTCCTCGGCGCCGGGGTTGGGCTCCTTCGCGACCGGCCGTGGTTCCCGTCCGCGGACGCCCTTCGCGTGTCGCGCCCTCTCACCGCGATCGCGGCCCTGGTGCTTAGCCGGCCCGAGGGGGACATCGATTCGTTTTTCCATCAGGTCCACGGATTTCCGTTTACCGATGCAAAGCACGACGGGTTGCTTCGCACCCTCCTCACCCGGGCCCGAGAGGTCCTCGGATCCGCGGGCACCATCGTGCGCGACGGAGCCCGGCTTCGCCTCGAGCTCCGCGGTCCGATCGCGGTACCCGATCCACGCTGCGCCCGGCCGCCGGAGCAGCGGGTCCTCCAGGCCCTTGCCCGCGACGGTACCGTCAACGCGCGAGAGCTTGCGGGTGAACTCAAGGTGCCGCTCCGCACGGTGCAGCTTGCACTGAAAGGGCTCGTCGACGCGGGGGCCTGCGCGACCGAACGGCGGGGCCGGCGCGTCGAGTACATTCTCGAGGACTCGGTGTTCTGCGAACCCTCCCTTTCGCGCCTCCGACGAGGTCGCGTCGGATCGGGCTAACGCGATTCGACTTCGGTTTAGAGACCGAGAACGTGGATGACGGACTCTTTCACTTCGCCAGCGCTGGCGACGGAGTTCCGCACGGTAAACGCGCCAGCCCGAAGCGGAGCGAAGAACGCCCCGTAGCTGACGCGCGCGGTGGCGTCGGTGAGCCGATGGTCGAAGCTCACGGCCTGGCCTGCGGCTTCGAAGGTCAGCTGGCGGGTGCCCGATGCGGCCAGCGTCAACGACTGGAGGACGACGTACTCGCGCGGTGCCTCCGGGGTCACCGTCAGCGCCGCAGGGGGCGCGCCGATCGCGAGCTCCTCGACGCTTTCGTACGAGGCGAAGGCATCGGTCCGGAACGCGACGATCCGAGTGGTGCCAAGCGTGGACGACGGCATCGCGCTCCGAAGCTCGAGGGAGAATGTGGTGGGACCGGTCACCATTGGTGCGCGGGCGAGATACAGGGTTTGAAAGTCATCGGTTGTCGACGAGAGATGCTCGAGTTCGCCGGCGCTCGCGGCGGGCCACACCTCACCTCCGTTGGACACTCGAAGGGTTGCGCCAGTCAATCCGGGGATCTCGCTTGCCGAAGCCACCGCGAGCACGAGATAGCGCCCCGGCCTGCTCGGGTTAACGGTCAGACTCTCTACGGCCTCGAACGCGCTCGGCGTGAGTCGAAGCTCGCCGGTCCGGAGCGTTTCCGTTTCGACAAGTTCCCCTGCGGTGGGGATCGGCACCGCCACGATTTGGAGGTTTCGTACGTTCGCTTCGGCATCCGCAAACATGGTTCCCGCCCGCACCTCGACGCGGATGGTGTGGCTTCCTCCCGGGGGGAGGGTCACGAAGTGAAGAAACGGGCCGCCCCCGCCCGGCGATGCGCTCGGAGTGCCGCCGTTGCCCCGAACCGTGCCGTCCACGAGGTAGCGAAGCTCGGTCGCACGGGGCGTGGCACTCGTCGAATCAAGCGATGCGCCGATAAGCACGAGCCACCGTTCCGTCCCGGTGGTCACGGTGAGCGAACCTCCGGGCACTGGAACGAATGCGCTTTGATCGCTCGTGAAGCTTGTGACCAGTGCCTGCTGCACCCGAGGAGCGGGCAAAGTGGCATCGTCATCCTGTCCACCGTCCTCGGGCGCCGCATCGCGTGCGTCCATTCCCGCGTCGGCTACTCCTTCGCATGGCGTCGTGCCCGTAGTTCCAAACGTCACGCACGCATCGCGACAGGCGCCCTCGCTTCCGCACGTTTCGCGGGCGTCGCACACCACGTCGCGACAGTTGGCGCGGAACCGCAGCCGAAGGATTCGGCCTTCGCCCGCCACGTAGCGTCCGTAGGCCCGAACCGTCGAAAGGACGCGATCGCTCGCCTGAAGCTCGCCCTCGATCCGAAACTCCCGGCTCGCGTCGTCGTTTTCCGGCTCCAGCCGGATGCTGGCCGGAAGGTCGATGTCCTGGAGGCGCCGAGCCTCGTCGAAACTCAGTGCGCCCTCGGCTCGAAACACCCGGACGCGAAGCCCGTCGGCATCATCGAACCCTTCGTCCGCGTCGAACCAGACGTCCACGTAGGTGTCTTCGCCACCGCAGGCGCCGAGCAACAGAAGGAGAGCGGCCAGGCTTCGCACTCGAGACAGTGTAGTGAGGAGGCTTGATCCGCAAAAGGCTAGGCCCCGGCAACGACATCGACGGCGACCTGTGAGGAGGTGCGTCGAGGGTCCGCGCCACCCCGTTCGCATGGGGGGCAGCCCCGGCGGATCCTCGCCCAAGTCTGCTAGGCTGGCGAAGCGATGCACGCGGAGCGCGACGGCCGACCCGCCTACCTCACGGTGGGAACCATCGCCCGGGGGGGCATGGGCACGGTGGAGCTCGTGGTCCGTCGAGAGGGGTCGTTTGAGCGGCTCTACGCCCGGAAGCGACCGCACGATCGGTTTCGCGAGGACGATTCGTTTCGGGCGGCGTTTCTCGAGGAAGCACGGCTCGCGGGCCTTCTTCGGCACCCTCATGTGGTGAGTGTGCTCGACGTTGGCGAAGACTCGGAAGGCCCCTATCTTCTGATGGACTTCGTGGAAGGCCTCTCCTTGTCCGCGATCGTCGGGCACTTTCGACGGACCGAGGGGCTCCTTCCGTTGGAGGTGTGCCTCACCATCGCGCGCCAGGTCGCCGAAGGGATCCACGCGGCGCACGAGCTTCGCGACCTTTCGGGGGAGCCCCAGCCTCTTGTCCACCGCGATGTGTCCCCTCAGAACATCCTCGTGGAGCACGCCGGGGTCGCCCGGGTGACCGACTTCGGTTTGGCGAAGGCGCTCGGAGGTGGCGGTGAGAGTTCGCGAGAGACTCTAAAGGGGAAGCTTGGCTATATGTCGCCAGAGCAACTTCGGTTCATTCCTCTCGACCGCCGCTCCGACCTCTTTTCGCTCGGGGTGGTGCTCTACGAAATGCTCACCGCCCAGCGTCTCTACCTTGGCGACGGCCTCGAGAGCACCGCCCGGATGATCCTCCACGAGACACCCTCGGATCCCGGCGAGGTCCGCGATGACCTTCCGCCCGCGCTCCTCGAGCTTCTCTACGATCTCCTTTGTCGAGAGCGGGATGGTCGGCCCGACACCGGCGCCGAGGTCTCTCGCCGAATCGCGGAGGTGCTCCGCCAGCTCGAGGGCGAAGAGGAACCGCTCGAGCTTCGGGACTTCATGGCGCTTCACTTCGGAGCGCTCCGACGCAAGAGCGAAAAGGAGCGTGCCACTGCCGTGCGCCGTGCCCTCGGAGGCGAGGCACCGATCGCTTCTCCGAGCGCAGCCCCGACGCTCGAGCCCACCATCGCCGCCCGTCCTTCGAAAATCGAAACCCGAGAGTGGTCCCGAAGCGAATCGTCATCTCCCTTTGGCCAGCTGCAACCTCGCGTTCCGCGCTGGCCGTGGGTTGCCGCGGCCGCCATCGTGCTCGCCGCGCTGGCGGTGTCGGTGATGATTGTGGAGCTCACCGGATCGAGTCGCGATGCCCCACCGATCTCCACGGGTTTGGAGGCACCGGAGCGTCGGGTCGCTCCCGAGGAGCCATCCACGCCCGAGCCACCTTCGACCGAGCCGGTGGAACCTCCCGAGGCCGCCGCTACCGAACTTGGCCCCCCAGTGCTGGAAGTCCCGCGTCGCCCGACCGTGGGGCGGCCCGCACCGATGGCGATCCCGATGGACCGTCCATCCGATACCCGGATGGGTCTCAGAGATCAGCTCTGGAGCTTTCCGTAGGAGACCGACTCCGCGCTACTGCGCGGGAAGCTCGACGAATGCCAGCATCGTCCGCGGATGCTCATCGGTCACCATGAGAAGGCCCTTGCCGTCGAGGCGAGCGATCCCCTCCCAGTTCCGAGCCGAGTCACTGAGCGCGAGTTGAATTGGTGCCCGCTCTGAGAGCTGGATTCCGTGCTCGGTCCGCTCGAGCTCCACGATCCGCTCCACGTTCCGGCTGTTTTCGTGCGATTCACCAACCCCGAAGCGGGCCTGAAGCGGACAGGACCCGGTGTTCCAGGTGTCGCCGCCCCAGAAGTAGTTGCTTACCCAGAATCGTCCCTGGCGATCGATGCTCGTCGCGTCGGTCAGGCGGAACTCGAGTCGCTCGAGCTCATCGTCCTGCACCGGCTGGAGCTCCTGGTCGAAGCTCAGGGCCATCGGATGCTGGTTGCACTCCCCGTTGGCCTCGTAGAACACGGTGACCCGGTCGTCCTGCACCAGCAGCGCCTCGTAGGCGAGGTTATCGATATCCGACTGGGCGCGGAGCTCGACGAAGTCTTCGCTGAACGTGATCGACGACCCGTCTTCGCTTACCACGCCTTTGGCGAGGTAGCCGAGGGTCCGGTCTTCATTCTCCGCTTCCACTGTGGCGAAGACCTGTCGGCCCACGAACGCGATCGCCTCGAATCCCTCGTAGCCAGGCAGGTCGGCGAGCGGTCCCGAGTCGAATCCGATGCGGCGCGCGTGGGGCAACTTTCCTCCGCGGAGGTAGCGCTCGATGGCGCGCTTTTCATACGCGAAGACCGCCCCCGTATCGTCGTCCGCGGCATAGCGGGCGGGAAACTGAGGAAGGAGCACGAGCTCGTTGTCGAACCAGGCAAGCCCCGAGAGCTCCGCGTTGTCTGCGGAGAGCGCCCCGCTCAACGGAATCTCCTGCACTGGGATCTCAGGCGGGCGATTTTGTGGCCAAAACATTGGCACTGCAAAACCGAGGCTAGCGACGCAAGCGCCGCACAACGCCGCCTTCGGTGTCATCACTGCCATTCTAATGTGCGCTCCTGCTGACAGCTACCGGCAGGAGACAAAAAAACTGCTCCCCCAGAATTGAGCGATCCAGGGAATGTGACTTAAGCGACGGAAACGGGGCATCAGGGTGCCGACTTGTTCTCAATTTGGAACGGTTCTCGACCGGATGGCGATTTGGACTTCTCGGTCCGATTCCCTGATTAAGTAGATATTTTTGACCTGAACAGAAACTTTGGCGAAAGCCGAGAGGTTTCGGCGCAGGGCAGAGGGCTATTGCTCGGCGTCGAGGAATGCGACGATCTCACGCACCTCGTCGTATTTGGCGTCGTCGGCCGGGACAAAGCCCCGAAGAATCCCGTTGCTCAGCACCGAACTCGCGCGCTCCCCGTCGGGAATGAGATCGAGGAGCGCCTCCTCAATATGAATCGCGTCGTCGGTGCTCACATCTTCGGCGAGGCAGTACGCGTCGTAGGGGATGCGCGGCGTCTGCCCGATCACCCGAAACGCCTGCACGGGGAGGCCGCTCTCTTGAACGATCGACTGATAGACCGCCGCGCCTTCGCACTCGCGGTGATAAAGCATGTCGAGCGCCCGTCGATGGTCGCCCGCCATCACCGTCTCCGCAAAGTCGGTGTCCGGATCGATGCCTGCCTGCCGCAGCACCGCTCGCGGATAGATATAGCCCGAGGTAGAGGTCCGGCTCACAAAGCAGAACTTCTTGGACTCGAGCGCGCTGAGCGTTCGAATGTCGGAGTCCGCACGCACCAGAATGTTTCCCTCGTAGGAGGAGCCGCCGGGATTGACCGCGGTGGCGACGAGTCGAAGGCCAGGCACTTCGTTCTTCGCCTGGACGTAGCGATATGCGGACAACGCGGTGAGGTGAATATCCCCCCGGGTCAGTTTGCCGAGGAGCTCATAGTCCTCGACGACCATCAGTTCGACCGGACGCCCAAGCGACTCCGAGAGGTATGAGACCAGGGGTTCGTGGTCTTCTTCCACCGCCTCTCGCTGCGTGTATCGGGCCACGCCGTAGATGAGTGGTGGACCACTAGGGGGTGGAACCACCGGCGCGGTCGGCTCCACCGTCGGGTTGTTGTTTCCCGGCTCGAGCCCTCCTCCCGCCGTGTTTGCCACGGCATTCGACCAGAGCGCGTAACCGCCGCCGCCGAGCCCGAGCACCGCGAGCCCTCCGAGGGCGAGGTAGAGAAGCTCCCGCCGGGATCCCTCCTTTTCGTCGGCCGCGGGATCGGGGACCGGCACCTGACCGGCAGAGCTTCCCCGGTCGTCTCGCGTCGGCGCGGTGGCGAGATCGTAGTCGTCGTCCCCTTGACTCTGGGGGGTGGTGGCCACGCGGGATGCGACCGGCCGGGAAGGCATGGTCCGGGAGCGCTGCTGGGAACCGGTGACCTCCGGGACGATCGACGAGCGGCTGATCACGGGGACCGGGCCGGTGCTGTCGAGGTTGGGAACCGCGGCGTGAAGGTCGCTTCGAAAGCTGAGCGCGTCTGGGTAGCGATCCGCCGGCTCGTAGGCCATGGCTCGGAGGATGACCGCCTCGAGCTCCTGCGATAGGCCGGGTCGAACTTGGCGCGGAGGAATGAGGTCACCGCTCAGGATGCGCTCGTAGATCTGTTTGGTCTGCTTGCCCGCAAACGGAAGTTTTCCGGTGGTCAGCCGATAAAGGATCACCCCGGTCGCGTAGATGTCGGCGCTGGCTTCCACCGAGCGGCCCTTCACCTGTTCGGGAGCCATGTAGCTCGGCGTGCCGATCACCGCCCCCTCGGCGGTGACGTTGGTGGCGAGATCCGCCGCAAACTTCGAAATGCCAAAGTCCAGGATCTTCGCCATCTGCCGGGCTTCGCCGTCGGTCGCGAGGAACACGTTCGCCGGTTTGAGATCACGGTGCACGATCCCTTTGTCGTGCGCGGCGGCGAGCCCTCCGAGGACCTGATGAATGATGTCGGCGGCGGCCTCGGGGGAAAGCACCCGTTCGCGTCGGATCACCGATGCCAGGCTCTCGCCGTCCAAGAGCTCCATGACGAGGAACGGGATCCCATCTTCGTCAGTGCCGGTATCCGTTACCGAGACCACATTTGGATGGTTGACCGCGGCCGAGGCGCGCGCCTCGCGACGAAACCGCTTCAGGAAAACCTGATCTTCGCTGAACGACTCGGCGAGGATCTTGATCGCGACCTTCATGCCGAGCCCGAGGTGCTCGGCCTCGTACACGGAGCCCATGCCGCCTTCGCCTACCAGTCGCTCAAGACGATACTTCTCCGCGATGACCCGAGTGTTCGGGACAACCAAGGTCCGCTCGATGCTTGGGTTCGGCGGCAGGCTATCCTCCTCGCCCATTTGCTAACTGAAGTACCTCGCCGGGGGGCCTTTTGTCGAGTAAGCCATCGCCCGAAAGGCTGAAATCACATTGGATTGGCATGCGCTCGGCCATGCGATGGGGTTGGTCACCGCGGGGCCGCTTCGGCTCCTCTTCGACCCGCTCCTCCGGGATTTTCACCACGGAGGCACTTTTGAGGTCCGACCGGCCCGAATCCTCGATATCGATGCCCTTCGACCGGACTTTGTCCTTGTTTCTCACGCCCACCCGGATCATTTCGATGTGTGGAGTCTGCGAGAGCTAGCGAAACGTGACCCCGAGACGGTGCTCGTGACCCCGGACGAGCTCGTCGCGCAGACCGCCGCGCGAATCGGGTTCCGGACCATACACGTTCTTCCTCCGTCCCAGCGGGTGACGCTCGAATGTCTCTCGCTTGTCACGACCCCGTCGATCGAGGCGGACGAGTGGGGCGTGTTGCTGGCCAACGAGAACGGCCGCATCTTCCATCAGATCGACTCCGCGGCGTCGAGCCCGACCGAGCTGGTCGATTGGGTCCAGGAGGGGCTCGGCGCCCTCGGGGAACCGTCCGCTTTCGAGGAGGAGTCCGCGGTCGACTCCAAACGGCCGATCGATCTTGCGCTGATGGCGTGGCAGCCCCTAAACGAGGTCTCGGCCGTGCTGGGAGCCGGGACGGATCTCTCGATTCGCCGCTACGATGAGGTGCTGCGACAGATTGCCTTGCTCCAGCCGAAGGTGGTGGTTCCCTCCGCCTCGGGAGTGCGGCATCGGCCGCCGTTCGACTGGCTGAATCGCCATTCGTTTCCTATCTCGGAGGCCCGGTTCCTTCGGGACCTCGACTCCCTGGTGCCCACCGTTCGCGGACTCCCCTACCGGGTGGGTGATGTCTATCGCGTTCGGCCGCACGGGGTGGAGGTCGGCCGTTCGCCGCTTGTGGAAGTCGGGGTGGATCACGAGCCCGTCTACGCGCCGACCGTGGTGCCTCCGCTCGCGGACGACCACGCGAATCGACTGGTCTCGACCGAAGAGGCGGGCGAAATCGCCGCGCTGACGCGTGTCGAGCGCTGGCTTGCCGATGAGCTCGCCCCGGCCCTTGGCCACGCTTACCCCCACGGATGCTTTGTCCTCTCGGTGGTCGGCGGCACCACCGCCGATTTCACGATCGATGTTCGGTCTGGGGAAGCCAGCATGGCTCGGCGCCGCAGTCTCGAGTGGGACGTCCTCAACGCGATCACCCTCTCCGCATTGGTGGGGGTGCTCGAAGGTCGGCTTCACTGGGGCGACGTATTGCTCCGCGGTGATCTTCGAGCGGTGAGTCGCGGCTACGCGGTGGATGAGCACGGGCTCCGCAGAACCCCGCACGCGGAGATTTTTCTGTACCACGGCCTGTCGTACCGGGCGAGCTTGCGGCGCCAAGTGGAGTTCATGCTCGCAGACGCCGACGGGTGACGGTGAACGCGAAGAGCGCAGCGACGAAGCCGAGGAGCGCGGAGCCTTTCCTGCCTCCGGGGACATCGCAGGCGCAGCCGCTTCGAGGAGCGGGGGGCAGTACCGGCGTCGCGGCGGCGGCGAGGGTGAGGTCGATCTCCGGAACGTCTTCTCGCACCATCTCCTCGAGGGCGAGCTGTCCGCGCGGAGCGAACGCCAGGTCCCGGGCCGGGCTCGGACCTCGCGCTGTGCCGGTCGGCGGGCCGCCCCAGCGTCCGCGGACCGGGCTCTCACAGGCGATCGCCCCTTCCCAGGGATGGCGAATCGCGTAGCGGCCCTGAAAGTTGTTCTGTGAGGCGGGCTCAGCCCCAGTCTCCAGCTGCCCGTCGCTTCCGAGAAACTCCCGTCCCCCGACGATGGCGGAGGCGGGGCGAAACACCAAGTCTTCGCCGAGCGAGTCGCGTGAGTAGCGCGCGTGAAGGCGAGTGAGCACAAAGCTCTGCAATCGGAACTGGATCTCCCAATAGTCCTCGCGTTGCGAGTCGAGATGGACGTCGAGTGAAAGCGTCGAAGGGTCATCGGTTGGGGGGAGTCGGACGTCGGACAGCGCTGTCGCCAGGCACGTCCGAAATGCAGCATCTCCGCGTCCGTCGAACGCGATTTCGGGGGTTCCATCGACGCGACCTTCCACCATGCGGAGCTCCGCGCGGTAGAGCCCGGGAGCTGCGGTACCGCGCCCGAGCGCCGCTTGGTGGCACATCTGCGCGGCGCGGTTGGTTCCTTCGATCAGTCTCTGAGCCGTGTAGACTGCGAGTCCATCGGTCGTACGTCGAACGTCGAACCGGGCAGTCGCGATCGAGGCTCTCTCTGCGAGGCTCGGCATGACGTCGGCTCCGAGCGAGTAGAGGTCGGCTTCCGACAGCACCGGCCCGGGGCAAGGGTCGCAGTTGGTCGCCTGCCAAGCATACTCGGTGACCACGGCCCGCGGATTATGGGCAAGGGTTTCATCGAAGAGTGCCGCGTAGAACTCACCAAAGCGGGTTCGGACCTCATCGGCGACGTCGATATTGGTGGGAATGGTGACGTTCTCGTAGTTCGCGGCTTCGTAGCGCTGGTTCTGCGCAAGGATGTGCACGATGAGATCCTGCGCGCCCTGACTGTTCAGGAGGCCGAGGCGCACCGGGAGGCTGAAGTCGTCGCTGTCGTAGTGAAAACGAAGCGGCGACAGCATCGCTTGGCCATCCTCGAAGCGGACCTTGCTGCTATCGACCTTGGCGACAAAGAACTTGCTGCCCGCTTCGACATACGGCCGGAGGACCGGCTCGGCGCCCTCAGGAATCCGGTAGTGGTTGCTTCGGAGCCAGTCATCGAGACCACTCGAGTCGCTGGCGCTCAGCACCACCACTTCGTATTCACCGACCGCGAACTGCGCTTCGATGACCACTTGGGGCTCTGCCGGCTCCTCGGCGGTGGCCGCCTCGGCCTCGGCGGCTGCCATCGGCGCACTCGGGTATTCCTCCCGAACCAGGCAAGGGTCCTCTTCCCAGTACTCGACGAGCCGAGGAGCCGCGAGGGTGTCGACGCGGTCAAAGAGGCTTCGCTCGAGCGTTTTGACGTTCTCTTCCTGAAGGACCACCGGGACCGGCACCACCATCGCGAAATCGTCGGCGGGACCCTGGTAGTTGTTCTGCATCGAGAGCACGGTACGGGTGCCCTCACGCATCATCACCACCATGGTGGCGTGGTTGTAGAGCTCGGTGTCTGCACCGGCGACGTAGAAGCCGCAGAACGCGGCGGCGCTGTTTGCTCCCAGTGCGAGCCACGCGCACAGGAGCCCTCCGAGGCACTTCTGCCAAGCCATATGCGTATCCTCCTCTCCGGACCGCTGGTCCGATCCGCGCGCCCGGCCGGGCGCAAGGAGGAAAGACCGCGGCGGCTCGAGAATCCTTGGGAAGGAGTATCGACGACCTTCTGCGGTTGGCTATTTGCCTGCGAGAGCGGTCCGATCCGGTATGATTCGAACTGGATGAGGTTTCTTCTCGTAGGCGTTGTGGCGCTGGCTTTCCCAGCGTGTTCCGTTCTCATCGACAGTGAGCAATATCTTGCAACCCAGGATGCGGGACCCGATGCGGTGCCCGACGGCTCGCGCCCGGATGTCGGCGGTTGCGGGCAGTGCCCGCCCGACAGCGTCTGCATCGGTGCGCGGTGCGTAGAGCCCCCCTCTTGCGAGCAGTTCGGCGACTGTCTTCCTGGTCTCGTATGCGTGGAGGGTCGGTGTGCACCCTGCGACAGTGACGGAGATGGGTTCTTTGGCCCGCAGTGCGAAGAGCAGACCCGAGCCTTTCTTGTCGACTGTGATGACAGTGATGGCGAGCTCTACCCCGGAGCTCTTCGCTGCGGTGAGCCCGAGTCCGACTGCGAGCCTCGCGTAGACATTCCTGGCTACGATGCTCGGCTCATCAGCCCGAGGCCGGTGGTGAGCGGGTTCGAACCGCTTTCCCCGGGCCCGAACGCGATCTCGGCGGTGATCGACCGGAGCGAACTCCTGATCGTGTGGCGCGAAGGGGCTTCGGTGGTGCGGTTGGCCTTGGTTCCGACCGACGTCCTCGCGGCGATCGACGAACCGCTGGAAGCGCAGAGCCCCATGGAAGTGCTCGGTTCTGGCGCGGGAACCAACGTCGCGGGAGCCGCGGGGGTGTTTCGAACTCCCCAGGGACCGCTCGTCGCCCTTGCAGGGGACAACCAGGCCACGACGTATCGGGTGGCGCCCGGGGCGATCGTGCAGGCGAGTGGTCCGGTGGGGGACTTTCAGCAGAACTCGCTTGGATATCTTGAGGCGTCGCGTCAGCTGATTCTTCGCGCGGGAGGGCGACTGCTCGCTCTCTCCACCGATCCGATGGGCATCCTCAGCGTCGATGCCACGGTCGCCTACCCTATCGACCAAGTCGTTCACTTCTCGTCGGCGCAGAGCGTCGTGTTCTTTTCGGACCGCATGCCTGGCGTTGTGGTGTGGCCGGGGAGCGAAAGTGAACCCGTTCGGATTCAGGGCCCCGTGATGGAGGTTCCGAGTGGGCGCGTTGCAGGGGTGCGCCTGCCGATCGGTGACTATGTCGTCGCCGTACCGTCACGGCCCATGAGCCGGGTGAACGTGGCATGGATCGAGTGTGCTGGAGGATCGCCAGCGTGTTTTTCGGACGAATCGGGGATCGTCATCGAGGATTTTTCGCTCGGTCGGCCCGAAAACCCTCGCCTGGCGTCGGCGATCGTCGACGATCAACGAGTGGCGGTCGCGGCGATCGGAGGAGCCGGCGAACTCGAGCTCGGCCTGGTGCCCTTCTCGCCGATGCCCCTTCCGGACCCCATCGAAATCTCGGGACCGCCGGAGTTGGTTCCGGACGATGTTGCGATCGCGGCGGTCGAAGGCATGGGGTCCGATCCGTCGCAGGTATTCGTGGTCGCAAGTTCGCGGCAGCCTGGCCCTCACGCCTTGTGGCTGACCGGCGTTCGTATGTGCCGCGATTAGTGCGCGGTTTGCCACGATTCCTGACCTTCACTCGTGCTTCGTTCGGACTTCGCGAACGAACGTGAGCTTTCATCGAATATGTCGCGGGTGGACTTCGTCGAAACGGTACGCTTTCGTTCGCGCTCCGAAGCGGCGGTCGCGCGTGGGCGCTGCCGCTGGAACGCGCGCGTGGCCGAACTGACTGCCATAAAAGAACCACGCCTGGGGTACCATCGGAGCCACATGACGGCACTCTTCTCCGTTTTCGTCGACGTCTTGGTTTCCCCGTGTTTCCCTTGCCATCCCTCGCGCTTTCGCGCGGCAACGACGGAGCTCTAAATGCGACTCGCCTGTGCACTCGTGCTCGCGCTGACCGGCTGTTCGGACTGCGGCGATCTGCCGATCTCCCAGAATGAACCCGAGCCTGCATCCGACCCGAACGAAGTGTTCTCCCACGATGGGGAGATGACCGACAACGCCCAGCGAGTTGGGCAGGCGCGCTTTCAGAACTTCAACATTGAAGTGGCAGCCGGGGACAACTTGGTGGTCACGGTTAGTTCCAGCGCATTTGACCCGGTGGTTCAAGTGACCCCACCAGGGGCGACGGCACCGCTCACCAACGATGATTGGCAAGGAAGTCGGGAGCACGCCCAGCTGGCGCTTCTCGTGAATCAGGCGGGCACGATGAAGGTTGGGGTGACGAGTTATGAGGACCGGGCCCGTGGGCGCTACCGACTGCTTGTTCGGCGGGGTGGTGAGGGCGCCGATGAGGCCAGCACGATCCCGGTGCTCCTCGCTGGCCAGACCCACGACGGCGCGCTCGAGGCAAGCGACCGACGCCTGTCTGACGGTCGCCACTACGATCAGCTCTTCGTTCAGGGCACGGGGGCTCCGCTCTTGGTGCAGATTCAAGGGACGTCGGGCACCCAGCCGATGGCGGTCGCGATGGCGCCGAACGGGCATCAGATCCAGCCCAGCGCAGACGGAAGCTTTCTCATGCCCCAATCCGGCGTGTACCGGCTTCAAGTCATGGCGGCGACCGCCGGGGCGAATGGCCCTTACCAGGTTCGAGTGCAGGCGGCGGGGGCGGGAACTTCGGTTCCAACCTTGGCTCGCGACCACCATCAGCTTCCTCAGGCCGGCTCCCCCACGTCGATCACCTTGGGACAGCAGGTGCAGGGATCGCTGGCCGCGGAAGACACGCCGCTCCCCAGTGGAGAGCTCGCTGACCTGTTCCAGTTTCAGTCGCCTGGACCTGCCGTCCCGGTGGCCATCGAACTCAACTCCACGGCGTTCGACCCTTATCTGATTCTCATCGGTCCCACCGGTCGGTTCTGGGAAAACGACGATGCGAGTGGGACCACCAACTCGTATCTCAGCGTGACCCTTCCCGACCCCGGCGCGTACCGGGTGGTCGCGACCG
Organism: Myxococcota bacterium; assembly: GCA_039187775.1. Taxonomy (GTDB): domain Bacteria; phylum Myxococcota_A; class Polyangia; order Polyangiales; family JBCCZL01; genus JBCCZL01. The sequence goes on from JBCCZL010000087.1 coordinate 14,920, forward strand.
CCTATCGCAGCGGTGAGCAGGGCGCCTACGACCTCAAGGTCTCTCCGGGGACCCGGGCGGTGGTGGCAGCCCCGACTCCGACGGCGGGTCGAACCATCGAAGGCGCGCTCGCGGCGGGAGACGAGACGCTCGACTCCGGGGAATTTGCCGACGCGCACATGCTGACGTTTACCGAGGATCAAGTGGTATCGCTCGAGGCGCAGTCAACGGAGTTCGATACCTACCTCATGCTCCGGGGACCGAACGGGGCGAGCGAAGACAATGACGATGCGCCGGGAGGTGGCACCAACTCACGCATCGACTACGTCGCGCCTGCGGCCGGCGAGTATCGGGTGGTGGTGACGAGCTACCAGCCGAATGAGACCGGTGCCTATCGGCTGGTGATCGGTGGAGCGGGGGCGGCGCCCACCCCGACTCCGACCCCGACTCCGACTCCGACTCCGACTCCGACGCCCACCCCGACCCCGACGCCCACCCCGACCCCGACGCCAGTTGCGGGCAACGAAGTGCGCGGGACTCTTGCGGCGGGCGACGATCAGCTCGACTCGGGGGAGTTTGTGGACCGACACTCGATGACGTTTCAGGCGGGAGAGTCGGTTCAGCTTCGCCTGAGTTCTACGGCCTTCGACCCATATCTGATCGTTCGCACCCCGAGTGGACGGCAGCTCGACAACGACGACATCACCCCCGATGTTCGGGACAGCGGTATCGATATTCCGGTGGCCGAGGCGGGCGAGCATACCGTGATGGTCACGAGCTATCGCTCCGGTGAGACCGGAGCCTACCTGCTGAGCCGAGCGGCCGGAGCGCAGGCCCCGCGACCCAACGGCGAAGGCGGCCGGGTGTTCGGTCTGTTCGCCGGGATCAGCGACTACCCGGACGGCCAGGGGGACCTCCCCGAGTGTGCCAACGACGCTATCAAACTGGCGCAGGCACTCCGGGAAAACGGCCTTCTCACCGAAGACCGACAGGTGGTCCTTACCGATTCGCAGGCAACCGTCGCCAACGTTCGATCGGCGCTCACACGCTTCTCCTCCCAGATGGGGCCCGACGATGTATTCGTGTTCTTCTACTCGGGCCACGGCGGCCAGACGAGCGGGGCGACCGACCCGCGCGAGATCGATGGTACCGATGAGTACCTCGCGCTCTACGACGGTCAGCTCGTCGATAACGACCTCGGCACGATGTTCGACGCGGTCCGCGCGGGCACCTCGCTGGTCGCGATCGACGCGTGTTTCTCGGGCGGGTTCGCGAAGGACATCATCACTCGCCCGGGTCGGGTGGGAATGTTCTCCTCCGAGGAAGACGTGCTCTCGGCGGTGGCCAGCCAGTTCCAGGCAGGCGGATATCTATCGCACTTCCTCCGGGATGGCGTGGCTGGTCGGGCCGATGAAAACCCGCGCGACCGGGTGCTCACCGTCGGCGAACTCACCCACTACGTCTACGCGCAGTTTGGCGCCCACGCGAGCGATGTGCACCTCGCCGCGGCCTACCAGCACCTCGTCATCGACCGCGGCGCGGTCGGCGTGGACCAGGTGCTCTGGTCGTACCGGTAGCGGTCCTCAAGGGCCTCAGCTCATGCTGAGGAAATCGGGCTCTTCTCCCAACACGTGGGGAAGGGCCACCCAGCCGGTTTTGCCATCGAAGCAGACGAGGTTGTCCTCTTCGCCGTCTTCGCTTCGCTCGACCTCGGTGAGCCGAACCGCTCCGTACACTTCACCCGAGTGTTCGATGAACCAGCGCTTTCGCGCACCGAAGCGCTGAGCAAGGTCGCGAAGCCGCTCGACTTCCACGAGGTAGGCTTCGCGCTCCTCCGGATCCCACACGCCGTTGTCGTTGGCATCCCAATGGGTAAGGAGCCGGGCGGAGCGAGCGATCGCGTCGCGTCGTTCGACGTCGGCTTCGATCTCACCGACGAGCTGAGCAATCTTTCGAGCCATCGCCGGCCGCCCGGTTTCCTCGAGACGGAGCTGATGCTTGTGAAGACGGTCCAAGAGATGGGCTTCTCGCCAGTTCGAGGGCAGGAGGTTCATCCGCGAAAGGAGCCAGGGCGTCAGCACGCTTGTCCCCGGAATAGGGAGGGCCGAGTTGGCGGCCGCAATGAGCCCGGCGGGCACAATCTTCACCAGATCGAAGAGTTGTGCGCGGACCTTGTCCCGCTCCTCCGCGCTTAGCGGCTGCTTTTTGGCGGCCTTCCGCAGAAGCATTACGACCTCGGCGCTTTCTCGGACTTCTCCCATCATGTTGCCCCACTGGCGGGCCACGAGCTCTTTGGCGCGGCCGGACACTCGGCGGAGCAAGCCCGGAGGGGACTCGAGCGCGTCAAGCTCGGTCTGGAGGTCCAGGAGCTCACGGGCGTCGTAGCCATCCGCCTCCAGCTGCCGAGCGATGTCGGTGAGGCTGATCTCGGCGAGGCTTGCGGGCACGTCACAGAAGATACACAGCGCCGCTGCGGGACCGCCTCGAAAAATGGACCGTGCGGAGAGATTTGCGAGACGGAACTTCGTTTCTCCGCGCAACTCGCGTACCTTAGGCACCAATCATGCACTGCCCTCGCTGCTCTGCTCTGCTGCCAGACGACGCGCAGTTTTGCACATCGTGCGGGTTCCGATTTCCGACTCCCGGCGTGGCAGCGGCGGGTGGACCGCCGAGCCGTAGACCGGCGCCCCCGCCGACGCGCATCGGAGATTTGACGCCGGCGCCGGGCCAGAACCCGATGCAGGGTCAGCATCCAGGAACGCCGGCGCCGGGACAGCATCCGATGCAGGGGCAGCATCCAGGAACGCCGGCGCCGGGACAGCATCCGATGCAGAATCCGGGAACACCGGCGCCGGGACAGCATCCGGGAATAGGTTCGAATCCGGTTCCGAACCCAAGCTCAAATCCGGTTCAACCGCAGAACCCGATGGCGCCGTACACGCCGCCGCCTGGGCAGAACCCGATGGCTCCGTACACGCCGCCCCCGGGCCAAAACCCAATGCAGAATCCCGGGGGCGCCGCGTCCGTGCCGCCCCCCGGGGGCACGATGGTGCTCAACGACGGATCGAATGCCCCGCTTCCCTCGATCCCGCCGCGTGGCAGCAAAGTCCCCGCGCGGACGATGGCGATATCGGAGTTCAGCGCGACGATGACGCCTGCGCCGGAGACGGCTCAGGAAGTGACGCTGGGTCGGCAGCCGGCCAATACGATCGTTCTCGAGGCACCTGACATCTCCGGCTGGCACGCTCGCGTGACCCGTCACCCCAACGGGGGGCTGCTCATCGAAGATCAGGGTTCGACGAACGGGACCTACGTCAACGGTGAGCGCATCACGAGCAAGATCATCGGCTTTGCGGATGTGGTCCGGCTTGGATCGATCCTCGTGTCGATGGCTGATCCACGAATTGCGGGTCTGCTTCTCCGCGTAAACCGACGCCCGCAAAAGGGGCAGCCGATCACTATCGGAACGTCCGGCAACTGCGATGTGATGATCGCGGACCCGCAGGTCGCACCGCAGCACGCCTCGATCACCGAGACACCGGACGGGCTCCTTCTTCTTCGAGACCTCAACTCGCCGACCGGCACATTCGTGGACAGCCCGAACTTCCGTGTGTCGGAGGCTCGGGTGGCGGGAACGCAGCTGGTGTTGCTCGGGACCTTTGCGCTTCCTATGCCGGTCCTCGGGCGGATGCTCGAGGAAGCGGATCCGACAGGCCTTGGGCGCTCCCTTGCCCTCGGCGACGCGCTCAGCAACGCGCTACAGAGCGACAAGCCGGTCATCACCATCGGTCGTGAGCCAGGCAACGACCTGGTGATTCCTCATCCGACGATCTCTGCGCGTCACGCCACGCTCACCCGAGGCCAGGACGGCACCGTTCAGATCCAGGACCTCGGCTCGAGCAACGGCTCCTACATCAACGGCCAGCGGGTCAAGATAGGCGTCGCCCGACCCGGCGACGTCGTCACCGTGGGTGCGGTCAGCTTAACGATCGGGGCGGGCGGTCGGATCGAAGGGGCGTCCCGGGCGAAGGTTCGCCTCGACCTCATTCAGATCGGCTTTGTGGTCAAGGATCGGGGGACCGGTCAGCCCCGTGCGCTCCTCGACAGCATCAGCTTCTCGATCTATCCGAACGAGCTCATCGGCATGCTGGGGCCCTCCGGCGCCGGCAAGACGACGCTTCTAATGACGGTGCTCGGTCTGAACCGGCCGACTTCGGGTGGGGTCCTACTGAATGGCAAGCCGCTCTTTGCTCAGTACGAGTCGTTCCGAACCAACGTGGGCTATGTGCCTCAGGACGATATCGTTCATCCCGAGCTTACGGTCCGCGAAGCGCTTTATTACGCGTGCCGGCTTCGGCTGCCGAAGGGGCTGAGTCGAAGCGCGATCGACTCGTCGATCGAGGCCACGCTCAAGCAGGTGGGCCTCTGGGAGCAACGCGACCTCCAGATCGGAAGCGCCGAAGAGAAGGTACTGAGTGGCGGTCAGCGACGCCGGGTGAATCTCGCGGTAGAGCTTGTCACCGACCCGTCGCTCCTCATTCTCGACGAGCCCACTTCGGGTCTTTCCTGGACCGATGCGGCCGACGTGGTGGCGACCCTTCGACGCCTCGCCGATGACGGTCGAACCGTGGTGCTGACGATCCACCAGCCGGACTTTCAAGAGTACGAGAAGTTCGACGAAGTAGCGATCATGGGCAAGGGCGGAAAGCTCCTTTTCTTCGGACCGCCGGACCCGGACTCGTATACGTTCTTCGGCGCGGAGCGGGGCCGGCCCCGCGAGATGTTCGACCACGTCGAGCAGATGGAGCCCGACGCCTGGCGCGACCGGTTTCATCAGACTGAGACATTTCGTCGGTTCATCGTTGAGCGAGGCCCCAAGCAAGACCACCAGGCCCAGCAGCCCCCGCCGAAGCCTCGGAGCCGTTCCTCCCTGCGCCAGTTCCCGACCCTGCTTGCTCGGACGATGAAGCTCACGCTCCGAAGCAAGACCGCGATGCTCATCCTGCTCCTCCAGGCGCCGCTGCTCGGAGTGCTCATCGGGCTCACCATCGAAGGTCCGAATCCGTTTGCCGACGAAGAGGCCGGGTATCGAGCTCCGATGTTTGGCTGTCTCGATACGCCAGACCAGGGGGATTGGTGCGCCGGCACCGAAGCCGGACAAGACGATCGGATCGCCTGCGATCCCGCCCGCCAGATGTCGGTGGCCCACTTGGGCGAGCCGCCCCACGCGGACAAGCGGATCCCCGATCCACGGATCGGGTTGATCGCGATCCTGATGGCGCTTTTCTTACCGATGGTCGTGGCAAGTTCGAATGTGCTCGTCGGGGAACGGACGATCTACGAGCGGGAGCGACTGGCCGGGCTGAATATCTTCCCCTATGTCGCAGCGCGGTTTTCGGTGCTCGTCATCTTGGGCGCGGTCGTGGTGCTGTTGAATATGACGATCGCAGTGCCCTGGCTCGGCCTCGAAGGCGGGCTTCACAAATATCTCTTCATCGGCTTCCTCACGACGAGCTGCGCGGCGGCGATCGGGTTGGCCCTTTCCGCCGGGGTCAAGCGTCCGGTGTCGGCGCTCTGGGGGATCAACCTGATCGTCATTCCCCAGCTCCTGTTCGCCGGAGGCATCGTGCGCCTCGAGGGCATCACCAATGTCTTTAGCTGGCTGACGACCACGCGCTATGGACTGGAGGCGCTCGTCAATGTCGACCTCCACTCTCGGCCCGAGCTCCAGCTCTGCCAAATCAAGCGCTACATGTACAACTATCCGGGCTTCCGCACCGAACTCGACTATCCGATCCTGCAGGCGAGCGCCGGGATCATCGGCATCACCGTGGGCGCCCTTATCCTCACCACGATCCTCCTAAAGCTCAAAGACAAAGCCTGATCCCATGTCTCCGAGCGAGCCGCGGGGCGTGGCTGCGTCCGGAGTGCGCGCCTCACGAGATGGGCGGTTCGGGTTCACGTGTCTGGCCCGAACCCACATCGACAGTGAAGATTTCCGGGCCTAGGCTCGGCCGGTGCCTGACTATCTTTCCCTGTACACGATAACCCCGGCTGCGAGTGAGCTTCCGGGCATCGTCCGAACCGCCATCGAGACCGGCGCCCTCGAGTACCCCGCCGTTCGCGATCACGTGCACACGTACCCATCTCTTGCGAAGCATCTCCGGGCGCTCAACAAGATCGCCCCGGAGCTTCGGCTGAGCGCGGTCTACCGTTCCCCCGTAGATTGGCTCGCCTTCGAGGTCATGCTGGTCAGTGGAGGGGTGGCCCGAGCGGAAAAGCTGGAGCTGTCGCGGAAGAGCGACGTGTTCGAACCATTGATCGTCGAACCCGCGCCGGAGGTGACGCTGAAGCTCGAGGTCGAAGCGGATGAGATTCTCGATGTGGTCGCCACCGCGGCCGAGTCGCCGGACTTTCTTGATCGGCACGGGCGCGAACTCCGACTCCCGCTGCGCTATGTGAGCGCCGACGCGATCGTGGAGATGGGCACCCATCTATGCCGCCACATCACGGCGGAAGAGATCGAGTGCATTTGCGAAGTGCAGGACCAGCTTGGGTTGCTCCGCCTTCGACGCGGTGAGGGCGCGGAGCTCGAACCGGTGTTTCTCTATCACGAGGACGAGGAGGTC
>JBCCZL010000088.1:0-21511 GCA_039187775.1 Myxococcota bacterium
CGAGGAATAGCAGAGTTTTTTTGACGAGGCAGGCCGACCCGGCGGTGGCCGAAGCGAGCGGTCCCGTAGCTGCTCGAGGGCGTTCTTCCGCAACCTGTGAGCCCCCCGGAAATGCGCGGGCGAAAGCTCCCGAGGTCGGCGTGCTGGGTCGAATCGGGCGTGCTAGGAAGCCCCATGAGCGAACCGACGGAAGCCCACGCCACCATCGAACAAGCCCGAAACGCCGCCATCGCCTGGATGGAGCAAAAAGGCGTGACCTTCGGCACGCACCGAAAGGTGGAGGTGTGCTCCCTCGGTGTGTCGCCGCTCCTGGGCAACGAGGTGGGGGTCAGTTCGAGCACGACGCCCTACTGGCGACTTCGCCTCGATTGGGATCCCGACAAGCAGGGGCACTACAACGCCGAGGTCGGCAAAGGCGGCGCTCGCGAGAAGCGCGCATTTACCTTTCCGGCGACCGAAGACCAGATCCGTCGCATTGGCGACCGCCGCGGGAACCGCTAACGGCCTTCCGCTCGGCCAAAGCGCTCCGAGTCGATGCCTGCGATGAACTCGCGAAGCGGAGGCTGCACCAAGTCGACCCGGTCGAGAAACATGAAGTGGCCGGTGTCGATGCCCACGTATCGTCCCCGCCGTCCGGCCCGGCGCGCGTAGCCTCGGGCGACTCCGGGAGAAAACATGGTGTCTCGCTCGCCCTGAAGCGCAAGCACCGGCACCGGAGGTGGAGCGACCGCCGCGGCGCCTGAGATCACGATGACCCCGTCGAGTTCGCGTCGAAAACGCCGCGCAAGCACCGCGGTTCCGCGGGCGCCGTTCGACAGTCCCGCCAGGATCACCGTGCGATAGCCCCGACTTCGCAGGTAGGTGAGCGTGGTCTCGAGGGTTGCGGCTCCCTGAGGCTCCCACCACGCGCCGTGGAACCCCACGCTCGGGCAAATCGTCAACGCGGACGGCCGCGCCGCGAGGGCCATGTGCCAGCACTGCACCGCGTAGTTGCCTGCAAATCCATGAAGGAACACCACCGCCTTGGTGCTCGGAACGTCGCTCTCGAGAAGGAGCGCATCAAACTCGGAGGCTCGCTGTCGGTGCAGATAGGTGAGTCCGATCGGAGTGAGGACGGTTCCCTCGGCGTCCTCCATTCGTTGGTAGGCCAGAGAGAGAGCATCGATGAACCCCTCGGAGTCGGAGGCGGGCAGTCGGCCGGTGCCGATCAGAATCTGGGCTCCCGCGATGGCGAGGTCTCGCTCCGAGAAGGTTCGATTCACGAGCGCTGTGGACCCCGGGGCGACACCCGCCTCTCCGGGGATCCTCACCAAGGTTTGCGCCTTGAGGTCGGTGCCCTCGGCGCTGCCCATCCGCACAGCGAGAGTGAGAAGGAAGACCCCGATGCCGATGGTGCCCGCGGACTTGCGGCGCTGCGACGCGGTTCCCGGGGGAAGGATCACCGCCAGCGCCATGAGCCCGATTCCGGTGAGATAGCCCCAGGTCGACCAGTGCGCTCCACGCAGCCAAAGCCCCAAACAGAGCACCACGGTGACGACCAGCGCTTCGGAGAGGAATCGGCCCATCGGAGAGTTCTGACGGGCGCATCGATTTTCGCGGTGGCTTTCGACGCGATCGGTCGCCGCCCTTGAGTGAACGGTCGGAGCGCGCTCAGGGCAAGGTCCAGGAGCAGCGATAGCGGGCGCGGCCGACCGCTTCTTCCAACTCGAGGAGCGCCACCTCGCCAGCGACTTCGAGGACCGGGTAGGCGGCGTTGAGGCAGCCTTGAATGCCTTCGACGTAACAAGGAAATGAAAACTCGTCGGCGGGAAAGTCGTAGAGCTCCATCGTTGCGTGCTCCGAGCTGTGATCGAGCAGCGCCACGTGACCGATGTTTCGGGTGGCGTAGTCCGCGCCCCGTGAGAACACCTTGAAGTACGCGAGCGGCGTGGTCCCGTAGATGCGAACGGTGGTTCGAAGAAGGTTCGCGTAGAAGCCAGTCGTAATGACTCGGCGCATCGCCCGGTCCCAATAGTCGACATTGCCTTCCGGACCGACGGCCGCGCGAATCGCGTCGGAGAGTCGCATGTGGGTGTGCATGTCGATCCACTCGAGGACCCAACCCGAGGCCATCTTTTCGATGTCGAGCTCCGGCGCCTCTTTTCGAATGCGGAGCTGCTCCGCCGAAGAAAGACGGGGAACCTGTTCGGCGATGCAGGAGGTAAGAATGCTCCGGATCGCATATCTCACGCGTTCCACCCTAGCAGCGAATCGAGGATTCCGACCACGCTCGAACCTGCAACCCCTCGCCAAAGTCCCTTGTCTGAAACTCCGGAGCCGCGACACCGTCCGAAGGGCCGTACTCCGATCGCTTGGGGCGCCCCTGCCGGCAGGCTATAGTCGACGTCCATGAGGTGGCTTTTTCTTATCGCCGTTTTGGGCTGCTCAGATGATGGGGTTTCGGCAGCCGACGCGGGACCTGACGCAGCACCCGACGCTTCGGTCAACGCCCTTCGGTTTCCGACGGTTTCGGACCTCCCCGAGGTCGTAGAACCCCCCGATCCCTTCGTGAGCTTGGATGGAAATGCGGTCGCAACTGCCGAACAGTGGCGAACTCGGCGCATGCCCGAGCTACGAGACCTCTTCGAGTTCTACATCTATGGCGTAGCGCCGGCGGATGCCGCAGCCACCGCCACGGAAGTCGCAGTAGAGACCGACCTCTTCGGTGGGGCGGTGGTGTATGAGACGCACGAGCTCCGCTACGGACCCGACGGTACTCCACCGATCACCCTGTCGATCTTTCGTCCCGCGGGGTCGGGTCCGTTTCCGACATTTCTCGCGATCAACAAATGTGGTGCGCAGAGCCTCACCACGGAGGCGGTGCGCGCGACCGAGTCTTGGATCGACGGGACCTGCGGGGAGACGGTGGAGGAGAGCCGAGGCGTTCGCGATGCGCTCTGGCCGATCGAGACCATCGTCGGACGAGGGTTTGCGCTCGCGACATTTCACGAGTCGGACGTCGACCCGGACGATTCGCTCGATTTCGATTTCGAAAATGGCGTCCACCCTCACTTTGCTTCCGAGCTCGAAGCGGCCGACGTACCGCCGCAAACCCGCTGGGGGACGATCGCGGCCTGGGCCTACGGCATGCGGCGCGTCGTCGACTACCTGAAGACGCGCGGGGACATCGCGCAGATCGGGGTGACCGGCCACTCGCGACGGGGGAAGGCGGCGCTCCTTGCCGCCGCGTTCGACGAGCGGATCGACCTTGCGGTGACGCACCAGTCCGGAACCGCGGGCGCCACCCTGAGCCGGAGCTTCAACGGCGAGTCGGTGAGTGCGATCAATCTGTTCTTTCCGCTCTGGTTCAACGATGTGTTTCCTGATTTTGGCGACAACGAAACGCGTCTTCCCGTCGACCAGCATCTGTTGCTGGCGATGGTCGCCCCTCGCCCGCTCCTCGTCACGAATGGCTCGGAAGACGATTGGGCCGACCCACCGGGGGCCCTTCGCGCGCTCGAGGCCGCACACCCGGTGTACGAGCTCCTGGGTTCGCCGGGGATCGTGCGCGACATGGCGGGAGAGCCCGCGCTCGAAGCCGACCTCGGCTGGGCGGTGCGGCCGGGCGGACACAGTCTCGAGCTTCAGGACTGGGAGCTCTTCCTCCAGTTTGCCGAGCACCATTTCGGCGGCGAACAGTAGGACCGTACTCCGGCGGAGAGCGCCGCGTCACTCCATGGAGCGCCCGAGAGTGGTCTCTCTCTCTCGCGCTTGAGCTGCCGCTGACGCCCGGTCTTTGGCCGCTGGCGTATCGCTTGAAACCGCTGGCCGACTCGCGGGAGGAAAAGACCCCGCAAACCTTGTTGTCTTTACTCAATGGCCCGCATCGATCCCGACACACCGTTTCGTTCTCCCCTTCGTCGTCGCCCCCTTCCCGCCGACATGGTTGTTCCGCCGAGGCTTCGGCCCGGTCCCGGGGGAGCCGTCGAGCCGCGTCGCGCGCTTCTGATCAATCCGTTCTATCCGAAGGATCCACACGCGAGCTTTGGAAAGCACGTGCTCACGCCGACGCTCGCGTTGACGAGCATCGCGGGCGCGACACCCCCGGATTGGGAGGTGACGTATTGGGATGAGAATCTTCTCCAGGGTCCGCCTCCGATCGATCCAATGCCCGAGGTGGTCGGGATCACCGTCCACCTCACGTTCGCCGAACGGGCGTACACACTCGCTCGCTACTATCGAGCGCGGGGAGCCAAGGTGGTCTTCGGTGGCCTCCATGTGCTCTCGTGCCCGGACGAGTGCGCTCCGCACGCGGATGCGCTTGCCGTGGGAGACGGGGTCGCGCTATGGCCTGCGATCCTTGCGGACATCGAGCGCGGCGAACTCAAGGCGCGCTACGACGGTCAGTTCGTCAGCCAATACCGTGAAGACCCGGCGCCGCGTCGGTCGATCCTTCCGCGCGAGTCGTTTCTGACGACCACGAGCATGAACGCGACCCGCGGCTGCCACAATCGCTGTGGCTTCTGTTACCTCTCCACGAAGGGGCTCCGCATGCCCTATCGAATGCGAGATGTCGGACAGGTCGTCGCGGAGATTCGCGAAGATGGTCAGCCGTACGTGGTGTTTACCGACAATAACCTCGGATCCAACAAGAAATATCTTCGCGCTCTCTGCGAGGCGCTCGAGCCGGCGGAGATCATCTGGAGCGCCGCGGTGACGATCGACGTGACCGACGACCCCGCGCTCGTCCGTGCAATGGCGCTATCCGGCTGCACCGGAGTGTTCATCGGCTTTGAATCGCTCACCGACGAGAACCTCTCGGATGCGCGAAAGAAGACCCCGCGTGCCGCCGACTATGCGCGGCGCGTTCGAATGCTGCACGACAACGGCATTCAGGTGAACGGGAGCTTTGTCGTAGGGTTCGACCATGACCGCCCTAGCGTATTCGCGGAGCTCGCGACCTGGGTGGAAGCGAATCGACTCGAGAGTGCCACTTTTCATGTCCTCACTCCCTATCCGGGCACTCCGCTCTTTCGAGAGCTGGAAGCGGAAGGACGGATTCTTCATCGAGACTGGAGCCGCTACGACACCGCGCACGTGGTGTTCCAACCGAAGCACATGTCCCCCGAGGAGCTCGCCCAAGGGTATGGTTGGCTCTACGACCGCCTATTTTCAGCTCGTTCGATTCTTCGCCGACGGCCGCGCGATCCCCGTGCGGTGCCTGCTTACTTGGCGATGAGCGCTCTCTACAAGCGATCGAACCATCTCTGGCATCAGCTGATTCGACGCCGGATGGTGCGAAAGGCGTGGGCGCCACTCGTCACTCACACGCGGGATCGGCACCTGGTCTTTCGGAAGGAGCTCGGGGACATGCCGCTTTCAGGTCGCGTGGAACCGACGCCCAAGGAGCGACCCGGCCGTCGTTCGCTCTCGGTGGTGTACGCGGGCGTGTGATCCGAGCTTTCTTGTCTCCACGCCGGTGTCGGCGGTCCTGCGTTCCTCGAGCCACGGCACCCCCCGCCACGGCACCCCCCACCACGGCATCAACGGTTGCGGCACAGGACATCTTCGGCCGGGCACTCGATCCGCATATGAATGTGATCGTCGTGCCGGCCCCCGCTCTGCCAGAGGATTTCTGCCGCGTGCTTTCGAACGTGCTCCTCGACGCCGATCGATTTGGCGTACGAGAGGAGGCGACGCTCGAGCCAGCTGGCGACGAAGAGGTACTCGACCTTGGCGATCGGATTGTCGAGGAGGTACGACACGAGAGCCCAGTTTCGCGCATCGTCAAAGCGGTAGCTCACGCCCCCGGTGCGCCCCTTGCCGTCGAATCGAAAGCGGACCATCCGGTCCGGCTGGACGACTTGGTGGTGAAGATCGAGCGCATACCAAAGTACGTCCGCATCGAGGCCGTTTTGATGGGACACATGCGGATGCATCGGCCCGCCTTCGCGAAGCGACAGGTCACCCACGGTGAGCGCGGCACCCGGGTGGGTTTTGGCGACGTGGTCGGCGGCGCCTTTCAGAAGCTGGATCATCGCATCGGACGACCATCGTTCGCGCGTCTCCGTCCCCTGCTTGAATCGGAGGCATTCGGAAGATGAAAGGAACGCGGCGTTCTCTAGCGTACCGTTCTGGGGTAGCCCCACGGAGCGACTTCGACCCCGGGGCGGCCCATGGGGAATCCGCTGGACCGGGATGTCGAGCATGTCTCCGACGGGGGCAGGACGATCTCCCGTCAGGTTCGCGGATGGGATGGGCTCGGCGGGCGCGATCCGAGCCATGACCACCGGCACATCGGCGGTGGTCTTGGGTCCTCGAGCTGGCTCCGGGGATACGAGCGACGCGGCAAGGAGGGGAACAAGAATGGAGTAGGGGAACTGCATGGCGCTCCACGCGGCGATTCAGCAAACGTTGTGCTCAGCAAACGTTGTGCTCAGCAAACGCTGTGCTCAGCAAACGTTGTGCTCAGCAAACGCTGTGCCCAGCTGCCGGGCGCAGGATCATGACTGATTCATCGCTGGATCGGCCACCGGATCGTCCGGTTGGCAAGAAGAGACCCCAGCCGTTGCCATTTTGTCCTTGCGCCGGGTTGTCTGTTCCGCTGTCGTAAAAAGTCAGGGCCATTCACGGATGGCCGGGCGAGTCAGCGGTCGTTGTGCTTGGCGGCCGCGCGGTCCACGAACGCTCGAAGCTCATACATCTGCTCTGCACCGAGGCCCTGGCCGATGAGCGTGGCGCCATACACAAACCCGATCAGGGCAAGTGCGGCCGGAAAGAACGCAAAACCCCACGGTGCCTCCCCCAGCATCGACTGGGCAATCCCCCACACCAGTCCGGCGATTCCTCCCATCAAGAGGACCCCATAGACCGCCATGAACATCCCCCACACGTGGGGATGCGGTGCGAAGCGCCCGTGAAGCGCAGACGGAGCGTCCTCGTCCTCCCGCGCTTCAAGATAGAGGTGGGGTGACCAGAAATGCTGCTGGTCCTTTCCCACCTCAAGCACCGCGTGACGCTTAAACACCGTCCCTTCGACGCGCTCCTCCTCGGCCAGCAGCTCTTCGAGTCGCCGGATCACTTTCGCCGGGGCCTGGTGCTCTAAAAGAAACACTGGCCGCATCCTCGGGCGGGCCACCTCCCGACTATAGCGTGCTCGCCGCTTGCGGCGGCTCGCCAACGACCCTAGCCCCGCCTTCATGCCCGAGGGACCCGAAATTCGTCGTGCCGCGGATCGAATCGAGAAAGTGGTGCGCGGCCATCGAGCGACCGAGGTGTTTTTCGCCTTCGAACGTCTCCGGCCGTACGCCGCGGAACTCCACGGTCGCACGATCACTCGCATCGAGACCCGGGGCAAAGCGATGCTCAGCTGGTTTGACGATGAGCTCGCGGTGTACAGCCACAATCAGCTGTATGGCCGCTGGTTCGTCCGCAAACGGGGCCTCCCCAAGACGGGCCGTCAGCTGCGCTTTGCGATGCACACCGAAAACGGATCGGCGCTCCTCTACAGCGCGTCGGACATTTCGGTCCATGCGAGAGAAGACCTGGCCGAACATCCGTTTCTTTCCAAGCTTGGGCCGGACCCGCTCGTCAAGTCGACCACTGCCCGCCGGATTCGGAGTCGCCTTCGCTCCGCCACGTTTCGCCGACGTCGGCTCGCGGGTCTTCTTCTGGATCAGAGCTTTCTTTCAGGCCTCGGCAACTATCTCCGATCGGAGATTCTCTTCGACGCCCGACTCCATCCGAACTGGCGGCCCCTGGACCTGGACGAAGACGAGGTTGGGCGGCTTGCACGATCCATCAACCGGATCACCCGGCGCGCCTATCGAACCGGCGGAATCACCAACGACGCGGCTCGAGTCCGCACTCTCAAGGCCGCGGGCCGGACCCGACGAGAGTATCGGCACTACGTGTTCGCTCGGGCCCAGCTGCCGTGCCGTGTTTGCGGCGAGCGGGTCGAGAAAGAAGAACTCGGCGGGCGCCGGATTTACTTCTGCCCGAACTGTCAGCCAGGCTGACTAGAAGTCCAGCCGTTCAACGACCTCGGCGCGTGAAACTCGCGATCCGCGGCGGTGTCAGACGGGGCAAAAGTCCCCCCCGGCGGCAAGCACAGAGCCACTCTGCCAAGAGCTCCGATCCAGACCGCACGCCTGATTCTAACGGAATCTTCTCGAGGATCCGCCGAGCGTGGACGACGAAGGCTCAGTTTTGTGCTCGCCGACCTTCCACCCCTTCGGGGAGGGCCGGGGGCGGAGTGCCCATCTGGTCGAGGTTTCTCTGATTGTCGATGTAGCGCACGCGGGTGTTGATGCGCTGCGGGTCGATGCTGGGGTCGGAGATCGAGGCGCCAATGGGGCTCCCGCGGACGAGTCCGTCGCTCAGGTCGATCGCCGCCTCGAAGAGCTGGATGCCCGCAAGCTCGCTGTCTTCAATGGCGAACCGCGCCATCCGAAGCTCTCCCCCGAAGAGGGACGCTGCGCCAACCCCAGTGACTTCGCTCCGGCAGCTGTCGGCGACGCAGGCCGCGGCCGCCGTACCCTCGATCCGAACGTCGCTCACGTCGGCCTGGGCTTCTCCGATGACCGCCAGCCCCCAATGCCGATTGCTTTGGATTCGGATCCGAGAACCGGCAAGCGATGCCCCGTCTCCGACGTGGACGCCGGCGCCAAAGCGATCGTCCGCCGCGTTCGATTCGGTATCGACGACGGTAAGATCGGTCAGCTCAGCGCTCGTTTCCGAGTCGCGTACCTCGAGGGCGATGTCTCGGTTCCGCCAAATCCCGACGCGATTCACGGATAGGCGTGCGCCGAGCTGAGTGACGAGCGCTCGTCCAAAGCTCGCGTCGAGGGCGCGGGGGAGACTGTTTCGGATCACGACGTCGGAGAGCGTGGCCTCGGTCCACGGGTCCTGGGCGATGAGGCCCGCGGTGTGGTTTTCTTCGATGGTGCTTCGCTCCACGTTGAGGCGAGCGCCGCGGGCGGCCACGAGGCCGACTCCATCCTGGCCTTCGAGCGGCTGGGTCCCAAGGATCGCGGCGTCGCGGAGCGTCACTTCGGCACCAAAGTCGGCCAGGATGCCCACAGTGTGGCCACCCTCGAACCGCACCCGTTCGAGCGACGCGCTCGAGTCGGAGCGGATCAGAAGCCCGATTCCCACGTAATCGGAGAGCGGGTTTCTCGCGTCATCGATGCGGGTGTTCTGGATTAGTAGATCGGTGCCTCGCAGTTCGACCGCTCCTCGCACGTCGAGAGCTACCCCGGTGCACTCAAGGATCAGCCGTTCGAGGTTCGCGCTGGTCAGGATGCTCATCACGATGCACGGGGCCGCCGATGATCGGATCGTGAAATCGCGGAGCTCCACGCCCTCACCCATCACCTTGAGGACTCCCCCCTGGCGAATCGGCTGTTCGAGCACCGTCTCGGCCACGCAGGCTCCGCGTACGGTGACGTTGTCTCGGACCCAGAGCGTGGCCTCGGCATGCACGCCCTTGGACAAGGCGACTACCGTACCAGCGCGCGCTGACGGTATCGCGGACGTGAGCGTGGCAAACGGGTCTTCCCTTGTCCCGCTTCCGCCTCGTTCGGCCTCCGCGTCAACGTAGATGATGGGCCGGTCGGTCGGAAGGTTCTCCGGCCAGCGCCCAACTGGGCATGCAGAGCCGACGGGATGGCACGCGGCGTCGCCAGGAAAGCGAACCTCTCCGCTCGGGCATGCCGACGTGCCGACGGGCCAAGGTTCACAGCCTTCTTCGGAGGGCTGCCAGCCATCGGGACAGGTCCACCGGGGAGCCTCCGGCGGAAGAATCGATTCGTTGGCGTCCGGCAGCTCCGCGTCGGGCGCCGCATCCGCACCGCCTCTCGTTTCGTTTTGGCAGCCGCCCGAGGCGAAGGTTGAAACCAGGATGGCGAAGACCAGGGGCACCGTTCGGAGCGTAGCTCGAACGGCTGAGGTCCGCCCGTCGAGCTATGGCAGATCGCCCCGGCTCGGCATCAGAGTTGCGCCGAGAAGTCGTCCCGCCGCGGCGACCCCACTGAGCCACGCGGCTTCGACCCGCGCCCCGAGGAGACCGTCGCCCGCAACGAGCGTTCGAGCTCCCGCGTCCGACAAGCAGGGGAGGCCAACCGGGGTGGCGACGCGCGCGTAACGCCAGCGGTGGGCGGCGCAGAAGCGAAGCCCGGGGAGCCCAGGCACCAGCGCTCGAAATGCCGCGACGAGCATTTCCTCGACTTCGGAGGCGTCGGCCTCGAGGTGTGCTTCCGTCCAAGCCGATGACGCGTGAATGATCCAGCGTTCGCCTTCCGGCCGGCCGGGCTTGCTCGCTTCTCGGGCCGCCCAGCCGATCGGCCCGTCACCCACCAGCACGTCAGCTTCGATGGGTACGGGCCCGCGCAGGCCGATCATGAGCGCCCAGGTCGCCGCGTGCTTTCCGGGTTGGAGCATCGAGACGAGTTTCGGAGACTGAACGAGAAGGTCGGCGGCTTGCGCGAGGGGAGTGGTGACCACCACTCGGTCGAACTCGCCGAGCTCGTGGCCCTCGACATCGGCGAGAAGACGACGGTCGCCGGGCGGTAGCGGTGCGACTCGAGTCTCGAGGCGGACGTCCAAGTCTTGGGCAAGGTGTTCGGCCAATCGTCGGTTCGAGCCCTGACCCACCGGCCGTCGTTTTTTCACTGTGGTCCCGTCGTCGTAGTGGAGCTCTCGGAACTCCCACTGTGCCACGACGTCGTCCCGGATCCAGGAGCGAACATAGCGCTCGAAGCGCGGGTCCTTGGGCCGAAAGAACTGCGCGCCGTGGTCGAACTGATGACCGTCCTGGCGTCGAGTGGCGAGGCGACCGCCCACGCGACGTCCTTTGTCGAACACCCGAACGTCGACCCCGTGGTCGGCGAGCGTGCGAGCACACGCGAGGCCCGAAATGCCCGCGCCGATGACCGCGACGCTTCCGGGATCGATTCCCGTGCGGCGTACGTGAATGCGGTAGGCGCCGACGTCGATGCGGTTGGCGTGCCCGCCCAGCGGGCGCGGTCGGACGGTTCCGCGAACCTTGCCCGCGGGGGGAAACGGACGATCGAACAGTCCGAGGCACCAAAGGAGCCCGCCGTAGGAAGCCGGGTCACGGCCATCGAGGGCGTAGCGATGATTCAGGTCGATGAGCGTCGAAAGCGCCTCTTCAGGACTTCGTGTCCATTGGAGAAGGGCTTTGCCCCAAGTCATTCGAAGGTTGTTGTGAAGCTCTCCATGACGGAGGAGCGACTCCTGGCAGTGGTCCCATAGTTCGCTGCCGGAGCGCGCGCGAGCCAGCGTTTCCCAGGAGGCCGGCGACCGCGGATCGGACGCGTGCGCGGTCAGGGTTTCGTGAGCCCAGGGGGGAAGTGCAGCGAGGGTGTCCGGCGCCGGCTCATGAAAGCAGAACGCGTAGGCGAGCTCTCGCCAAAGCAAGAGCTCATCGAGAAACTTATCGGCGCCGGCCAATCCGCTGTGGTGCGCCTCGCGGGCGAGTCGAAACGGCGACACAAAGCCGTAGTGGAGATAGGCGCTCATCCGGCTCACCGCGTTCGCCAGCGGGTCGTTCCGTTTTCGGTGGTAGCTCCGAAGTCCGTCGGCCACGAAGGCGTTCCACCGAGCGTAGCCCGCCGCGCTTCCGCCGATGGTATCGGCGACGGGCCCGACGCCGTGGTCGATCTCGCATTCGGCGACGAGGGAAGGAAGGTCGGCCGTCGCGAGCTTCAGCGGCTCAAACGGAAGCTCGGGCACGAATCGTTGGCCCGGGGTGACCTCGGTCCAGCCTTGGACGATGCGGGCGTCGCGGAGCTCTCGGGTCGCCTTTCGGTGAGCGAACGCCCGCGCGGGACGCCGGGTCAGTCGCATGGGAACGACGCACGCGGTATCGACCAGAACCACTGGAACGAGAGAGCTGACGGCTTCGGTCCAGCCGGTGAGGGGAGGTACCGGCATGTCTTCGGTGACCACGACGCCCGCGTGCTCGGCGACAACGCGGAGGTGAGGGCCGCGGTGGCCGCGTCGCTCGAGATGGAACGCGTACCCGATGCCCCGCTCCTCGAACTGTGCCTCCACGTCTTGCGCCCCTTCGAGAACAAACATGTGGTGCCGATCGGAGGCGAACGGATACCGCTCGGAGAGCGCGTGGTAGCAAAACACCGGAAGGCCGAGCGTCTTGCCAAGGACAAGCGCGGTGTCGAGGGCGGGGTTCTCGTGCGCCCGCACCGCGGTCCGCATCCAGTAAAGGACAAATCGAGGAGGCGACTTCTCCACTCCGAGGGTACGAGTTCGTTCGCCGAGCGTCGTCGGAAGCGCACGAAGCGCAGTTTCCAGGCTCACCACGGAATCGAGCTCCCGTCCCACGCGAAGAACTGCCCGGTGTCCTCGGGGGTGATCTTGTCGATTACGTCCAGAAGCTGGGTGGCGGCGCGCTCGACGCGAAAGAGCTTCTCTTCGGGAACCCGCGACGAGAACGGGGCGCTCAAGTTCGTGTCGACGGTGCCGGGGTGAAGGGCGATCACCGCCAGGGTCTTGCTCCTTCGACCGAGCTCGATCGCAAGGTTCTTGGTGAACATGTTCTGCGCGGCCTTCGACGCCCGGTAGGCGTACCAGCCACCGAGCCGGTTGTCGCCGATGCTCCCGACCCGGGCGGAGAGGTTTGCCAACACCGAGCGTTCCCGGTGGGCGAAGAATGGCGCGAAGTGTTTGGCCACGAGGAGCGGTCCGAAGGCATTGACTTCAAACACCCGCTGGAGGTTGGGCAGGGTCGCGTGCTGAAGCTTCTTCTCGGGTTGGAGATCCCCGTCGTGGAGGAGCCCGGACACATTCATCAAAAGATGGAGCCGGTCGGTCGTCTCACGCACCTTGGCCGCCGCATCCGCGATCGAGGCCTCCTCTCGAACGTCGAGGCGGAGCACCCGAAGGCGGTCGGAGTGGAGCTCGTGAAGCGCATGGGCGGTTTCTGGATTCCGACAGGTGGCGACGACGTGGGCGCCGCGATCGAGAAGCTGCCGCGTCAGCCCGAGCCCGATTCCTCGAGCCGCGCCTTGGATGAGGGCTTGTTCAGCCATCGGCAATTTTCCTTTGGGGGCTCAATACTTGCTCTTCCCAGCCCTAAGCTAGGTCCGTGCCCCGTCAGCGCCAACGGTCCCTTCCGTCCAAAACCTGTGCGACCTGTGGCCGGCCCTTCGAGTGGCGAAAGAAATGGGCGGACTGTTGGGAGGAGGTGCGCCACTGTAGCGAACGCTGCCGGCGAAACCGCTCGGCCAAGGTCCGAGAGCGCGATACCGAAGATGAGAGCATTCGTGCGATGACGATGGCGCTTCTTCGATCTCGTCGTCCAAGCTCGAGCATTTGCCCGAGCGAAGTGGCCCGAAAGCTCGCCGACGACTGGCGGCCGCTCATGCCACGAGTTCGCCGAGTGGCCGCCGAGCTTCAGGCATCTGGCGCTCTCCGGGTGACCCAGGGACCGGTCGAGGTCGAGCTCCGGGAAGCCAAAGGGCCGATTCGGCTTCGTCGCGGCGACCGCTTTGATTCGGAGGATGCATGACCGCGCTCCCACTCGTTCACGCGATGGCGACGATGTTTATGGTCGCGGTGATCTGGTTCGTTCAGCTGGTTCACTATCCGCTCTTTGCCAAGGTCGGGGCGGCATCCTTCGGGGAGTTCGAACGAGCGCACGTATCCAAGATCTCCCTCATCGTCGTGCCGGCGATGCTCGTGGAGCTGGCTTCTGCGGTGGGCCTCGTGATGATTCGTACCCCGGGAGTTCGGCTGTGGGAGAGCTGGCTTGGGCTGGCCCTTCTTCTGTTCATCTGGGCCACCACCTTCTTTGTCCAGGTGCCCATTCATGAACAGCTCGGCCAAGGGTTCGATCCCTCCACCATTCGGCGCCTCGTAGGGTCGAACTGGTTTCGGACGATCGCCTGGACGGGCCGAGGGGTCCTCGTCGGCGTGTTTCTCTGGCGCGCTTTTTCCGCAGTTCATCAGGGGCCCGGCAATTAGCAGGCTGTTGCTAGCGCTCCCCGGTCCCAAAGCGCCCAAACCGGAACATCACTTTCGAAACGCCGCGTAAAGCGCTGCGTCGGGACTGGACCACCTATCGAAGGAAACCAAGCTATCTTCATCCGGGATGCGCCTTCGGCGAAAAAGCGTAGGCATGGTGGCCCTTTGCATTGCTGCGAGCGGCGGTGCGAGCGGCGGTCCTCAGGAGTCCTCCGCGCGTCGTGTCGAGGTCCCCGCCGATCCGTTCATCGACGCGCGAGTGCGACTGAGCAGCGACGGCACCGCCGAAGTGGAGCTCGACGTTCCGCTCGCCTGGTATCGCGACGACCTTGCTTTCGTTGAGCTGGCCTTTCGCGACGTGGGCCTCCGCGGGGAGCTGACGCTGGCAAGCTACGTGCGAAGCGCGCACACCAGAGGGGCAGCCCTGCCCTTGCGCAAAGAACACCCTGGCGCCCGCTACGTTGCCGCCTATCACGTGGTGCCGGGCGTCCACGAGGCAGAACCCGCGAACGGCGTCGACGGGGTGAGCCACCCTCTCGATGGTGGCTTCTGCTTTATAGGCTCCGGTCTCTTTCCTGAAGGGCTGCAAACCCCCGACGGGCGCCGCCTTAGCCTTCCCGTTCGCCTCTTGGTCGAGCTCGTCGACCCGAGGCTCACGCTCGTGACTTCGCTTTCGCGTCGTGGCGACATTCTTACCGCTGAGTCGCTCGAAGAGCTGACCGAAGCTGTGTTCTACCTTGCGGAGACGGTGCACACCCGTTCTCTTGATGCAGCGGGAGCGCATATCGAATTTCATTCGACGAGCTTCGACCGTGATGCGCTCGAGTCTTCAGTCCAGTTGACGCGTCGCACATTGGAGACTGCCCATACCGCGCTCGGCCTACCGGCGGGCGACTCCCATCGGTACTTCCAGATATTCCTCGAAGCTCATCCCACGCGCCGCACCGAAGGCGGCGTGCTCGGCTCGACGGTGATGATCCTCAGCCCCGATGCACCGAGCGGGCGTGCGATGGAAGCCGACGGGGCGGTGATCGTGCACGAGCTTCTGCACCTTTGGAACCGCGGAACGCCGATGTGGGTCGGCGAAGGGATCACCCGCTACCTCGAGATCCTGTTCCGTGCACACCTCGATGGGCTTGTCGAAGCGCAAGCGCTTTCGCTGCTCCTTGCCACTTCCGCGGCTCACGCAGCTCTCCGCCAAGGTCCGATTCAAGAAGCCGCCGGCCTCGAAGCCTACGAAGGCGGCGCGATGGTCGCGTTCTGTCTCGACGCCTTCCTCCGGAAGCGAGACACCTCCCTCTTCGCGCTCCACCGCGACGTGCGACGTAGTCTCGGGATGACCAGTTCGATCGACCAGGCGGCCATCCGCGCACGCCTCACCGTCCTCGATCCCGAGCTCGCCACCGCGCTCGACCGGTGGGTGACCTCCGACGAGCCCGACTTTCGGCCGTGTTTCGAAGCCGCGGGATTTGAGGCGAGCTCGGTTTCGCACCGTGGCTATACGGCGCGGGCGCTCGCCGTCGACGTCCTCGGCGTGACCGGCTATGCCACGCAGACGCCGGAGATCCTCGGCGTGAGTGAAGGCTCCCGCTTCCAACCCCACGACCGCATCTTGCGGGTGGAAGGCATCCCCGTGGTGCTCATTTCTGCGATCGAGCCGATCCTCGGACAGATCTCGAGCGGCGAAGCAGAGATCGAACTCGAACGAAGTGGAGAAATCCTCACCGTGGCGCTGCCGCTGCCCCGCCTACGTGCCGAAGACCGACCAGCCCGCCAAACGGTCGTCGCACGATCGAGACCAAACGAACGCTTTCTCACTGGGTGGGACTGACCTGAGACTACGACGAAGTCCTTCGGCTTTTGTCGCAGTTTCAGTTCAGGTCCCAAATGCGTTGACTTTGCCTTGCGTAAACAAGAAGGCGGCGATCGTTGGCGAATGCGAGCCGAATTTTCTCCCCAAGAACTATCCGCGCCAAATACGCGCGCCAAAACGCGAGCAGCGGTTTGGTGACGGACCGCTAGTTAAACGCCAAGGGCATCGGTGCCCCTGAAGCGAGGAACAACCATGAGAGAAAGCGCAACCCTACTGCTCGGTTTCCTTTGCGGCGCGGCCGTCGGACTAGCGCCCTCGCCGACGGCGGGAGACGCACCCGTCGATTCTGCTGCCGACGGCGAGCGCCCAGAGCCTTCCTTCGCGATCGACTTGCTTCTCGCCGACCAGCTTCAAGGATACGGGGACTGCCCCGACTGCGAGAGGCTCCAATCTACCGAGAGCCAAGTCTCGAGCTTCGTTGCCGTCGCAGGAAAAAGGTATCGAGCCGAACTTGACGTCTATCGGGGAAGCGCGGCCCTCGACGTTATGGGTCATGCGGTTGTCGACGCGGAATGCAGCGCATCGAGGGTTCGCGCGGAATGCAGCTTCGCGGTCACCGAGCAGTCCACGGTCCGCCTTCGCGTCCGGAGCGGGGAACGTGGCGCCGATTTCAACCTGACCGTCTCGGGAGAGTGATGAATTCAGACGCCATGAGCGGGTAGCCGGCAACTGCTGCATAGCCCCGCACAGCGGTCACGGTAGCCAAGCATCGGCCTTCACCCGCTGTGCGAGCCCTTCCGAGAACGCGTGGAGTTAGAGCGCTTCGTAGGTCAGGCGCGTTGGCGGCGTTCCCGGACGAAGCACGATCAGCTCGCAGCCATCGGGCGAAATCGTCGCTTCGATCTCGTTGCCCTGGTCTAGAAACGGGCCCGGAATCCGGCCGCGTTCGACGAAAGGCTCGGCGCTCGCGCTGCGGGTCGCAAAGTAAAGCTGCCGCTCGGTGTCCGCGTCGCGGACCGTGACGTACGCAATGACTCGTTCATCGAAGGTTGTGCTGGGCTCCGCTTCGGCGACCTCGGGGAGCGCGAAGTTTTCGACCTCGGGCGGCCCAAAAGTGTCGGAGAGCCGACTCCGTCGGGCGACCAGGATGTCCTGGGTCGTCCCCTCTTCGACCCGGGAGAAGTAGACGGCGAGTCCGCTGGGGGCGAGGACGGTGTCGAAGGTGGCCCGGTCCGCGACGCTGATGTCTTCCGCCAGCGCGCCCGGCGCCCAGCCGGCGAGCAGCGAGGTGCGGCGCGAACGGTACGCGTCCGACATCCCGCGCTGGTCGTTGGTGTAGATGAGCTCGAGACCGTCGGGACTGATCGTGGCTTTGCCGTTGAACGAGTTCGCGACGTTGATCTCGGGCAACGGGACTTCGCCAGTGAAGGGCGAGGTCGGCGATGACCGACGAGCGACGTGCACCGTTCCGTTGATCGAGTAGTAGAGGGCGCACGCTTCGGGCGAAAACGACGGATTGTTGGTGACGTCGAGGGTGTTGAGGATCGAACCGTCGTCGACCACGAACCGAAACGCCCCATCCCAGAGGCACTCGCCGACCCAGCACGTGCGGTCGACGGAACCGTCGGAGTTCGAATCGATATTGCTATCGGTGGGCCCATCGCCCGCGTCGATGGAGGCGTCGGATACCGGACCCTCGACGCAAACGTTCCGGCTTCGATCGCAGTTCCACCCGTCTGCGCAAGGGCACGGCCGATCTTGCAGCCGATCGGCGGGCGGAATGCACCCCACGGCGAAGACCAGGTAGACGGCGAAGGCCCTGGAGACGGCGATGCGGGCGAAGGCCCACTCCGTGCCGAGATGAGCTCTATTCGTCATTGGACTCCAGCCGATCGAATCGTCGGCTCCGAGTGGGCTCGGAGAACGTGGTGTCTTCGACTTGGTAGGCCACGGTGCGGCCCTGCTTCTGCGATTCGACCGCGCCTTCCTGTTGGAGCTCGCTCAGCGCACGCTGGGCGCTTCGAAGCGACACGCCGAGCGCGGCCGCGAGGCTCCGCGCCGAGAGCGAGCCTTTGGCCAAGATCCGAAGGGCACGCTGCTGAATGTCTTCCTGCGATCGAGGGTCGCGAAGGACCACCGCCCGGCGGATGGCGAGCCAGAGTGTCCCATCGGCGCGCTCGATCGTACCGTTCTCTCCGAGAAGGCGGCGCATGCGAAGAAGGTTCATGCTGAGCATCGATTCGTGGAGCGCGGGGTCATAGGCGAAGCCGTAGACGTTCCTGAAATAGTCCTCGAGGGCCGTTCCCGCCGCCGACGATGCGAGCTCCGCAAGGCCGAGCTCGGCCCGGGGCTGGCGCGCCGCCTCGGTCAGGTCGAGCGCATCCCGGCCGTTCACCGAGTGCCGCACCGCGACGGCCGGCAGGCGAGTCACCGTGCCGTCCGGAGTGACCACGAGCCGAGCTTCAACCGCCTCTGCCTTCGCCTCGAGCGGCGGAAGGAATGCAAGCCCCGAGAGGTCGGGGGGAACGTCGGCCGCGGTGGCGGCCTGCCACGATCGGAGCGCCGGAAAGGTGCCATCGCTTCCTCCGTTGCGGCTCGCCGAGAACAGCGCGAGGGCCCGGGTGGCGTCCCAGTGAAGCGGCTCGACGGCGAGTTGGCGAAGCTCGGACACCGCATCGGAAGCGTCGGCGCCATGGCGGAGCGCAGACATCAGCGTCGCGAGGTGAACGGCGGGTTCGCGGGTCACGTTCGGGTCGAGGGGAAGCCCGGCCATCGCGGCTTCCCACTGAAGCCATGATTGCCACACCGGAGGAGCGTGAGGATAGAGCGCGGTGATGATCCGAAGCGTGAGGTACGGTCGCCCTTGAAATCGACGGATTCTGGCAAGGACCGTATTGGCTAGGATCTCCATCGCGGGAAATCCCTCGGCCCGCGCCATCCGCGAGCCTCGTCGCGAAAGCTCAACCGCTTCGTTCAACGCTCCCCGGTCGAGGGCGTCGAGCGCCCGAAGCGCCTGGAGTTCGATCACCGGCCGCGCGAGCCCCTGGTCTTGCGCTTGTCGAAATGCTCTCTCGAGGTCGGGCATCGGTGCGCGGCGATCCAGCCATGCAAGCCACGCCCGGCCGATCGTGAAGATGGCTTCGCCTTGGACGTCGGAACGGGCACTCAGGAGTCGTTCGTGGTGGCCGAGGAGCGAACGGAGCGTTCCTACCTCGAACTGGACGGCGGCGGCGCGGAGCCGATACTCGGACGCTCGAAGCTCGACCCGGAGCTCTGCGTGCGCGCCCTCGGCCTGAACGCCGTTCAGTGGCGGAGCCGCCTCGAGGAACGAAAGGGCTGCCGCGAGCGCGACTCGATCGGCCGGCCTCACCGCCGTTGCCGGGGCGTCAAAGAGAGCTCGGGCGTGCGAACCGTCTCCGCGCTCGGCCGACTCGATCGCCGCGATGAGGGCTTCCTCGTTGCTTTTCAACACGTCGATGGCTGACCCGACCCTCCTTGGCCATGGTACCTTATCGGTCTCCGCGGTGAGCATTCGAAGCACAGCGAGCAGCCGGTCTGGACAGAGCTACCTGCATCTGTTCGACCTCTCGCAGGGGGGGATGGGACTGGTCGAACTCACCGTTCGCAAAGAAGGCAAGTTCGAGCGACTTTACGCGGTCAAGCGACTCAAGCCGGCATCGCGAGATGACCCGGTGGCCCGCGAGATGTTTGTCGAAGAGGGGCGGCTGGCCGGGCTGATCCAACATCCAAACGTCGTACCGGTGCTCGATGTGGGGGAAGACGCCCAGGGTCCCTACCTTGCAATGGAGTACATTGATGGCGTGTCGGTACGCGAGCTCGTGGTCTCCGCCAACCGTGAAGCAGTGCCGATGTCGGTTCAGATGTGCTGCCGCATTGCGGCGCAGGCGGCCCGGGGGTTGGCGGCGGCGCACCAGCTCCGCGACAACGACGGCTCGCCGCTCGAGCTCGTCCATCGGGACGTGTCGCCGCACAACATTCTGGTTGGCTTCGACGGGATCGTGCGCGTGGCGGACTTTGGGATCGCCCGAGCGCTCGGCCGGGATCACCGGACCAGCACGGGCGTGCTCAAGGGCAAGCTCGGGTACATGGCGCCCGAGATTCTGCGGTTCCGTGACGCGACGCCGGCGTCCGACCTGTTCTCTTTCGGCATCGTTCTCTACGAGATGCTGACCTTGGAGCGACTCTACGGCGGCAAAGACGACGGCGAGCGGGCCCGTCGGATTCTCGAAGAACCGCCACCGGATGTGGGCGATGTGCGGCCCGAGGTGCCGCCCCGGGTCCAAGCCCTGTTGCTTCGGCTCCTCGCCAAGGACCCGAGCCATCGCCCGGCCACCGCCGCCGAAGTCGCGCAGGAACTGGAGCGCTGCGCGGAGGCCCTCGCCGAAGAAGAGGGCCCGCTGGAAGTGGCCGATGCGCTCGCCGAGAGCTTCGCCCCGGCACGCGAAGAGCGCCAGCGCGCGGTGCAGAGTTCGCTCCGAAGCCTTGAGGAACCGCCGGCTCGTTCGGGGGGCGGTCGCTGGTCGCTGGTCGCGTTGGTTGGCGCGGTCGCGGGGCTCGGTGCGACGACAGCTTTCTTCTTGAGCGCTGATTCGGAGCCGGTGGATCCGGCGCCCGACCCTCCGGTCGAGATCAGCCTCGTCTCGGTCCCGGAGGGTGCGCTTGTCGAATCCGCCGAACTTCGCGGCGCGGTGATGACGCCGGCTCATGTGTCCCTGGTTGCGCGAACCACGCCGGTCGAGTTCGAGTTCCGGCTGCCGGGGTACAGCCCGCTTCGCGAGGCGATCGTGCCCGACGTGGACCAGCGACTTTTCGTCCGGTTGACACCGGTGGCTCCGGCCGAGGAAACGGTAGAACTCGAATCCGAGGAAGTCGCGGACGAACCCGATCCCCCAAGCGCCCGGCCGGTCCGGCCTCGGCGTCCGTTGGTCCGGCGTCCCGCCAAGATGAGAGGATTCGAGCTATTCCGCGATTGATTGGCATCGCTTTGAGTTTGGTGCTGTCGTCGAGTGGCGTGGCTGCGCAGGAGCTCGACGCGGAGGAGCAGGCCCTCCTGCTTTCCGAGCGGTCGCGAGAGCATTACGAAGCGGGCGAGTACGAGCGCTGTGCACTCCTCATCCGGGAAGCGATCGACCTCCACGACGATCCGATCCTTCATTACAACCTCGCGCGAACCCTCGAGCGGCTCGACGAGCTCGAAGAAGCGCGCGACGAATACGTGACCGTGCTCGACATGATGCCGAACTTCGAGGAACGCGCGCAGGTCGAGGAGCGAATCCAAGCGCTCGAGCTCGCCCTCGCCGAGCAATCCGCGGCGGTGCCACCTCCTCGAGAAGAACCACCACCCGTGCCGCTCGTTCCTGAGCCTGCGGAGACTTCGTCGGTGCCGTTGGCGCCCTGGATCGTGCTGGGGGCAGGGGTACTCATCGCTGCCGGAGGCATCCCTTTTGCCGTCCTGTTCCAGAACTCGGTCGACGATGTGGATCAGGCCCCCGATCATCGAACTGCGGTGGAAGTCGACCGCACCGTGGAGTACGCGGTGGTGGCCAACTCCCTGTTCGGCGTTGGCGCGGTGACGGCGATCGTGGGCTTGGTATGGGGACTTCTTACGCTTCCAGACGACGATCTTCCCGTTGCTCTTTCGCCCGCGGGGCCCACCCTTCGCACTAGCTTGAGCTTCTAGCCCGCATCGGTCAC
>JBCCZL010000089.1:0-21466 GCA_039187775.1 Myxococcota bacterium
GGAGTCGGGGGCTCGATCGGGCTCGGGGACGCGTGGGCGCTTCGGGCCAACATCAACTACGCCATCAACCCGGCGAGCGACCCCCTCCACGTCGTACTCGGTGGCCTTGAGGCCGTATATGTGCTGGATATTGCACGGATCATTCCGTTTTTCGGTCTCGGGGTCGATGTGATCGGGACGGTGTTTCAAAGCGAATTCGGAATGGAGTTCGGCGCCCACGCCATCCTTGGCGTCGACTACCTGGTGGATCGCGAGTTCCTTCTCGGCCTCGATATCCGTCCGTATATCCTTTTCGCTTCCGCACTCGAAGACGGCCGCCTCGACCCAGCCTACCTCGCGGTGCAGCTCCGCGCCGAGTGGCGCTACGACCTTTAAGCCTCCTCCGGTCAAGAGCTCAGGGTTAGCGACCCCCCGGGGCTCGCCGAAGAAACCACGAGGCCCCGAGGAAGGTCACCTTCGCCCGGGGCCTCCGCTGGTTGGCGGTGGCTACATGGTCATGGCGCCGGTGAAGCACTCCGGCGTATTCGGCCCGTCCATGTCGGCACAGGCGAAGTCGCGGCAATCGATGAACCCGTTGCCGTCGTTGTCCATGCCGTCGCTGCAGTTCTCGGGGCCCGTCTCACACACCGTCACAAAGGGGTTCTGCGAGCAGCTGAAGTCCCGGCAGTCGGCAAAGGTGTTCCCGTCGTTGTCCATGCCGTCGCTGCACAGAGCGTCGCTGCCCTCGAGGTTGCAAGCGAGGCCTGGCTTTCGGCTGCACCCGAAGTCTTCGCAGTCCATCCGGCCGTTCCCGTCATTGTCCATCATGTCGCTGCAGCGGGCGTCCGAGAGCATCGTCCACATCGCCATCGGGGGTGGCGGACCGCCGTCACAGACCACCACTCCCTCGTCCATACACGCGGGGTCCATGCAGTCCATCATCCCGTCGAGATCGTTGTCCATGCCGTCCGAGCAGGTGGCGTTGTCGCCTTCAGCCGTCGCCGTCCCACACACCGGCGCCTGAAGGATGCAGCTATTGTCGCGGCAGTCAAAGAACGTGTCCGCGTCGTCGTCCATCATGTTGGTGCACTCGGCATCGGCCATCGCATCCCACATCGCCTGCGGCACGCCGGTTGCCATCGTGCCGTCGCAGACGACGATGCCTTCTCCCTGGCAAGCCGGATCCATGCAATCCACCATCATATCGCCATCGTTATCCATGAGGTCGGAGCAGGTGGCGTTGGTTCCCTCGCCCGAGCACACAAGGAAGTTCCGGCAGCCGAAGTCATCGCAGTCCATGTTGCCGTCGCCGTCGTTGTCCATGCCGTCGCTGCACGCGGAGTTCGACGATTCGCACCGGGTCTGCATGCCGCCGCAATCGTTGTCCTCACAGTCGATAAAGTTATCGCCGTCGTTGTCCATGCCGTCGTTGCAGGCGGCCATCGTGTTCTCCGCGCCCATCACACACCCGGCGATACCGTTGCAGGACGCGTCCTCGCAGTCGATGCTCCCGTTGCAGTCGTTGTCGACATTGTCGTTGCAGGCAGCCTCGACGTTCTCCGGACCCGTCGGAGTGCAGTTCGGGTTGCGGTCGGGCACGTCGCGATCGGCGGTGGACGCGTCGCGCCTGGACGACGAGTTGTCATCGCCGCAGCCAACGACGAATACAGCGAGAAGAAGCAGGGACAGTAAGCGCATCGGAAAAGCCTCCCAGGGGTGTTCGGGCCCCCGGGATAGCCAACCGCGGGGCCCGGCGCAAGCAGCGGCAATGTGTCGTTCGTTGCCCGTTTGCACCGCGGCTCTCCATGCCCCGAATCGACCACTCCCCACGCCCCTGAATCGTGGGTCCTCGGCCCGGTCCTTCGATGGAGGAGTCACGGATCGACCCGTAGAAACGGGCGCAGTCGGGCAACCGTAGCGTTGCCGATACCCCGAACTTCCACCAGCTCCTCGGGGCCTTCGAACCGGCCCACGTCGGTCCGGTGAGCAATGATTCGCGCGGCGAGGGCCGGACCGATCCGCGGCAACCGCTGGAGTTCTTCCGCGCTGGCTCGATTCAGGTCGAGGGTCTCGCCCTGCTCCAACGGAGCGGGCGGGGCGTCCGGATACAGCGCTTTACTGGCGCTTGGAGACTCCGGGAGGTGTTGACTCCACGACGAAAACGAGGTCAGCGCCATGATCACCAGCATGATGCCGAGAGGCCACAGTTCCTCCGCTCGGACCGAACCGGCCGGCCACTTTCGGGGCGCCATGGTCCCTTTTCGTCATCAGCCGGCGCTGGTTGCTTGGCGAATCTGAGATTCTTCCACCCTGTGTTGAGCTCGGCCCCGGCTTCGGGTTTTCGGCCGCTGTTCCAAAAGCCGCTCTTCGAGCGCTTCCCGCGGCACCGGGCGTCCGAAGAAGTATCCCTGAAGTTCGTCGCAGTGGAGGGTGCGAAGAATGTCCGCCTGGGCCTGCTCTTCCACCCCTTCCGCCACCACCGAAAGGCCGAGGGCCCGGGCCATGAGCACAATGGCGCGAACCATATTTCGGTCCTCCGAGCTCTGGTGGATGGACGCGACGAAGCTCCGATCGATCTTGAGGCAGTCGATGGGAAGGCGCCGAAGATGACTCAGGGACGAATAACCCGTCCCGAAATCGTCCAACGAGATGCTCACGCCCATGTCGCTGAGCCGCGCGAGTACCCCGGCCGCCCCTTTATCGACGGTCACCGACTCGGTGATCTCCAAACGAAGAAACCGCGGAGGCAGGTTCGACTCGGCGAGGATCGTATCGACGACCGCAACGAAGTTTGGCTGACGCAGCTGTCGTCCCGAGACATTAACCGACACGCTGATGGGACCGTACCCCTGCTCGATCCAGCGGGCGGCGTCCTTGGCGGCTCGTCGAAGCGCAAACTCTCCGATCGCGTCGATCAGACCGACCGCTTCGGCGACTGGAATGAACTCCGTTGGCGAAACCCGGCCGAGCTCTTCGTCCTCCCAGCGCACGAGCGCTTCCACCGCGCTGATCCGGTGGCTGGTGCTCCCCACGAGCGGCTGGTAATGAACCGAGAGTCGCTCGGGAACCGCGCTTCGGAGCCGGCGGTCCAAATCCAGGCGGCGTCGGCTGTCTGCATTCATGTGCGCGCTATAGAAGCTGAACCCATCGCCGCCCGACCGCTTGGCCGCGTACATCGCGGTATCCGCGTTCTGAAGGAGCGCCTCGACGGTGGTTCCGTCGTCGGGATAGAGGGCCACTCCGATGCTCGCGGTGGTGTGGTGATCGCCGCTCGCGGTCTGGACGGTTTCGATGAGCCGTCGCGCAACCGCGGCCGCATCCCCCGGAGCATCGATGTTTGGAAGGAGCACGGTGAACTCATCACCGCCGAGTCGCGACACTTCGCCTTCTCCCCGGCCCACGCAGTCGCCGCCTCGCGTGCAGCCGGCGAGTGCCTCCGCAACCCGCACCAGCAGATCATCGCCCGCCGAGTGGCCGAGCGAATCGTTGATCTCCTTAAATCGATCGAGATCGAGAAACAGGAGGCCGAGCTGGCTGCCCGCCCGCTCGGCGCCATCGATCGCTCGTCCAAGCACCGAGCGAAACCGGGTGCGGTTCGGGAGTCCAGTCAGGGGATCGAAGAATGCGAGGTCGCGAATCCGATGCGCCGCCGCCTCTCGCTGAAAGAGATGCGCGAGCTGCGAGCGGACATGGTCCGCGATCCCGGAAAGCACCGACTCTTCGGGCATCTGGCCCGCGTCCATTCGCAGGACGAGCACGAGCGCTCCTTCCGACGGGGTCGAGACGGTCATTTGCCACTCGCGGTCCAAGCGAACCAAGGTGCCTGGAACCGCCGCGGGCGGCGCTTCGGTCCACTTCCATTCGGCGTAGACGGTCCCGTCGGTACGGCATGCGACGGCCCGGTCGGCTCCGATGCCTTCGCCGACCGCCCGAAGGCACTGCACAACCCCGTCCGCCGGGGACTCGGCGCGATTGGCAACTTCCGAAATCGCGGCGACGATGCGAATGTGCTCGGTCTTCGCCCGAAGATCTCGATTGGTCAGGCGAAGCGAAGCCTCGTTTCGGCGCTGGCGAAAGGTCATCAGCGCAACCACCGCGGCCACCGCCACAAGCGCCGAAATCCGATTGGCAAGGGCGTGAGATGCCCGAGAGTCCGCAGGAATCTGGCTCGCGAGTTCGACGCCCAGGTACGGCAACG
Organism: Myxococcota bacterium; assembly: GCA_039187775.1. Lineage (GTDB taxonomy): Bacteria > Myxococcota_A > Polyangia > Polyangiales > JBCCZL01 > JBCCZL01. The sequence continues at coordinate 4,178 of JBCCZL010000089.1, forward strand.
CCCAAAACCCGACCGCGGTGAACACCACCACGACCGACCACGCCACCACCGAACGGAGATCGAGGAAGATCGCGGCCACCACCTGCACGACATAAAACCAACTGAAGTTCGGGTCGTGAAACCCGCCGGAGCTCAAGTTCGAAATCAGCAGCAGAAAGAACAGCAGTGCGGTGCCCACCTGGCCGGTCAACTGAAGCCGCTTGGTTCGGCGGAGCACGACGATGTTGCCAATGCCAAGGAGCGCGGCGGCAGCGACCGAAACCGCGACCGTGTACATCTCGAGGGCGAGGTACTGGACGCAGAACGGAACAGACATCACCACGAGTGCGGCCATGACCATGCTGGCGGCCTGCGCCCGTGAGATGGTTCGGGGCGGCGCGAGGGAACCCCTCTCCTCCCCTTCGTCGCCGACCGCCATTCCTGAAAATGTAGCTCGATTACATTATTTCGCAAATAGCGGACTGCGAGGGTTCACGGATTCGTGAGAAACTGCACGACCTCTCCTTACAGGTCGGCGGCTCCCAGACCAAACCCGGTGTGGAGCGCCCGAACCGCGAGCTCGGCGTACTTGGAGTGAATGAGGCACGAGACTTTGATCTCGCTGGTGCTGATCGCGATGATGTTCACGCCCTCGTTGGCCAAAATACCGAACATCTTTGCGGCCACCCCCGCGTGGCTCCGCATTCCGAGGCCGACGATCGAGACTTTCACGATTTGCTCGTCGACGACGACATCTCCGGCGCCGATCTCGGTGACCAACGCCTCCGTGATCTCCTGCGCCCGCGCTACGTCGTTCTTTGAGACGGTGAACGTCAGGTTGGTCGCCCCGTCGGCGGACGCGTTTTGAATGATCATGTCGACCGAAATCGAGGCATCCGCGAGCGGCTTAAAGAGGCCGGCCACGACCCCCGGCTCGTCCGGAACGTTTCGAATCGTCAACTTGGTTTCATTTCGATCGCTGGTGACCCCCGCGACCACCACCGACTCCATCGATTGTTCTTCGCCTACCACCCAGGTTCCCTCCGCGTCCTTGAAGCTCGACCGGACGTGAATCTTCACCGCGTGCTTCATCGCCATTTCCACCGAGCGAATCTGCAGCACGTTCGCGCCGAGCGAAGCGAGCTCGAGCATCTCTTCGTAGCTGATTCGCTCGACCTTCCGCGCATCCTTGCAAACGTTGGGATCCGCAGTGAACACCCCGTCGACGTCGGTGAAGATCTCACACACGTCCGCCCCGATCGCCGCGGCAATGGCAACCGCGGTGGTGTCGGAGCCCCCGCGACCGAGCGTGGTGATGTTGCCGTCCTTGTCCATGCCCTGAAATCCGGCGACCACCGCGACGCAGCCACTGTCCACCACCGACGCCATGCGATCCGTCTCGATGGAGAGAATTCGCGCGCGTTCGTGCATCTCGTTGGTGAGGATGCGCGCCTGGTGACCGAGGAGCGACGTGGCGGGAATCCCTCGTTCATTGAGGGCGATCGAAAGCAGGGCCGCGCTGACCTGCTCACCGGTGGAGACAAGAACATCCATCTCGCGACTGCTCGGCCGGCCGGAAAGACCGCGGCCCAGATTTAGGAGGCGGTCCGTCTCCCCTCCAATGGCGCTCACCACCACGACGAGCTGATGGCCGTCGCGATGGTAGGACGCCACACGCTTCGCGACGCGCTGGATGCGTTCGATGTTTCCGACGCTCGTGCCACCGAACTTTTGAACAATGAGACTCACCGGCGGTGGCTATGTAGTCGCTCTCCGGGGCGTCGGGAAGCCCCTTCTCGCGATGGTCGAATCCGCTAACCGCGGCGCCCGCGGACGATCCGCCGGGGCCGGCGCCGGGTGTCTTCCTCCGGTTCTTCCTCAGCCTCCTCGTCGTTGTTTTCGTCGTCTTCCGAAGGCGGCGACGGCTCTCGTCGGGGCCGGCGAGGCGGCGGTTCACCGAACTCCGAACGAAGCTTCTGGCCGAGGCGGTCGAGGAGCATCTGCTCGATGTAGGACGGCATCGCAGGGATCTGAACCACCGCGCGGACGAGCTCGGCGCCTTCAACTTCGGTGGCGACGAGCTCGATGCTCCCCGGATGGGTGCGACCACTGGTGTCGCGATACTGAAACAGCACGTAGCCGATCTCGGGATCCTGATCTTCGACCCGAAACCGGAGGTCGACGCGCACCATTCGGACCGCGGCGCTCCACACCTGTTCGTAGCGATAAGTAAAGTCCGAGCTCTTTCGTGCGTGAGCGGGTCCGGCGACCGTGAGGATCGCGGCGGTAGTGGCCACGAACACGATCACGTTGGATAAAGCCCAGCGCACCGGCCGACGCTATCCGACGGTCGGCGTTCGCCCAACTTTTTGGCGAGCGCCACCGGTCCAGATCGCGCGCCCTACTCCGAACCCGAAGTACTCACGAGCGCTCGAAACGGGATTTTCATCGCGTAGAGCGGAATGACTCCCGCGAGCACTAGGACGATGGCCTGAATCGCGTACATCAGGAAGATGTACACCGCCCCCTGCTCACCCACGATGGCCACCGCGAAATAGAGCTTGAGGCCCGTGGAGATCGAGAGCTGAAAGTTGCCAAAGAGGCCGGGCCCCGCCGGCAGAAGGATGCCGATGGCGAGGATCCCCATGATCGCCACCGCGTGACCAAAGGTCATCGGGATCCCCGAACCCCAGCCGAGAAGCCACATCCCTGCCGCGTTGGTGCCCCAATAAAGGAGCGTCTCGAAGAGAAATCCCGCCGACAGCCGAGGGTCGGTGATCGATCGGACCCCGTCGGCCACGCTTCCAACTTTTGACGCCAGAAGCGCCCCAAGGCGCTTCGACACCAGTCCGACCCCCCACTCGGTGAGCCGCGCCGCGCGGTCCCGCTGCCACAGAAACACTCCAAGCGCGATGAACGCACTCACAAACAGCGCGAGCGATAGGTAGCCGTAGAGCGGGAGGGCCTTCGCAAGCTCATCGTCGGTGGAGAGCCGGGGAAGGGCAAAGAGCGCCCAACCGACGCAAAAGCTGGTGAGGAGTCCATCGACGACCCGTTCGACGGCCACCGTGCCGAATCCTGCCGAGAGCGGAACCCCGTTGCGCATCTTGGTGAGGACCGGTCGCGCCACCTCCCCCATTCGAAGCGGAAGCGCAAAGATTGCGAAGAACCCGATCCAGTTCAGCAGGATCACGTCTTTGAACGGGACCTTCTTGACGGGGGCCACCAGGTACCGCCACCGGCTCGCGCGAAAGAAGTGGCTCACGAGGAGCACCACGACATAGGCGGGCACCGCCCACCACACGACGTGCTGGAACGACTCGCGCGGCGGAATGAGCGGGACCCCTCCCTTGGCCGCCACCCACGCAAAAATCCCCCCCAGCACCAGAGAAAGCGCAAGCCGCTTGAGTACGGTGCGGCCGAGGCGTCCGCGGTCGGCGGGGGCCTCCGCGGAGGGTTTCAGCTCGAGATCCACCTCGGAGTCCACGTGCTCGCTCACCAGTCGATCTGTCCTTCGAGAATCGCCTGTGGCCGCTCGCGGAGGAGGGACTCCGCCTCGTGATCTCCGACCAGCTTTCGAAGGCGTCGAATCGCCTCCGCAACGAGGTCGACGTCTTCCGGTCGGTGGCAGTCGCTGCATGCCGCGTAATAGAAGCCCTCCTTCAGGATTCGCTCCGCGGCTTTTTTGGGGCGGCGACCGTACTTGCCGGAGAGGCTCATCAGGTCGAGGAGGGGCAAAGATCCGCCTTCGACCAGCGGCTCGAGCTCGTCGCTCTTGCGAAACAGCGGGGCGTAGCGCTCGGGATGGGCGAGCACTGGTCGAATCCCTTTGACCTGGATGTCGAACAGTCGTTCGGCGAGGCGAACCGGGAGGCTGCGGCGGGAAAACTCGATGAGCACCGCGTGGCCACCGGGATAGGGGACGGTTTCGTTGGTTTGGTGGAGTCGCCAGAACGCGTCGTCAAAAAAGTGCTCGGCCCCGAGCCCGAGCTCTGGGAGGTCCGACCGATCCGACACCGCATCCGAGAATTCGCGGAACGCTCGCTCGAGGCCCGCCCGGGTGTTTTCGAACATCGCCGAGCGAATATGCGGCGTCGCCACCACGCGCCGATAGCCGATGTCCCGAAGGCGCTGGATCAGTTGCACCCCTTCGGTGTGGGTGCGGACTCCATCGTCGATGCCGGGAAGGTAGTGGCAGTGGAGGTCGACGTAGCCAGTCATGAGAGTTCGGTGGAGTCACCCGTCGACCCGAGGGCACGGTCAAGCATGCTCCGGTCGAGAAGCTTCTCCTTGGTGTTTAGCGTGGGGTCGTCGGTCACTTCCTCGAGAAGGGCTTCTAGCACGGCCCGAAGCCAGCGCCCGGGGGGCTTCGGAACCCGGGCCAACACGTCACCGCCGGTAACCGCAAGATCCCGAACAGACTGGGGAAATCCATCTCGCACTAGCGCGTGGAGGCGCTCCGAGGTGCGCTCGAGCTGGGCGATTCGGGCCGGATCGTCGCGGGCCTCGAGCTCGGCGGTTCGCACCGGAAGGAGATCCGCGACCCGATGCTCTCCGACGCGGCGGACCCAGCGCCGAAGGTCTGCGTCGGTCGACGCGTCATCGAGATCGATCCGATGGTGCCGCACCAAGTCCACCGCGAGCTTTCGCTCGTCGTTGGAGAAGCGGTGCTCCTTGAACCACGCGTCGGTGTGGTCGGCTCCGGCACGGTCTCGCGAGGCGTCATCGGTTCCGAGGGGTCCTCCCACATCGAGAAACAGCATCGCGAGCCTCCGCACGGGGGAACCCGAGACCGCATCGATTCCGAGGAGCGCGCGCTCGAACGCATCGTGACCTCGGGCCGGCTCGAAGCCAATGAGCTCCTCGAGGCCCGGCGCCACCGACTCCAAAATGCCCGTCCGCTGCATGACCCGAAACGCGATCGAGGGCCGCCGCGCCTTCATCGCCTTCACCCACTCCTCGCGAATCCGTTCCTTCGAGACCTTGCGAAAGGTGGGAAGCGATGGACGGATCGCAGCCTCGGTCTCGGGTTCGAGGGCGAACTCGAGGGTCGCGGAAAAGCGCGCGGCCCGGAGCACCCGAAGGCCGTCCTCCGAAAAGCGCTCTCTCGCGTCCCCGACGCAGCGGACCAGGCCCCGGTCCATATCGGCGGACCCCCCAAAGGGATCGGTGAGCTCCTCGGCGATGGGATCGAACGCGAGCGCGTTGATGGTGAAGTCGCGCCGCGCCAGGTCCTCGCGAATGTCTCGGACAAAGAACACTTCGTCAGGCCGGCGGCCATCGGAATACGCGCCCTCCCCGCGGAGCGTGGTCACCTCGTACCCCTCGCCGTCGAGGACCACGGTGACGGTCCCGTGCTGAAGGCCGGTCGGAATCACTCGACGGAAGAACGCCCGCACCTCTTGCGGCGTGGCGCTCGTCGCGACGTCCCAGTCGCTCACCGGCGCGCCGCGGAGGAGGTCCCGAATGCAGCCACCCACCACCCAGCCGCGCTCGCCCCGTTCGTGAAGAACGCGGCAGATGGTCCGAACGGGCTCGGGAATCGACGCGGAAATCGACGCGGGATTCGAAGAGGGATCCGGGGGCATGCGGCCTCAGACCGAGGGGTGGGTGGCTTCTCCCGGCAGCGGCGGAAGACCTCCTTCGCCCTCGGACTCTGCCATCCGGTCCCGGATCTCCATCGCCCGCGACCGGAGGCTCATCAGTTCGTGGGCGAGGACCGGATCGGTCGCGCTGTCGGGGTTCTGTTCGAGAAACGACGCAAAGGAACGGCAGGTGTTCGCGATTTCGACATCGTTGCCGAGCTCTTCGAAGAGGCTGAGAGAGCGCTCGAAGGACCCGCGCGCTTTCTGATGGTCTGCGCCGTTGCCCCACCCCGCGGCGGCGTAGATCTCGGCCTCCGTTCGAAGCGCGACCCCGAGAAACGGCTTGGCCTTCGAAAAGAGTTCGATCGACCGGGCGATGTAGTCCCGCGCCTTTCGAATTTCATGGACGAGCACGTGCGCCTTCGCAAGGCCGCGGAGAATCTCGCCCTCGAGAATCCGGTCGCCGAGTGTCGTGGAGAGCTCCTCCGCCTGCGTCAGCACGGCGATGGCTTCGTTGGGATCGCCGAGCCGATACTTCGACTCGCCAAGATTGGTGAGAATGACCGCTTGGCGCATGCGATCGCCAACCTCTCGGGCCACGGCAAGGGCCTCGTTGTAGAGTTCGATCGCGCCGGCATGGTCGCCATTGTCCTGCGCGATGGTCCCGAGGTTGTTCAGGGTCTGGGCAATCCCTGGCTGGTCGTCGATCGCGCGGCGAAGAACCAGCGCCTCCTGAAAGTTGTTCTGCGCTTCTCCGAACCGGCCGCTGTCCTGGTAGACGAGCCCGAGGTTATTGAAGCTCAGCGCGATCGAGCGCTGGTCGCCGAGATCCTGACGGCGCTCGAGGGCCTGATGCATGAAGCGCTCGGCGGCCTCGTAGTTGCCCCGCATCCAGTGAACCTTGCCCACATCGTCGAGGGTCGACGCCACCCCGCGGACGTCGCCGGCGGCGTCGAAGAGCGCGTTGCCGGTCCCAAGGTGCCGCATCGCCTCGTCCAGCTGACCGATCGCCCGATACAGTCGACCGATCCGATTGTGCGCGGCCCCGCCCTTCCCCCTGAGGTCGAGGCGAAACGCGATGGCGAGCATCGCACGAAAGGCCTCTAGCGCCGCGTCGTTCCGGCCGGCGAGCTGAAGGACGTCGCCGTAGTGGTGGAGGGCGTCGATCCTCCGGACCACGTCAGCATCTCCGAGAAGCTCGAGACCGAGAGCATAGTACTCGGCCGCTTTGGTGTTGGCGTAGCGAGCCCGGGCCTTGTCGCCGGCGAGGAGGTAATAGCCAGCGGCCTTCGCGGTCGCGCCCCCTGCTTCGAAGTGATAGGCGAGGAGCTCGCACTGCTCTTCGGCCCGTTCCGCGAGACGGAACTCGAGCCACTCGCCGATCACCTGATGGAAGCGGCGCTTGTGGTGCCGATTGGTCAGTCGGTCGATCGTCTGGCGCTCGAGGTTGTGCTTAAACGCGTACTCGGTATCGCCGTAGATTCCGGAGTCTGGGAGCTCGAGCAGGTAGTCGCGATCCACCAATCCCGCCAGCAAATCGCGGAGATGATCGACGGCGCTCGCGTGGCCTCCCCAGAGCTCGGGGGTCTTTTCGTCCATCCGAGCAAGGGCCACGAGGCCCCCCAACCAGAACACGCTCCCGGTGGTCGCGGCCATTTCGAGCAGGTCCCGCTCCGACGGCGTCAGTGCACTGATCCGCGCTCGGATCGCATCGTCGACGGAGAGTGGGAGCTGCGCTTCGTCGAGCCGTTCGAGATCGACGCTCCACCCGCCATCGTCGTTCTCGCGAAGGGTTCCCGTCGCGAGGAACGCCTGCACCATTTGCTCGAGGAGATAAGGGCTGCCCCCGGCCATATCCACGGCGGCGTCCACCAGCTCCTCTGGGGGATCGGGCAGCGGCTCGAGCAGGTGATACATCAGCGACGCGGAGTCGTCGGGCGCGAGGGGCGCGAGCTCCATGCGAGAGTGGTGGTCGCCTCCGCACTCCAGCCAGTCGGCCCGGCGGGCCAGCAACTCCGGGCGCGCGGCGCACAAGAGCACGATCGGCACCCCGCGTAGCGAGCGCATCAAGTACGACACGAGCTCGAGGGTGTCGTCCGGGGCCCACTGAAGGTCTTCGAGGACCAGCACCAAGGGGCGCTTGGCAGCGTCGGTCTCGAGGAACCGACGGAGAACCACGCCGCTGATTTTCGAGAACTGTTCCGGATCGTCTTCGACGGCGCGGATAAAGGGTGAATCGGGAAACTGAAGGCCCACGAGCGCACCGAGAAAATGCACGAACTCGGACACCCGCCGGTCGTCGAGGGTCTCGCTCACCGCCGCACGAAAAGACGCTTCGGCCGAAGCCGCCGCCGCCCCATCCAAAAGCCCAAAGCGCCGCCGGAGAAGACGCTCGATCACGCCGTAGGCGGGGCCGTCCTCTCGGCACACCGCGCGGTAGGCCCGGGCCCCCGCTTCCCGTTTGTCGAGGCGCTTCAGGAGGTCGTCGAGGAGCCGGGACTTTCCAATGCCCGGACTTCCGATCACCGTCACGATCTCCGGCGTCTCCTCCAAGAGTGCGCGGCCGATGATCTCTTCGAGCTCGCGCAGCTCCGGGCCGCGACCGATCAACGGGGCTCGCCGGCCGTCCGGAACGGATGTTTCGTTCGACACGAACTCTGGTCCGGCTCCCACTCGGTTGCCCGGCCGCGTCACTTCATTGTGCGGATCTTTCATGGCTTTCTTTCGTGGCCAGCTCTCGAACGTTCGCCGCCGTGGGGCCCCCAGGCCGGCCAATCGGCGCACCTTGCGCCGCGCGGTCCTCGACTCAAGCAGCCGCTGTGATTTTACGCGCATGACCGCCCCCCCTCCAACGGATCCGGTGGAAGACGAGACGGCTCCCAAAAGTGCCCCGCTGCCGCTATGGTTCGGCGCCATGTACCTCGGGCGCGTGATCGGGACCTGCGTCGCCAGCACCAAAGTGGAGGGCCTCGATGGTCAGAAACTCCTCGTGGTGCAGCCGCTCGATCGCCAGGCCGCACCCCATGGCCGCCCCGAGATCGCCGTCGATGTCGCCCAGGCGGGCCCGGGGGATCTTGTGTTTTTGGTCGGTTCGCGCGAGGCCGCCCTCGCCCTCGAACACACGTTCGTCCCCGTCGACTCGGCGGTGGTCGGAATCGTTGACGACTGGAACGACGCTCAGCGGCGCGCGGAGGGCTCGCCATGATGCTGTGTCGGGTCGTGGGGAATCTCGTCTCCACCGTGAAACATCCGGCCTATGCGGGCCGGACGCTTCTCCTTTGCCAGCCGATCGATGCCGCCGGGGAGCCGCTATCGGACGCACTCAAGGTGGCGGTCGACCGAGTCCAAGCCGGCGTCGGGGACCGGGTCCTCGTGATGTCGGAGGGCAACGGCGTCCGACAGCTCCTCGGAACCGGGGATGGCCGAATGCCGATTCGTTCGTTGGTGGTGGGGATCGTCGACGAGGTCGAATGAGCCGCCGACCGACGGAGCATGCCCTTCGCCGGGAGCTTTCCACCCTCAGCCAAGAGGTTTGGCGCCGCGGCTGGGTTGCAAACCATGACGGAAACCTCAGCGCTCGGCTCGGCGAGGACCGAATCCTCGCCACCCCCACCGCGCTTTCGAAGCGGGTGATCGAGCCACACATGATCCTGGTCCTCAACGACCAGGGTGCGGTGATTCGAGGACAGCTCCGTCCGTTCTCCGAACTCAATCTCCACCTCGAGGTGTACCGGGCCCGCGATGTCGGCGCGGTGCTTCACGCCCACCCGCCCTATGCCACCGCCCGCGCGGTCGCACGAAAAGCGCTCCCGTGTTTTTTGCCCGAGGCGGTCGTCTCCCTCGGCCTCGAGGTGCCGCTCGTTCCGTTCGCACCGCCGGGACCAACCGCTGCCGACGCGGTTCGGCCGTTCGTAGGGCGTCACGACGGGCTCCTTCTCGCCAATCATGGGGTGCTTACCTGGGGGGTCGATCCGGAGCAGGCCTACCTCCGGATGGAGCTGATCGAACACCTGAGCCGGATCGCTCAGCTCGCGGGCGCGGTGGAGTCGCTCCCTGCCGAAGTGACGGCACCGCTCCTCGCCGCCCGGCGACGCGCGGGCCTCGCCTAACGCGCAGGCCTCGTTGAGCCCTAAAATCGCGCGGCGGCGCTCAGACCAAAGCCGAATCGATGGGGGTCGACCTCGACTTGCTGCGTGTCTTCCCCCTGTGTGATCACCAGAACGCCCCCGTTCGGGTCATAGACATACTGGATCCAGGCGCGGGTGTAGAGCATCTCCGACAGATCCCAGCGGGCGTGAATCCGACTCTGCACCACCGGCTCCACTTCGTCGTTCAGGGAGAGCTGAACCGATCGCCCGTTTTGAGGCACGACGGTGACGACCGATCCTTCGGCTTGCGCCTCCTCGAATGACGCCGGGAACTGGAGGCCCCCGGACACGCCCAGGGTGAGCCGCGCGTCGGGAAAGTGATAGTCGGCGGTGGCCGCGACGAACCACTCGATGGTGGGATTGGCATCGTCGGGGATCGATGTGGCCTGGGGCAGTCCATCGCTGTTCTTCAGCACAAACGACAGATCGCGAAGAAGACCCGTGAGCTCCACGCGAAGGTAGTCGTACTGCAGACGAAACTGGGCTGCCCCCGCAAACCCCGGCTCATTTTCGAGCGGTCCGGGCGCCCCGGCCACCCCGGGTCGGTCACTATCCGCCACCCGCTGGGTGAGCCAGGTGCCTTCGACGCTCAGCAGGTAGCCGAGCTGGCCGGGCACGTAGCGGGTCGGGGCGAACGCAAGAAACGGTTCGTTGGGATCGTTTCGGTAGAGCCGAACGTCGAGGGAGGGAGCAAGGTCGAGATTGCGGCGCCACGAGATCCGACCCGCCACCGTGCCTCGGTACAGCGGATCCGTGGGGTACGCCGGCGCCAGGTCGAGCTCGCCGAGCTGAAAGAACCCTCCGCTCACATCGAGGCGGAGCCGGTCCCCGAAAAGGTCGACAAACGCGCCGCCCAAGAACCCGTACTGGGTTTCCGCGAGACGAATCTGCGCGCCTTCCGCGCTGACCGTCCCCGCGGTGTTCGCGAGGCTTGTCTTGAATCCGAGGGTGGCGCCGAACACGCCCCGCTCGAATTCGAAGCGCAGGCCAGGAGAGCGAAGGAGGCCCCCCTCGCCGCTCAGGCCTCCGAGGCCGGAAATGGTGAAGACGTTCTCAAACCCGGACTGGCTGATGTCGAACAGGTAGCCCACCCGAAACCGATCCGAGTTCAGCGGGAAAATCGTGACCCGGAGCCCGTCGTCGGGCGCATCGACCCACGGGTTGTACCGAATCCCAAGAAAGCTCCCGGTGTCCTGAAAGAACGGGGCGCTCGCATCGATGCGAAATACCAGGGCGGCTTCAGTGGTGACGTCGCGAAGAAACGCGGGAAGCTCGCGGTAGAGGACGAGATGGGTGAGCGTTTCCCGACTGGTGAACCGCGTGTTTAGATTGTCGTAGAACAGCTGGTAGGCCGCTCGATCGGAAAAGTTCGGCAGGGTCGAGAGGGGAAGGCTCTCCTCCGTCGGCCCGAGGATATTGTCGTCTCCGAACGCCGCGGTCAGCCGGGTATCGATGAAGTCGCTATCCACTCCCGACCGCACATCATCGTCGGATTCTTCGGAGTCCTGCGCCGCCGCGGCGGACGACAAAAGAACGAGCGCGAGCGTCACTCCCCAACCGCGCCGCCCCAGGATCCGCGTAAGCCAGTGCAAAGCGGCCGGAGTGTCGCCAAGGGGCCCCGGCGACGCAAGCGATCAGCGAATTCCTCGCATGGACTGGAAGGTTCGACCTCCGTCGACCGACTCGATCACCCGGTAGTCGCCTCGTTCAAAGGCGGCCACGAGAAACCGTCCTGCCCTCGCCGCGATCTGTGGGGCCCCGCAAAAGCCCTCCGCCGAGTCCCAGCACGCCGCCACCACTCGAAACTCCAGCGGGCCCTCCGCGCCGGATCGGACAGCGGCAAGCTGAATGGCTCCTCCGTCGGAGCGAGCAATCAAACATTCGTCCTGGGTGCACCCGAGGGCCACGCGGGTCTCCGACTGAAAGTCACCGGGGATGGGGTTGGCCTCGCACCGATCCCCGCACGCCACGTGCATTGCCCGGACGCCGTCACGGTAGATCGCATGAATTCGATCCTCGGTGCATGCCACCGCCATGCGCTCGCCGGGCGGAGCGTCGGCCTGGACGGTCCACTCTTCGGTGAGGAGCCCGAGCGCATCACCGGTGTCCACCAAGACCCCTGCACCGCACGGATCGAGGGACTGGACCCCTGCGCCAAGAACGATCTTCTCCGGTTCGACGCGCGGAGCTTCCGGCGCATCCGACGTCGAGATCGGCGCCCGATAGAGCACGGGGCTTTCCCCTCCCACCGACCAAAGGACCTCTCGCGCTTGAAGAAGGGCCCGCGAGGTCCGGTCCGAAAGCTCGAGGGGCACTCGCCACGTCGCCGGGACCGACCGGCCATCGCCGGCACCCAGTTCAAAGCGCGCGAGGGTCAGGGCCGGGGTCTCAGAGATGATCACCGCGAGCGCGTGGTCTCCGTGCAGCCGGACCGACGCCTCGACGGCGCCCGCGGGATGACCTCGGAGCCAACGGGGCTCGACTCCCTCGTGCCATGTCGACCCATCCCCCAACGGCCGGAGACCGAGGGCACGGCCGACGCACCGGTCGAGTCCGCAGCGGCTCTCCTCGGTGGCAAACACCGCGATCGCCCGATCCGCACCGAAGAGCGTGCCCCGAGCGGGACCGCGGCGACGGAGCCGCTCGAGAGTGGTTCGGCCACCCGCCGCACGAAGCCACGCGATCCGGCGGTGATCCACGCCGCTGATATCGATTCCGTCGGCGAAGGGTCGAAAGCGGACACGGGCCTCGCGGCTCAAACCGAGGGGCACCCGGGCCGGTTCGACGATATCGGCCGCTCCCTCGAACTGGATCGCATGCGCAGACGGGTCAATATCGATACCCGCTGCACGGGACCATTCGGAGAGGGCTGCGAGGAGCCGGCCGTTGGCTTGAAGTGGCCTCTCCGCGATCGCCTCGCTGCGGTGTCCTCTGGAGATTCGTCCGAGCTCCTCGTCGACAAGCGCCACCGCTCGACGCACTTCGCCTTCGGCATCGCGCATCGGCGGCCAGACAAACCACGCATCCGCGGGGGACACCTGGCGAACGAGGGGCCGACATCGGGCAGGCCACTCCTCTTTTCCAAGGACGAACTGACTCGCAAAGCGGGCCCGATCGCCGTCCGGGAGGCCAAGCCCCGGCTTGTCGGCGGCGGTACCGTCGAACAGGCACGCCGCGTATCGGGCAAAGTCATGGTGGGCCTGTTCGGCGCGGGAGTGCCCCCGATACCAAGGAATCACAATGAGAACGATTCCTAGAAGGACATGAAACGAGATTCCCCCGACCGCAATTCGGGTCACCGACCGCCTTCGACGGCGGTGGAGCTCGAAGTCGCTGAGATCTTGACCCATCGTTGTCGGCTTCGGGACCAAGCCCTGCGGGCTCGGCGGCTAGGGCTCCTATGTGGGGGCAAGCTCTGCGGCGGAAGGCTCCAGCCGGCGATTATGGGGGAACAGGACCCGATCGACAGGTGTCCTCAGGAAAGGCAGCTCGCTCGGGCAGCCCTAGAAAAGCGTGCTTCTTCTCGAGAGCTTTCCGATCGTCCTAGCCGTCTCTATACTTTTCGGACGTCCGAGTCGCCGCATGCGCTCCCCGTCGCCGCTGGATTTCTCTACGCAAATCGGGCCCTTGGCCCGCACTCCTTCCTCAGCCCGCTTCCTCAACCCAGCTTCCTCAACCCAGCTTCCTCAACCCATGAACAGGCCTGAATGAACCGGATTGCCCATCTGTGGAAACCTCTCGTCGCGCTCGTCGCAGTGGTCGCCGCCTTCACCGTCACGTTCGTATGGCCGCAGCACAACGGGCTTAGCCAAGAGTTCGGCGGGGACCGCCGGGCCCAGGAAGCGCGAAACCTCGACCCCTACGACCTCACGAAGCTCCAGGTCCTCAATCGGGCAATCCTCGAGGTCAAGGATCACTATGTCGAACCCGAGCGGGTCACCCCGCGGCGCATGCTCCTCGCCGGACTCAACTCGATTCAGCGAAGCGTGGCCCCGGTCCTGATTCACTACGAAGACGGCGCAGACTCCTTCGAAGTCCAGGTCAATAACCAGCGCCGCGAGTTCGCGGTGAACGATGTCGACGCTCCCTGGTCCCTCGCCCATCGCTTCCGCGAGGTCTTCGCGTTCCTTCAGACCAATCTTCAAAACGAAGAGATCGAACTTCGCGACGTCGAGTACGCGGCGGTCAACGGGATGCTTCGAACCCTCGACCCGCACACCGTGCTTCTGACCCCCGATGTGTACGAAGAGATGCGGATGAACACCCGAGGGGAATTCGGCGGGCTCGGGATCGTGATCTCGACGCCGGAGGGACACCTCACGATCATGGAACCCATGCCGAACACCCCCGCCTCGCGGGCGGGGCTCCTCGCCGGCGACCGAATCGTGCAGATCAACGATGAATCCACCTTGAATATGCCGCTCTCCGAAGCGGTGGACCGACTTCGGGGCGCCCCCGGATCGCGGGTGGCGGTGTGGATTGTGCGGCCCGGATCGTTCACTCAGAAGCGGCGCTTTGAGCTCGTTCGTGCGGTGATTCAGATCGAGTCGGTCGAGTCGCGGATGCTCGACGATGGGATCGGCTACATCAAGATCGAGAGCTTTCAGGGAAATACCTACGAGGACATGCGCCAGGCGCTCACCCGACTCCACGGCCAGGGTCTCCGCGGTCTTGTGCTCGACCTCCGGGACAACCCCGGCGGCCTCCTCGAGCAGGCCGTCCGCATCTCCGACAGTTTCCTCCGGAGCGGGACGATCGTGACCACGTCATCCAACGATCCCCGGCAGCGGGACGAAAAGAATGCGCGGGCGGCCGGCACCGAACCGGATTACCCCCTCGTCGTCCTCATCAACGGAGGGAGTGCTTCGGCGAGCGAGATCGTTGCCGGAGCACTCAAGGCGCACGATCGTGCAGTCATCGTAGGTCAGCAGAGCTTCGGCAAGGGCTCGGTTCAGGTCCTCTACGACTTCGAAGATGGCTCGGCGCTCAAGCTGACCATCGCTCAGTACCTGACGCCTGGGGACGTATCGATTCAGGGAGTGGGGATCACCCCCGATATCGCGATCGATCCGATGACGGTGGACCGAGACGAGGTCGACCTCGCGGTCGACAACACGATGCTTCGGGAGAGCGACCTTCGGGACGCCCTCACGAGCAACCGCGTCCGACAGGCGGACCGACCTCAGCACGTGCTGCGGTACTATTTGTCATCGGAGACGCGTCAACGCCTTCGCGAAGCGGACCCCCGAGCGCGCGAAGAAAACCAGCAGGAGGACGAGTTTCTCCTGAGCTTCTCCCAGCAGTTCCTCGCGCGCGCGAGTCGGTCGAGTCGCCGAGAAATGATCCGCGAAGCGAGCCCTACCCTTCGCGAGGTCGCGTCTGAGCAGCTGTCACTCGCGGTAGCCGAGCTGCAGCGCCTTGGGGTCGACTGGTCGGAGGGCACCGACGAGGGGGCGAGCGCGGTCCGGGTCGAAACGTCGACGAACCAACCCAACAATGTCGGTCAGGCCGGGGAGCCCTTTGAACTGCGGGTCAAGGTGACCAACACCGGGTCGAGCCCGCTGTTCCAGCTTCGTGCGAAAACCGAAAGCGACTACCGACTCTTCGCAGGACGGGAGTTTGTGTTCGGAAAGCTCAACCCCGGGCAGACCCGCGAGTGGTCGACCACGCTTGGCACCTGCGAGACCGAAAACAACCGTCGGCGCTGCACCCTCCCTCGTGACCTCTACGATCGGGCGGACGGGATTCGCGTGGTGTTCGAGGAAGCCCACGGCCACGCGCCCCCTCCCGCAGAGATTCGCACCGAGGTGCGCGCCCTTCCGCGACCGCAGTTCGCCTACGACCTTCAGATGGCGGACAATCTTCGCGGAAACGGGGACGGTCAGCTTCAGCGCGGTGAGTTTGCCACCCTATACCTCCGGATTCGGAACGTCGGCCAGGGCCCAACCTTCGGCGTGCAGGCGAACCTTCGCAACCTGTCGGGGCACGGTCTGTTGCTTCAGCAGGGTCGCTTCTCGCTCGATCCCATGCCGCCTGGCGGTGAGCACGTGGTGGGTCTGACGTTCCAGGTCCTCGAGGACTTCGAAAGAGATGAGGCGAAGCTCGAGGTGTCCATTTCCGATGCCGAGCTTCGCGAAGCGGTCACCGAGAAGATTCAGATCCCCATCGCGTCGAGCGGCGGTCCCCCCCAGGCGCGCGAAGGCCAGGTATCGGTGGTGGAGGGTGCGATGGTTCGCGCTCGCCCCGCCGGGGACGGCGATGAAGTGGCCCGTGTCCAGGGCGGGGCGATTCGGCTC
Source organism: Myxococcota bacterium (assembly GCA_039187775.1). Classification (GTDB taxonomy): domain Bacteria; phylum Myxococcota_A; class Polyangia; order Polyangiales; family JBCCZL01; genus JBCCZL01. Next base: position 20,186 of record JBCCZL010000089.1, read on the forward strand.
GTTTCGCAGGCCGAGCTCAACGGCTATGTCCGGGTGATCCTGGAGGATGACCGGCCGGGATGGGTGCGGAACCAAGATCTGGTCGCTTCGGGCACCGGCGGAACCCTCGACTGGTCGGTGAGCCATATGCCGCCTCGGCTCGAGGTCGACTACAACAACACCCTAGTGACGCGAAACAGTCGGCTCCCCATCACGGGACGGGCGACCGACGATCAGCAGGTGCGAGATCTCTACATCTTCGTCGGCTCGCGAAAGGTGTTCTATCGCTCCAATCGAGGGGCCTCGAACACTCGAGAGGCATCGTTTGAAACCGAAGTTCCGCTGTCCGGAGGGATCAACTACGTCACCGTCTTCTGCCGTGAGCGCGACGATGTGATCTCCCGGCGCACCTTTGTGGTCCGACGAGACGGGGCCGACGGATCGTTGATGGAAACCCCGGCCTACGACGACCCCGCCTTCGGCGCGCACCCTTAGACATATCAAAACTGACACCTGCGAGGGACGATCGCCCTCGAGGAGCGGCGAGACCGCCGCGAAGAAGTCCCGCCGGTCGGCGGATCTCGCCAGAAACCCCCACGGGGTGGGACGGGAACGATTTCAAGGTCGGTGTGGTGGTCGAGCCGGTCCTAGCCTCGCCCGGGGATTTGAGTTTCGGTTTCTATGCGGGGGTTTACACGGTGTGGTGGGCAGTGGTATGCGGCCCCCAGTAACCGGCGACCCCAAGAGAGGGGGGCGAGGCACTGTGGCGAGCAAAAAAGCGTCCAAACGAACTACCGGGCAGTCTTCGCGGAAGACTGCGAAGAAGAACACCTCCAAGGGGGGCACCCGCTCGTCCAAGGCGACGAAGGTGAAGAAAGCACCCGCCCGAGGAGCGCCGAAGAAACCCGCCAAGAAGGCGTCGAAGCCGGTGAAGAAGGCTCAGAAGACCACCAAGAAGTCCGGGAAGTCGGCCAAGGCGACGAAGAAGGTCAGCAAGAAAACGTCGACCAAAGCGGCTTCAAAGTCAGCTTCAAAGTCAGCCTCTCGAGGCGCAAAGACCGCTAAACCGACGAAGAAGGTCACCAAGAAGGCGGCATCCAAAACCGCAGCATCCAAGACCGCAGCTGTTCGAAAAGCAAAAAAGTCGGCGGGCAAGGCGGCCCCAAGAACCGCAAAGGCGAAGGGACCGGCCCCCAAAGCGCAGGCCAAACCCAAAGCGCAGGCCAAACCCAAAGCGCAGGCCAAACCCAAAGCGCAGGCCAAACCCAAAGCGCAGGCCAAACCCAAAGCGCAGGCCAAACC
>JBCCZL010000090.1:0-21407 GCA_039187775.1 Myxococcota bacterium
AGGCATGGCGGTTCAAGGCAGGGCGGTTCAAGGCATGGCGGTTCAAGGCAGGGCGGTTCAGTGACAGAGCGCTGAAACTAATCTCTAAGCTGCGCTGCAGCCTCTGGGGTGAGCTCCCCCTGGAGGACCCGTTGAAGCGCCGGATGGTCGATGGCGCGCATATGTGGGGCTGGGGCCCCGTGCCGTAGGGCGATGAGTTCGCCGACGATGCTCACCCCGATCTCTGCGGGGGATACCGCGCCGATGGCAAGCCCTACCGGAGCGTACACGCGGTCCATCGAAGGCAAGGCCCGGCGGTGCTGAATCCGCGCGATGACGCGAAAGACCTTTCGCTTGCTTCCGATCATGCCGATGTAGTGATGGGGACGATCGAGGCACGCGGATAAGGCCTCCTCGTCCATGCGGTGGTCGTGGGTGATGATCAGGATCCAGTCGCGTTCGGTCAGCCGAAGGTCGTCCATCGCCTCGTCCGGTTCGGCGACGATGCGGATGCACTCCGGAAATCGCTCGCTCGAGTTGAGTTCCTCCCGGTCATCGACCACCGTCACGGCGAAGCCGCAGCGGACCGCAGTTTCTGCGGTGGGCTGCGCCACATGACCCGCACCGAAGAGGATCAGCCTCGGCGTGCTCTCGAGGAGCTCCACAAACACCTCCATTCGACCCCCGCAGCACATGCCGAGGTCCCGGCCCAGGTCCATCGCGAGGACCCGGGGTCGGCGATCGACAAGGCACTGCCGGAGCCCTCGCAGGACCTCTTCTTCGACCGCACCTCCGCCTACTGTGCCCACGCGGGTCCCGTCGGCTCGCAGCAGTAGCCGGGCCCCCGGCTCTTGGGGAGTCGAGCCCGAGGTCTTCGTCACGGTGGCTAGGGCGCCGTGCTCGCCCCGCTCCAGGAGCTCGGCGAGGGCCAACAGAACGTCGCGCATGGAAAAGGAAATGTAGCGTACTTCGGAGAGGAACGGTCAGCTGGTGATCGCCCGCACCGCTTGGCGGACCGCGGCGATGCCGAAGGGCTTAAACAGCACCAGGCGGTGTGATTCCCTTTCCAAGAACCGCTTGGCCCGTTCGGTGAACGCTCCCCCGGTCATGAACACGAAGCGATCGGTGTAGTGAGGCATCGATCGCTCCACCGCTTCGAATACGTCCATGCCGGTGACCGTCGGCATGATGAGGTCGCAGAACACCACGTCGAAGTTTCCCGCTTCGAGCAGCCGAAGGGCCTCCGCCCCCGAGCCGACTCCGGTGACGTCGTTGCCTTGGAGCATGCGGGCAAACGAGTTGAGGATGAGCGGCTCATCGTCGATCACCAATACCCGCCGGCCGAGCACTCGGCCTTGGTCTGGCGTGTCTCTTCGCGGCCGGGGCGGGGGCGAAGCCGACGAGCGAAGTCGGAGAGTGACGGTCGAACCGCCGCTGGGTCGGCTCTCGAGGCGAATCGAGCCCCCGTAGCTCTGGATGATGTTTCGGCAGACAAAGAGGCCGAGGCCGGAGCCGTGGCCGACCGCCTTCGCGGTGACGAAGGGTTCGAAGACTTTGTCGGCGATCTCCGGAGGAACCCCGCTCCCGGTGTCGATGATCTGAATCTCGACCACGCCATTGTGGGCTCGCGCCTGAACCGTGATGGTGTTTTCGTCGACCTGGCCTTCGTCGATCGCGTGTGCGGCGTTGAGCAAGAGATTAACCAGAACCTGACCAAGCCGCGCATCATGGGCGAGGACGCCCGGGAGGTCTGCTGGAAGATCGACGATCACATTGGCGCGGTAGCGCGTCTCGTGCCGCGTCATCTGCACCGCGCGTCGGACTGCCTCCTGAACGCTCACCGGTTTCGGCTCGTTCCGGTCGTCACGGGCGTGGGTCAAAAGGTCGCTCACCACCGTTGCAATGCGTTCGGCGCCGTCTTTCGCCGAGTTGAGAAGCTTCTGTACCCGATCGAGGTTGGCATCCCCGGTTTCGAGCATCCGGAGGACCCACACCAGATTTGCGAGGACATAAGTCAGGGGATTGTTGATCTCGTGCGCCACCCCGGCGGCGAGCGTACCGACCGCGACCAGCCGATCGGAGGCCATGAGCGATGCGCGAAGCTCGCGCTCACGGGTCAGCTCGGAGAGCACCACGGTGGCGCCGACGACTTCGTCTTCTTGGAGGAGCGGCGCGATCGAGACGCTGTACACCGCGTTGGAAAACCGGGGGTTGGCTTTGGCTTCGAGCCGGACCGTCGCCTGGTCGGTGATCGCGCGTCCAAATGCGCGTTCGACCCGCTCGACGTCGTTGTCATCAAAGAGCCGGGCCAGCCGAGAGCCCGGCTTGACCTCGAGCTGCGCGTCGATCAGCGGGCGGTTGGCGTAGGCGACTTCGCCCTCCAGCCCCACGTGAAGAATGCGGAGCGGCGCACTATCGAGAATCGAACGAAGACGAGCCTCCGAACGCCGCAGCTTGGCGTCCATGTTTCGGCGCTGGGTAATGTCGAGAAAAGTGACGATCGCGCCGGAGACCTGGCCACTCTCCGCGTCGTGAAGCGGAACCGCGGTAAAATCTGCCCACGAGATCTCGCCCGAGGGATTTCGCACGCCGATGGTGACGGGGCCTTGGGGGGTGCCTTCGGCGAGGGCTCGGGTCACCGGGTAGGCTTCCGGCGGACAGGGCGAGCCGTCCTCCAGGATCGTCTGTGTTTCGAAGCTCTCGACGTAACTCTCGGTCAGTTCGTCGTACGTGAGGCCGAGGATTCGCAGGGCTTCTTGATTCGCGGTGCGAATGCTCCCGTTGGCGAGGACATGCACCACTCCGCCCGGGACGGCTTCAAGAATGCGCTGAGTGAGCTCTTGCGAAGCTTGAAGCTGCAGTGTGTTCCGCTTCGCCAACCTTAACCCAGGCTACGTCGGAGGCGGGCTGCTGGGAAGCACGTTGGAGGTGAGCTTTTGTGGGACGAGCTACCTTTACCGCGTCCCGAACCATGCTCCTTCGAAGAATCCGCTACTCAGATGAGTCCGATGGGTCGGACTTGGACGAGTTCTCGGATGGGACATCGCTCGCGGAAGGTGTCGACTCTTCTGACTCGTCCGGGTCTTCCGACGGGACCATGCTCCCTTCGACGCCGGTACCGGCCTTGGCCATGCGAAGATACATCTGGGCGGTCTTGTTTCCCGGGTCTTGCTCCACGGCGGTGTTCCACTCCGCGATCGCACTGTCGCTCTCCCCTTGCGCCAGCTTCACCACACCGAGGGCGATGCGCGCCGGCACGTAGCCGGGGCGAGCCTTCACCGCTTCTTCGAGTTCGAAGCGCGCGGCCTTCATGTCTCCCTGTTGCCGGTAGAGGTTGGCGAGGCGGAGCCGGAGGTCGGCGAAGTGCGGACAGAGGAGCACCGCCTTTCGGAGCTCATGCATCGCTTCGGAAAGAAGGCCGGCATCGGCGTAGGCTTGGGCGACCTCGCCGTGGAGATTGGCGATCTTTCCTTTGACGAACGGATCGAGCGCGCCCGGAGACTCCTCGCCCCGAGACAAGGTGGCCTGATAGATGCGCTTCGCTTCGTCGTAGCGGCCAAGATCGTTGTACGTGACCGCCAGGTTGAGGGCGGCTTCGGTGTAGTTGGGGTTGATCGACAAAGCCTCTTCGAAGGAAGCCTGAGCCTCTTCGAAGCGACCTTTGTCATGATGGATGACCCCGAGCATGTTGTAGACGTCGGCGTAGCGAAGGCTTCGTTCGATCACCTGCCGCAGATAGTGCTCCGCTTTATCGAACTCTCGCTTCTCGTAGTGCTCGCGTCCGAGAGCGATGAGCTGCTTGATCCGGTCGTCCATATTCGTTGGGAGGGACTACGCGTTGCCGGGCAGGTAGAAATCCGCGAGCCCGCTCGAGCGGGACAAACGAGAAGAGTTCGGCAAAGCGTCAGGAACAGTTGACTAGGGGACCGCCCTCGCTGTCAACTTCCAAGCTCGTTCAAGTAGCTCTGAGCCTGTTCGGCGAAGCCCGAGTCCGGGTATCGTTCGATCAGTTCCTCGAACGCCTGACGGGCCGCGGGCCGGTCGCGCATGTCGAGAAACACGCGGCCGAGAAGCAAAAGAGCCTCTGGCTCGACCCCAGACCCTTCGTAGGCCCGAACCAGCGTCTGAAGCCGACCGATCGCCGCCTCCGGCTGGTCGAGGTCCAGGTAGAACTCGGCGACATAGAGCTCGTGGCGGGCGAGGAGGGCGAGGGCCTGCTTGGACAGCTCCTCGGCCTTGCTCACCCGGTCGTCTTCGGGATAGTCGAGGATGAACCGGCGCAGCTGGCGGACCGCCTCTCGAGTGGGCCCCTGATCGAGCTCGTGGGCCGGAGGAGAGAGGAGCCAGTCCGTCGGGATCTGCTCGTAGTAACTCTCGGCGATGCGGAACCGCGCGTAGGGCACTTCCTGGTGCGATGGGCGGTTGCGCACGAAACGGCGATACGCGGCGATGGCCTCAGTGAACTTGTCCTCGATGAACAGGCAGTCGGCGGCGCGGAGCTCGGAGAGGGCGGCGTAGCGGCTGTAGGGAAACTCCCGGCGGACCCGGAGAAACGCCTCGGTGGCCTGCAGGCAGTCCTCGTCTTCGAAGTCGGCGTACGCCGCTTCGTAGGCCTCGCGGGCGTTGTCTCCGTAGCTCAGGTTGCGGCCGGAGCTCTGGGAGCCCCCGCAGGCGGGGAAGATCGCGGCGAAGAGCGCGGGAAAGAGAAGAAAAGGAGCGCGGAGCGGGGCCATCGGCGGGAACGTAGCCCGGAACCCCACGGAGTGCCACGGCCAGCCTTTGGCCCCGATTGAAGAAATAGGGCATAACCTCCGTCGATCGGGAGCTCGGGCTCCGGTCTCCGTGCTCGGCCCCCGTAAAGGAGAGTCTCCGTGCGTCTGATTGCCTTTGGGGCCATGGCCCTCGCTATTTCTGGACTATCGACGGCCAGCGCCCAGGATTTGTCGGCCCTGGAAGCGGCAGCCCGCGCCAACCGGAACGACGCGGCGGCTCAAACCGCGTATGGCGAGGCGCTGCTTCGCGCGGGTCAGTACCGCGAGGCCCGGGGGGCGTTTCAGTCCGCGGTACGCATCGAACGAACCGCGGAGGCGCAGTTCAATGTGGCCCGAGTCGCATTTCGGAGCGGAGACTACCGGCAAGCGCGGGCGGCCTGCCGACCGCTCGAGCGAATCGATGGAGCGACAGTGCTCTTTCACGTTTGCATGGCGCGGACCTTTCTCGTGTGGAACCGGTCGGCCCGGGCCTTCGAGTCCATCGAGGCGGCGCTCGCTGCGGATGCGAACAACTTCGAAGCCCTGGTGGCCCTCGGCGACGCGCATCGGCTGCGGGGCGCGATCGAAGACGCCGAGGCCGCGTACCGTCGGGCAACGTCGGCCAACGGGAGTTCGCCGCGGCCCTACGTCGGTCTCGGCCAGGCGTATCTTTCGCAGCGACGCCGGAGCGACGCGATCGCGCAGTTTCGACGAGCCTATGAACTCGACCGAACCTCTCCCGATACCAACTTCTATCTTGGTTCGACGGTTCCGGTGAGCGAAGGGCTTGCGTACCTCCGCGCGGCGGCCACCGCGCGGCCCACCTGGCCCGAAGCGCATATGGTCCTCGGTCGAGCGCTGCTTCGAAGCGATGATGTCGCCGCGGCGCGAGAGTCGTTTACGGAAGCCCTTCGGCTGTCCGATGACTATGCCGACGCGCACGTGGGACTCGGGCGCTGCCACCTTCACGCCGAAGAGTTCGAGGAAGCGATCGCGTCGTTCGAGCGGGCGCTCGAGCAAGTCCCCAATATGTTCCCCGCGGTGCTCGGGGTTGCCGACACCTATCGCGCAACCGAGCGCACCGAGGAGGCATTTGCAGAGTACCGGCGAGCGGCCGGGCTGAACCCGCGAAATCCTCGGCCTCTTCTCGCTGCGGCGGAGCTCGCGCTTGAAAAGAACCGCGACGTTCTCGCCGTCGGCTTCCTCGACAATGTGCTTCGGGTCCACCCCGAAAACGCGAAGGCGCTCGCGCTCTACGGGGACGCGATGGCGGCGCGCCGGGACCGAGCTCAGGCTCGAAGCTATTACCAGCGGGCGCTTCGGGCCCGGGGCGACATCGATCGGGCCCGAGTTCAGCGAGCGCTCAGCGAGCTTTGAATCGCTGACCTGAACTACGACGAAATCCTTGGGCTTTCGTCGTGGTTTTAGTTCAGTTGTCGACGCCCGAAGTGGAGTCGGCTCGGTCGCCGAAGTCCTCGGCTAGCGAGTCGGTGTCCCAGCCCTCTTCGTTCATCGGATTCTCCCGTTCGAAGTCGCGGCGAAGGATCTTTTCTTCTTCGGCGCCCCGCGCGCGGGCGATATCGATAAAGTCATCGTCCTTGCGGCGGCTCGCGAGCTCGCGGACCAGCGCCTCGTCCTGGCGACGGAACAGAAGGGCGGCTCGCTGGGCGCGGTAGCGGCGGTGGCCGAGCGCTTCGAGGGCGGCGACGCCCATGCGGAGTGCTGAATCGAAGGTCTCCCGGTATACGTGCTCCACCCCGGCGTCGAGGAGATCGTAGGCGGCGACTCGACCGGTGGCCCGGGCAATGATCTTGAGGTTCGGGAAGTGCTTCTTGACGGTGTGAACCAGCTCGAGGGTTTTTTCGGGTCGGTCGATCGCGAGGATCAACACCTTGGCGTCGTTGGCACCCGCGGACGCCAGAAGATCGTAACGGCTCGCGTCGCCGTAGAACACCTTGCGGCCAAACTTCCGTAGAAGATCGACCTGGTCCGAATCGTACTCGAGCACTGTGGTGGGAATGCCCTGGGTGGTGAGGAGCCGTCCGGCGATCTGCCCCACGCGACCAAACCCCGCGATGATCACCTCGGCGTCGCCGTGGACCGCGTCGAACGCGCGCTTGTCACTCTTCTTGGTGCCGACGCGAGGCTGGATGAGCTTTTCGAAACAGAGCATGAGGAGCGGGGTGAGCGCCATGGTGACCGCGACGGCGGCGACGAGCGGTGCGGTGCGCTCTGACGTCAACACCTGGCTCTGTTCGGCAAAGGAAAAGAGCACAAACGCAAACTCTCCACCCTGAGCGAGGGCAAACGAAAAGAGCAGGCCCTGGTCGGTTCCCAGGCGGAAGATTCGACTGAGGACCAACAGAACGATGAACTTGCCCGCGATCAGCGCGACCACGAGTCCCGCGATGAGGCCCGGGTTCCCCGAGATCAGTCGGAAGTCGATCGACGCGCCGACGGCAATGAAGAAGAGCCCGAGGAGCAGCCCCTTGAAGGGCTCGATGTCGCTCTCGAGCTCGTGTCGGTACTCACTGTTCGCGAGCACCACTCCGGCGACGAAGGTCCCGAGCGCGGGACTGAGCCCCACCTGGCTCATGAGCAGCGCGATGCCGATGACCAGCAGAAGCGCCGCGGCGACAAAAACCTCGCGCATTCGAGTGCGCGCGATGAGTCGGAACGACGGCTTGATCGCGTAGTGGCCGCCGATGACCAGGCCCGCCACCGCGCCGAGAACCACGAGGGTCTGCGCCCAACCGGGAAGGCCATCCACCCAGGTGGCGTGGTGTCCGTCATCGCCTTCTCCCGTGGCGACGCCCGTTGCAAGCAACGGAAAGAGGGCGAGCATCGGGATCACCGCGATGTCTTGAAACAGCAGGACCGCGAAAGAGCTCTGGCCCGCGGCCGACTTCATCAGGCCTTTTTCCTGGAGCGTTTGAAGGACGATCGCGGTCGAAGAAAGAGCGAGCGTCATGCCGATCGCCAACGCCTCCTGCCAGCGGAGGCCTGCGACGAGGGCGACGGCCATGATGAGGAGCGCGGTCGCCAACACCTGGAGGCCTCCCAGGCCGAGCACCGGAACCTTCATGCGCCAGAGGAGCGACGGCTCGAGCTCGAGGCCCACAAGAAAGAGCATGATCACCACGCCGAACTCGGCGAAGTGCATGACGTCCTGGCCTTCCTCGCCGATGAAGCCGAGGGCGAACGGACCGATCGCCACGCCGGCAAGAAGATAACCAAGGACCGACCCGAGGCCGAGTCGCTTGGCGATCGGCACCGAAATCACCGCGGCCGCGAGGTACACAAACGCCTGAAAAAAGAAGCCCTCGCCGTGCATTACTCGGGTCCCCTCGCCGCGGGCGTTTCGAACGGAGCCTCTCGGAGCTCGGTGAGGAGTGCCTCGTAGCGACCGCAGTGCTCGTCGATCTGTTCTGTGGGGAGGCGAAGCGTGTCAAACACCACGAACGGGGCGCGCCACTGCATTCCGCAGAGCGCGGCGGTTTGCTCGAAGGGTCGGAGAAACTCGCCGATCGAGAATCGGTTGTGGCCGCCGGCGCGGTAGGCGGCTTTGCCGCCGCCGCAGCTCACGACGTGCATCGTGCCTTTGCCGCGGAGCTGGGTCCCCTCGCTGCCGTACGCCCAGCCGTGTTGAAGCACCATGTCCTGCCATTGCCGGACGATGGCCGGAGCGCTGTACCAGTAGAACGGATGCTGAAACACCACCACATCGTGTTCGAGCAGGAGCCCCTGCTCCCGGTCCACGTCGAGATAAAACTCCGGGTAACACTGATACAGGTCATGCACGGTGACGCCGGACATCGACCGGGGAACCTGGATGAGGCGTCGGTGCACTCGGGAGCGCTCGAGCGCGGGGTGCGCGAAGATGATGAGAATGCGATTCGCCATAGCGCCCAGGCTCAGCTATTGGCCCGTGCCCTTCGTGACCGTTTCCGCTCGAGTCGCTGATTGCGTCGCTCGAGGGCCTCTTGGTAGCGCTGGTGTTCTTCCGGGGTCTCGCACTGGACGGGCGGCGCGAGGGCGGGTCGGCCGTCTGCGTCAATGGCGACGAAGGTCAGCTTCGCATCGGCGCAGAGGGTTCGTTCAAGGCTCTCGGGCGGCTCCTTTTCAACGATCACCTCGACCTCGATCGAGGTGTTAAACGACGCATTGACAAAGCCGGTCAGGGAAACGACGTCACCCACGTGGACCGGGGCGAGAAACTGCATTTCGTCGATCGCGGCGGTGACCGCGACGTGGCCACAAAACCGCTGTGCCGCGATCCCGGCGCACACGTCGATCCAGGAGAGGATGGTGCCGCCGAACGCCGTCCCCACGGCGTTGCCGTGGGGCGGCAAGACGAGCTCGGTCATCATCGTGCGAGAGGTGCTCGGAGGTCGCGGCTTCGGCGTCGTGGACATGGCGGGCAAGGGTAGCGAAGCGTCGCCCTCAGCGCAGGATGTCGGAGTAGTTCTCGGGGGCTGGGTCGCCAGCCGCGCGGGCGCAGTAGTCGATAAAAAGGTAGTAGATTCGAACGAAGTACTCGCGAATCACAAACCCGGTGCGGTAGGTGCCGTCGTCGGGGATCTCGGTGCCCGAGAGCTGGGTTTCCGCCCCTGCGCACTCGAAGAGCCACTTTGCCCGCTGAAGATGATAAGGCGAGCTCACCACGATGATGGCCGGCCGGCACCGGCCCCCCTCGCAGAGGATCGTCATGGCGCCGGTCACGTTTCCGATCGTGTCCTGCGAGTGGCGTTCGAGACGGATCGCGCTCTCCGGCACCCCGAGCGCCAGCGCGTGCCGGGCGGCGATGTCCGCTTCGACATGCTCGCCCGCCGGACCCCCGGTGAAAACGAGGAGCGGCGCGAGACCTCGCTGATAGAGCGCGACTCCCGCTTCCACCCGGCGGCGAAGTTCGGGGGCAATGGCGCCGTCTTGGACCGGCGGCCGATTCCCCAAGACCACGATCGCATCGGCCGACCTGAGAGGACGGGTTTCTGGAAGGATCGCCGCGGCGCAGCCGGCCGCTCCGCCGAGAAGAAGGCTTCCAAGAAGAACCCCGAGGAGGGCACCGTGCCAATACCGAATCACAACAGCGACAGCTGACGCCCGGCGATCCGGTCGAGGTTGGTTTTGAAACAGCGAAGCACCCCGTCGGCCACCGGTCCGAGCTGCTTTTTGAAGTAGTGATCGTAGTCGACCGGCGACTCGAGCCGTTCGATCGGCTCGGGCCCGCGAGTGGTGATCACGTACTGGATGAACCGAAGGCGCTTTCCAAGCTTCTTGGCCGCGACGACGTGCGGAGGCATCGCTCCGGTGTACTCGTCGAGGTCGCGTCGGAGTCGTTTCCGGTAGACCAGCTCGGTGTCGAGCTTTCCCTCATACATGTCGTTGACCACGCGCTGGCAGTAGTCTTCGTAGGCTTCGTCGGTGAACACCCGACGCAGGAGCTCGCGCTGAAAGCGCCGGGCCAATGGGGTCCAGTCGCTCCGCACCGCCTCGAGGCCGCGGACGACCACTTTGTGCTTGCCGTGGGGAAGTCCCGCGTAGCGCTTCTTGCTCCCCGCGTCGGCCCCGCGGGTGGTCGGCATGAAAAAGCGTTCGTAGAGGACGTCGAACTCCATTTCGAGCGCGCTATCGACCCCGTGTTCCGTCCGGATTCGCTCCGCCCACCAGGTCGTGAGCTCCCGAGCGAGGTCGAGCCCGACTTCGACCGCCCGTTCACTTGACGAAAGTTCGCTCAGGTCGATGAACAGCGAATCGGTGTCGCCATAGATCACAGGATGGCCCCGGTCGACGATATAGTGGCGGCTCTCCTTGAGAATTTGGTGACCCCGACGCGTGATCGAGCTCGCGAGGCGGTGGCTATGAAAGCGGCAGCCCGTGGTGCCGAGAACGCCGTAGAACGAGTTCATCAAGATCTTGATCGCACGACTCAACGCCGCGTTGGAGTCCCGCTTGGCCTTGTCGCGCGCTTCCCATAGCTCCTCGATGAGGCCGGGGAGGATATGCGTCTCCCGTGAGAATTCGGCTCCGTCAAACCCTTCGATCGGGGTTTCGCCGGGAACCGCCATCCCCAGCGGGTCGATTCGAAACGTCCGGATGATGCTGGGGTACAGACTCTTGAAGTCGAGGACGAGCACATTCCGGTACAGCCCAGGCACGCTGTCGAGCACATATCCACCGGGGCTGATTTCGGCGGCGAGGCCTGGACCCACGTCCGGGGCGACGTAACCCGCGCGATGAAGTCTCGGCAGGTACAGGTGATCGAAAGCCGCCACGGAGCCTCCCTGTCGGTCGAGGGGAAGGCCGGTGAGGAACTGGCGCTCCACCGCGAACGAAAGAAGGTCGGTGTGATCGAAGATCTCCTGGACGAGCTGGGCGTCGGAGAGGTTGTACTGAACCAACGCCGCCTGGTCCTCGCGGTACATGCGTCGAATCTCCGCAACCTTGGCTTCGCCATCGTTCCCGTCGGCGGCGATCGCCTTGTCCTTTCCGAGAAGCTGCTGGGCGACATAACCGAGACCGAACTGTTCGAAGCTGTAGGTGGCGGTGCGGAGAAGCGCGATCCCATCGAGCACCACCCGTCCGGGAATCCTCGCCACATACGGCTGCGTCGAGGAGCGTGGCGCGAGGACCACGGAACGGCCCGCGTCGCGACCGAGGGTGAACGAGACACCGAGGCGCTCCGCACGCTCGAGGAGGTAGCGGAGATCGAACTCGATGAGATTCCATCCAAGAAGCACATCTGGGTCGATCTGGCGGAGATGGCTGGCAAATGCCTCGAGGAGCTGCGACTCGTCATCAAAGCGTGCAACGTTCGCGAGCTCGGGCCCGGGGCCGAGGAGAAAGACCTCCGAGCGGCCTGGACTGACCGCGGCGATCGACAGGAGTTTGCCGTCCGCACCGTCGGTCTCGATATCGAAGGAGAAAGGACGAAGATCGGGCCGATACTCGGAGCGACGAATTTTTGGTCCCCGGAGTTCGAGATACCCGCTTCGCTTCTGCGGCGTGCCGCGCACCCGGCAGGCGCCGGTGATGAAGCGTTCCATCAGGAACCGGTCGGCGGGCTTGATGTCCGACTCCATCGGTGGCCGAAGGTCCTCCCAGAGCCGAGTGCGTTCCTGGACAAGCGCCGCCTGAGCATCGAAGTACACCGCGTCGACTTCGGATCCTCGAAGACTTCGGAGGTCCGAGGGCTGCCGGTCCCCCCGTTCGACTTTGGTGCCCGCTTCGACAAAGAGCACGGCGCGCTCGTTGGGGAAGCGGAGGCGGAGCGGGCCCTCGGGGCTGGTCGCCCAGTAGGTGAGTTCGACCCCGCCGGAGGTGTCTCGCCAGCGACGAGTCAGGAGAAACGCGTCGGTTTCCATGGAGTCGGAGAGTCGCTACGCGACGGCCGGTCCGGACACCACGCGCGCGGGGTCGATGCCCAACGTCGACAGCGCCGCGTTCCAGCGGTCGTCGACCGGCGTTTCGAATACGAGCTTCGGGTCCAGGTCGACGGGGATCCAGGCGCCGTCTCGGATTTCGTCATCAAGCTGTCCCGGCCCCCAACCCGCGTAGCCAAGCATCATCACGAACCGGGAGGGACCGTCGCCCTTGGCGATGTCTTCGAGGAGATCCATGTTTGCGCTGACGCCAACCTGCTCGACGGTCTTGTCGCCCACCACGAGCACGCCCTCCCGGTCGGCACACTTGCGAGTGGGGTCGAACACCACCCACCCGGTATTGGGCGACACCGGACCGCCGAGCATGACCGCGGTACTGCCGGGAATCGTGGCGTCTTCAAGACCGATCTGATCGAGGATTTCTTCGAAGTCGACGTCCGATGGCTTGTTCACGACGAAGCCGAGGGCCCCGTCGTCGCGGTGATCCACGAGCAGAACCACGGTGTGATTAAAGAAAGGGCACTGGAGCGATGGAGAAGCCACTAAGAAACAGGCTTTGAGTCCATGGTCCACGATCAAAGCTTGCCATCGAAAGCAGCCAAGGGGTAGGCAAACCGTCATGGGTACGACGACCCGACCTCGCTTGCTTCGTTCGATGATGCCACTCACCCGCGGGGTGGCCGTCACCGCCTTTACCGCGACTTCCTACGGAGTGGCACGCGTGCACATGCGCGCCACCGACGAGCCGGGCGAGACCTTTCAACGACATCTCGTGCCGTGGGCGCGCCGCACCCTCCGGTTGCTTGGAGGTCGACCGACGATTGTGGGATCGCCGCCCGAGTTTCGTGCAAAGGGCCGCCTCGTCGTTGCGAACCACCGCACCGCTTTCGACATTCTAGTACTTTGGAGTCTGTTTGGTGGGAGTTTTCTCGCGCGAGGCGACATTGCGCGATGGCCGCTGATCAATGTCCCAGCTCGGGACGCCCAAACGGTGTTCGTCGATCGCCGCGATCGGCGAAGCGGTGCTCAGGCGATTCGTGCGCTTCGGACCGCACTCAAGGGCGGACGCACCGTGTTGGTGTTTCCCGAAGGGACGACCTTTGTGGGCGATCATGTTCGACCGCTTCATGTGGGTGCGTTCCTCGCGAGCCAACGCCTCGACGTCGACATCGTGCCGGTGGGCCTTGCATATCCTCTGGGTGTCGAGTGGTTTCGACATTCGGCGGGCACCCACTATCGCCGACTCGCCTCCCACTTGAGGGTCCCTATTGGGGTGGCGATCGGAGAGCCGCGTTCACCCGGACGAGCCAAGGACGACGCGATCGCGATCCGGCACACACTTCAGGACCTGGTGGGGGTTGCCCGGTCCCAGATCGCGCCCCACGACCAATAGAACCGCCCGGCCGGGGATTTGCGTTCGGCGGCTGAACCTCATAGTTTCCGTGAATATCTGGTGCGTTGCCGACGTACCATTGGTGGCGAAATCGCGCAGGAAAGGCCATCTCGATGACCCGTACCCTTCATATTCTCTTGGTCTCCGGGGCGCTCATGATGAGCGGCTGCTACGTCACCGGGCAGGCGCAGATCGAGTACGGCCAGCCCTCCCAGGTGCACGTTCGATCGGCTCCCCCGCCCGTGCGGGCGCCCGTGGCGGTGCGCCCCGCGCAGCCGCAGACGAACTCGGTTTGGGTGGCGGGTCATTGGGATTGGCAGAATCGGTGGGTGTGGGTCGATGGCCGATGGGAGACGCCCCGGCCGGGCTATGTATGGACCGATCCGGTCGCCGTGAACACGTCCGGAGGATACAACTACCATCCGGGTCATTGGCGCCGCGCGAATACTCCGCCACCCGCCCAGTATGTGCAGCCCAACGTAGTGCATGTCAGCGCGCGACCTACCGGCACTTACGCGACGCGGCCCACCGTTCACGCCAACACGCATCCGCAGCATGTCGCTCCGCGCCATGTTTCTCCGGGCCATGTCACACCGAATACGGTCCACGTAGCGGGCCAGGCGGGCACTCCATCGGGGCGAGTGGTGGCGCAACCCGGCGTGCGACCCGTGACGGTCAACCAGCCGACGACTCGCGTCGTTACGCAGCCTCCGAACACGGTCCCGGGAAGCCGACCGGCGACCACGGTGACGGTGACCCCCACGCGTCCCGGGGTGTCCGGAACGGTGGTCGCGCGGCCGGGAGCGGTGGCCCCGACGGGGCGTCCGGCAACGGTAGTGGCGCAACCCGGCGTCGTGGCCCCGACTGGGCGCCCCGCCACCGTGGTCGCTCGGCCGGGGACCGTCGCTCCCGTGGCTCGGCCTGGCGCGGTGGTCGCGCAACCGGGGCGACCTGCCGTCGCCGCCGGTGCGGTGGTCGCACAGCCGGGTCGTCCGGGTGCTACCGTCGCGGGAAACGTTGCCCAGGTCGGCACCGCGCGGCCAAGCTGTCGGCTCAACACCACGCGCGCGCCTCGCGGCGGCTACATCACGCTTCAGGGAATCCGGATCGGCGAAGCGACGGTCATTCGGATCGGCGGCCGGATCGGCGCCGTCTCCGCGCGCAACAGTGGCCAGGTTCGTGTGCAAGTCCCCGCCAACTCGAATGGGGGCGCAGTTTCAGCTACCGTCGCCGGACAGAATGTGTCCTGCGGGATGCTGAACATCATCTAGCGTCAGTACCGATAGAAGCCTTCGCCGCTCTTTCGACCGAGCTTTCCCGCGCGGACCATCTGGCGGAGGAGGGTCGGCGGGCGAAACTGCTCTCCGACCTCTCGGTGGAGATGCTCTAGGATCGCGAGGCGAACGTCGAGTCCCACGAGGTCGGTGAGACGCAGCGGACCCATCGGGTGCCGGTAGCCGAGCTCCATCGCCTTATCGATATCCTCGGCAGAGGCGACCCCCGCTTCGAGCATGCGAATCGCTTCCGCACCGAGGGCAACCCCGAGCCGACTCGTCGCAAACCCCGGCCAGTCTCGGACCACGATCGGTTCCTTGCCGATCCGGGCGGCGAAGCCCCGGGCAAGTTTGACCGCTTCGTCGGAGGTGCGGAGGCCCTGCACGATCTCGAGGAGCTTCATCAGGGGAACTGGATTGAAGAAATGGAGCCCAACCACCTGCGCCGGTCGTTGGGTCGCGCCAGCGATCTCGGTGACGCTGAGCGAAGAAGTATTGCTCGCTAGGATCGCGTGATCGGGGGTGGCTTTGTCGAGCGCTTCGAAGGTGGCGAGCTTCAGTTCCATCCGCTCCGGGATCGCTTCGACGGCAAGGTCGGCATCCTTGGCGGCCTCTTCCAGTGAGGCGGCGGGCGTGATGGCGGCTCGCGCGGCGTCGGCGTCGCGGGCACTGATGCGCTCTTTGCTGACGAGCTTGTCGAGGCTCTTGCCGATCTTTTCGATTCCCGCAGAGAGCGTGTTCGCATCGACGTCCGTGATTCGAACCTGACAGCCGGCGACCGCCGCCACTTGGGCGATGCCGTGGCCCATCGTGCCCGCACCTACGACCGCGACTGTCTCGATTTTCGTTTCCATGATTCCTCGGTTAGCTGAAGGAGTCTTCCACGCCGTCGGAGAGCAACACCACCAGCCCCCAGATCGTCAGGCCGATCGCGGTGGGAAAGCAGTAACAGCCGAGGGCGGTGAGCACGCCGGAGCCCAACGCCACGAGCGCGAAGATCCGGCCTTGGTACTTCTGCACTTTGATCCCCGCCATGATCTGAAGGACGCCGGGGATCAGGTGAAAAAAGAAGTTCATGGCGAACACCGAAGCGAGCAGGATGGCCTGCTGTTCGGCGTTGGGCATGTCGAGGCTTTGAAAGAAGAAATAATAGAAGACGGCGCCCACCACATTGAGCACGCTCATGCAGCAGAGGAGGACCCCGTGAACAATGAGCCCGATCCCCACCTTCGGAACCTGCGCGAGCTTGCCCTTGCTGGCGATCCGAATCTCGCAGGCTCGGCAGACCGTTCCCTGCGCGATCTGGCCGACGCACTCGCCGCACATGAAGTTACCGCAGCGCTCGCAGGTGCCCGTCGCCGGGACCTCCGGATGGACGGGGCAATTCGGCACTAGATCGGCCATCGCCGCCGAAGGATAGCCAGGAATCAGGCCGATCACACTCTCCGGGCCGCGAACCCGAGGCCCGAGGGCGGACCAAGTCCAGAGACGCATCGGCGTCAAACGGTCGAGCCTCCGAAGCGCGCGATCTGTAGTATCCGCGCCGAGGTGTCGAAGAAAGTCTTGGTCATCGGGCTCGACTGTGTGCCCCCGTCGTTGCTCTTCGAACGCTTTCTTCCGAGGATGCCCGTCGTCCAAGCGCTCATCGAGCGGGGGACATTCGGCCCACTTCGATCCATCGTGCCGCCGATCACCGTTCCGGCGTGGGCGTCGATGGTCACCGGTCTGGACGCGGGGCGCCTTGGTCTCTACGGCTTTCGCAATCGCGTTGCAGGAAGCTACAACCTTCGCCTCGCGACCGGTCGGGACCTCCGGGCCAAGACGATCTTCGACTACGCTTCGGAGGCCGGGCGCTCGGTCGCATCGCTCTTTGTTCCGCTCTCCTTTCCCCCACGCCCCGTCAACGGTGTCGTGGTGGGCGGCTGTCTCACGCCGGGCCCGGACAGCGACTGGGCCTTTCCCCCGGAGCGGCGAGGGGCATTCGAGCAGAAGTTCGGCCCCCTGCGCATCGATGTCCCCGAGTTTCGCTCGTCAGATCGGGAGCGGGTCCTCGACGAAATCTACGCGATGGGGCGGCAGCACTTCGCGATGGCCCGGTCGGTGCTCGTCGATGACTCGCCGGACCTTACCATGATGGTGGAGCTTGGTCCGGATCGCTTTCATCATGCCTTCTGGCAGACCTTCGACTCGACGCATCCTCGCTATGACCCGGACGATGTGTTTCAGAGTGAGGCGGAACGCTACTACACGTTTCTCGACGCGGAGATCGGCAAGACTATCGCGCTCGTTCCGAGTGCCACGGTGCTCATCGTGAGCGACCATGGCGCCAAGGCGATGCGCGGCGCCTTCTGCATCAATCAGTGGCTCATCGACGAAGGCTACCTTGCGCTCCGTGAAGCGCCCGCCGCACCGACGCCGTTGACCCACGATCTCGTCGATTGGCGCCGCACCCGGGTGTGGGCGACCGGGGGTTATTACGCGCGGTTGTTCGTGAACCTTCGCGGGCGTGAACCGGCGGGGATCGTCTCACCCCGCGATGTCAACGGTCTCCTTGCGGAGCTCGAGCGTGGGCTCGTGGAGCTTCCGGGCCCAAATCGCGACTCGATCTCGACTCAGGTGGTTCGACCGCTTCGGGATTTTCCGGTCGCGCGAGGAATGCCGCCCGACCTCATGGCGTTTATCGGCGATCTCGACTACCGAAGCATTGGCCGAGTGGGAGTAGACACCCTGTTTCAGATGGAAAACGACAGTGGCCCGGATGGCTGCAATCACGACTGGGATGGCGTGTATGTCCTTGCCCCGTCGAGCGAACCCGGCACCAAGACCCCGGCCTCTCTGCTCGACATCGCGCCGACGGTGCTTCATCACCTCGGCCTAAACGGCCCGTCGCTCGAAGGTTCAGTGATTCGATGAGGACGTGTTGATGAGTCACTTCTCGATAAACAACGTCGCAATGAACAACCACTCGATGAATGGCGGCGAGATGAGTGACGGCTGGACAAGGATCCTTTGATGAGCGCGCGCCATCTGGTTGTCGGCCTCGATGGCGCCGATCTCGATCTCATTCGACGGTTTGGCCCAAGCGAGTTGCCGGTGCTGCACGAGCACATGGCGGCCGGAGTCTATGCGCCACTCCAGAGCGTGCAGCCTCCGGCCACGCTTCCCAACTGGATGACCTTTCTGACGGGCACCGACCCGGGCGTCCACGGGGTGTTCGACTTCACGCTCCGTCAGGGCTATCGCCTCGAGTTCGCGGCGGGGACGATTCGAGAAGTTCCCACGATCGGCGCTCGTCTCGACGCGCTCGGCCGCTCCGTCGCGATGCTCGGGTTTCCTGGCACCTGGCCGCCGGAGCGGCTTCAGCACGGCGTCTTCATGAGCGGGTGGGACTCCCCGGTGGCGTTCGAAGCCGATGCCTCGTTCGTATGGCCGGCGTCGTTCCATCGCGAGCTCCAGCATCGCTTTGGTCCGCTTCGCTTCGACGATGTCAACGAGTTCGATGCGGATCGGCCAGACTGGCATCGCTCGCTTCCGGGACTTTTGGAGGCTCGCATCGAACGAAAGCTCCGCCTCTTTCGTTGGGTGCTCGACCGGAAACCGTGGGATCTCTTCGCGGCCTACTTCGGGGAGAGCGACACCGGAGGCCACTACCTCTGGTCGCTCAGCGATCCCGCTTCACCTCGCCATCCACGGGGAACGAGCGCGGCGGAGCAGCAAGGACTCCTCCGGGTATACCGTGCGCTCGACGAAGCTCTGGGGTCGCTCACCGAAGCGGCCGGACCCGGCGTCGAGCTCACCGTGGTCAGCGATCACGGCTTTGGTGGATCGTCCGACAAGGTGGTCTATCTCAACCGAGTACTCGCCGACGCGGGCCTCCTCACGTTCCGTCCGAAGCGCTGGCGAGATCGGATCGCGGTGGTGGCCAAAGAGCTTGCGCTCACTCGTCTTCCTCCGGCGGTCCGGCAGCGTGCGTTTGCGTTTGGAAAGAAGCGTTTGGCCGGCGAGCTCGAGGCGCAAGTTCGGTTTGGGGGCATCGACATGTCGCGCACCCAAGCGTTCAGTGACGAGCTGAACTACTTTCCTGCCGTCCATCTGAATCTTCGGGGCCGGGACCCGGAGGGTGTCGTGACCGATGCCGAGCGAGCTTCGGTCATTGCCGAAATTCGAGCGGCCCTTTATGCCCTCGAGGATCCGTGGTCGGGCGGGCCGGTGGTGCGGGCGGTCCATCGGCGGGAAGATCTCTTCGAAGGGCCGTTCCGGGACCGAGCGCCGGATCTTGTCGTCGAACTTCACCTCGACGGCGACTACAGCTACAACCTCCAGCCCTCTGCGACCGCACCGCACGGCATCGGCGCGTTTCGCAAGCTCGCCCCCGAGGAGTACCTCGGCCGGAAGGGCCGCTCGCTTCCTGGGAGCCACCGGTCACACGGCATCTTCATTGCGCGGGGACCAAAGGTTGCCCCCCGCGGAGAAGTCGAGGCGGCGATGGCGGATGCCACCGCGACACTTCTTCATCGCATGGAGGTAGAAGTGCCGCCGCAGTTTGCGGGACGCGTACTGTGGGAGACCCTCGCGGGCCGTTCGACATCGAACGGGTTCGCTTCGCTTCCCCCGGTGGTTCCTGCGCCTCGGCGTCGAGGCCGCGAGTCGCTGGTCGAGGAGCGGCTCCGAGCCCTCGGGTACGTGGAGTGAGGCGATCCCCGAGACCGCGTCGCGTGCTTCACGTCGCGGCGCTTCCCTTTCCCACGCACCAAGGAACGCAGGCGGCGCTTCACCAAATGCTGGAGGCGGAAATCGAATCCGGCTCCGATGCTGCGCTTCTCACCTACGACGAAGGACAGTTCGCGATCGAGGCCCGCTACCCGCGTTATCTCGCGGGCCGACCCCTTCGTCGGTCGCAGTTTCGCTCCGGACCCTCCCTGACCAAACTCCGGCAGGATGTCGCGCTTGGACGGGCGCTTCATCGGCGCGCCGAGGGGCAGGTCGTGGTCGCCCATCATGTCGAAGCGGCACTCTGCGCACTGCTCGATCGAGTACCGGACTGGGTCTTCTTCGCCCACACCTCGCTCACGAGCGAGCTCCCAGGCTACCGCCTTTGGGGGGTCGACCGGCCGTGGCTCTGGGAGGCACTTGGCGGAACCCTCGACGGCGTCCTTTGCAAACGGGCCCCGCGGGTGGTGGCAGTGGTGCCTGCACTCGTCGAGGAGCTTTCGGCCTCCGCGGACCGCCCGGTGGACTACGTGCCAGTGCCGTGGCCCGAACGCCTTTTGGGCAAGCCGGTCGGGGGGGCCCGGGAGAAGCTCCGAATCCCCGAATCCGTGCCGGTCCTCGGGTACTCGGGCAATCTCGATGCCTATCAGGGGTGGGAGGATCTCTTGGAAGTGTTGGTGCTCCTACCGAGTGCCTTTCTTGTGGTGCACACCGCCTCGGACACTTGCCCGCTGCTCGAGCGCGCGGTTTCGGGAGGGGTGGGCACCCGAGTTCGGGTCCTCCCGATGAAGGGCGAGGGCACGCGAAAGCAGTGGGCCGCAGTGACCGATGTCGCGCTGGTGCCGCGACGTCTTCCCGGTGGAGTGCCCATCAAGCTCCTCGATGCGCTCGCTCGGGGACTTCCGGTGGCTACGGTGCCCCGGGCCACCGGCGGGCTTCCGCTTCGGCATGTCGTTGAAGTCGCCGCCGACGATAGTGCGGTGGCCCTCGCGGCGGCCGCTCGGAAAGCCCTTCGACGACCGCACGAACCTGAAGCTGGAAGAGCATATTTACGGAAGGGGCACAGCGCGACCGCGTTTTCGGAGGCGCTGTGGGGGGGCGAATCGATGCGTCGGCCGATCGAATTCTCGACACAATGTTGACGACATCGGTCGTGCACACGCGCGTCTCGCGGTGTGATGCGAAGTCCCAACTCCGCGAGTTTTGCCCGGGATTCTTATATTCCGTCTTCGGTCGCTCTCCCGTATTCTCCCCGGCTTGAAGCAGATTCTCCCACGCAGCATTGGTTGGGCATCCCTTCTCGTTCTGGCCGGCACTGTACTGGCCCCATCGTTTGGCGCCATCGCGCATGCTCAGGCGGACGAGGACAACTCGCCGTCCGAACCACCATCGAATGGCGAAGCCGTCACTCAGGAGCTGGACGAAGCGAACGATCGGGACACCGATCCGAACGAAGACGGACGCGCAGCGGGTGAAGACACCTCGGTTGCAGACCCCGCCTCGGACGAAAACCCTGCCTCGGTTGAAGACCCCGCCTCGGACGAAAACCCTGCCTCGGAAGAGAGCACAGCCGCCGACGATGAGCCGCTTGCCGAAGCGATCGCGGCGGCGGAGGCCGAAGTTTTGGCGGAGCGCGATCCGGTCGACGGCGAGCCCGTCCTAGATGCGACCGAGCCCGAGGACGAGGAGGCCCCCCCGGATTTTCTCTGGCCCGAGGAGTGGATCGACTTCGGTCCGGCGAACTACTTCGTCACCGGGGGAGCGATCGTCGCGCTCCTCATTGCTACCGCCCTCGGTCCGCGAGAAGAGGAACGAGATCGAGGAGGTATTCTTTTCGACGAGGATGTTCGGTCGGCGCTCTGGGCGCCAAATGAACGACTCCGGCGGGTGGCGCGGGACATCAGCGACGTCCTCCTCA